>CAZTJD010000010.1:0-60907 GCA_964613985.1 uncultured Anaerolineales bacterium
CGGATGTTTGTTCATCAACTCCTTACTTCCAACCGTGATCTTAGAGCGGCAGATTATATATACAAATTTGTCTTTGACGCTGGTATCCTGTTGCTACTTTCTCCCTGCTCTGCTGCTTTGTTGAGACTTGACCCATCGTCATAGCTCAGAGAACGGCTCCTTAACTATGAAAGCTTTTTTGATGGATTTGTATTACAGATTATGAGCGACGAAACCAAAAATCTGTCCCATAGTAAGCCACATTGCCCGAAAAAATAATGACTGCTAAAACGGTTACAGGTACATCACCAGGGGAGATCAAGCCAAAATAGAGGATGGTGAAACTACCCATCAATGCAACGACTACCCAGGCATTCCGGCCTGCTTTATCAGTGATAATCTGGGTCCATTCGTCTCGTCTTAAAGGCGTTACTCCACCTTCGGGTTTAACTTTATAACGTCCTGAATGTGGAAGGTAGGTGAAAACAGCAATGTTTAACATGATGAACAAGATACTAATCCATATCGAATGGGTGAGAAGATAAATCACCAATCCAAAAATTAGAGATAAAACCCCACGACTTATGTAATAGGATCGCATTTTTTTATTCATCTTTCTTTTCCTCCGGTTCCAGCCAGAATAATTCTTCAACAGAGACATCTAACACCTGGGCGAGAGACAAAGCAAGGGTGACGGTAGGACCAAATTTCCCTTTCTCGATAGCGATAATCGTTTGCCGGGTTACATCGACCTTTCCAGCTAAGGCTTCCTGTGTCAGGTGATTTCGTAGACGGATTTTCTTCAGCCGATTTGCTAATTTCATAATTCACCACATGTAAACATTTATTTACATTGTAACAGAAAAATAGCGGATGTCAAGTTTTGTTTACTTCTATTTCGAATCTAGTTGATAAAAAAGGAAAGGAAGGATAATCATCCCCCCATCAAGTGATCCCCCAAAAAACATAAATTTTCTTGCGAGGTCATAAAGTAAAAGAGATAGCTCTTTGGTAATTATGCGACCAAAACGACTTGGGTCAACTCAAACGATTATCAAGGATATTCGGAAATGGCACAACGAAAGCCAACACTGAAACGGGCATTATCGGGATAGTACCAGTATCGACTTGTAGTTCGTAGATAGATGGGATCATCGTTCCAGGAACCACCACGGATCACCCGGTAAGCACCTGATTCTGGACCTGTTGGAAAATCGAGAGGAGAAATGTCATAATAAGCGAAATAATACCAATCTGCCACCCATTCCCAGACGTTCCCTGCCATATTTAAAACGCCATATAGGCTGGCACCATCTGGAAAACTCCTTACATCCACCGTATCTCCCAGACAGTCTTTGAAATTCGCAAGATCGCAATCCAAATCATCTCCCCAAGGATAGAGTTGCTCGTTCTCACCCCGGGCTGCCTTCTCCCACTCTGCTTCAGTCGGCAAACGGCGCCCAGCCCACTGGCAATAATCTTGAGCATCATTCCAAGAGACAAAAATAACTGGATAATCAGCAAATTCCAAAATCCCGTAATAGGGATTTCGGGTATAAGAGGTCAGGCTATACGGGATTCGACATTCTCTATCTTCTACACATTGAGCATATTGACTATTTGTTACTTCAGTTTGGTCAATCCAAAATGCCCCTAAGTTGATACGATGCTTAGGGCGTTCATCACGAAGGGCAAACGAATCGTCTTCACTCGCACCCATATTGAAAATCCCATCCGGTACGTAGACCATGATCATTTTATCTGCTGGAGAGACCTGGGTTGAACCAATGCGATACTTCGGTGTGGGTGATGATGTTGGAGTTGCTGACAGTGGCAGAGGTGTTGATGTAAGTGTTGGAGGCAAGATAGTATTTGTCTTTATCGCCATTGGGGTAGAAGAAGGTATTCTCGTCGTCAGTATCAATAAAGGCATTGTCTCAGATACCTGGACCATGCCGTTAGTACCAGGAGAAACGCCAGGAAAACCTTGACCAATTAAAAAAACGAGACCAATGATTCCGATAAGGAGCACCCCGACAACAAGACTCCAAGCCCAACTTGGTAGCTCGGACCCTTTACTTTCTGGGATACCCAAGGAGGGTTGTGCTTCATCCGGCATGACCAGATCTTTTCTATCGTCAGCAGGTCTTGACCATTCGATTTCCTGAACAGCCAGAGGGATGACCTCACCGCTTCGATTCCCGGATGATTTCTCAAGACTTCCTTCTGCCTCATCCGATTCAGGGATGATTTCATCCGGTAAATGCCGGGATTGGGTTCCCGATTTCGAAGCGAGATCTTCCTGATGGGATGAGTCTGATGATGCTGTTTCTGACTCGTCTTCATCAATATCTTCGAACGGTAACAATCCCTGGAAATAATTATCCTGATCTGTTGATTCATCTTCTTTAGCAATTTCTATTTCTTCGGTGAAGACCACTCTATCCTGGTTTCCATCACTCTCTGCCTCAATTCGATCCATAGCAGAATGCAGTTTTAGTGCTCCAATTGTTGCCGGATCAATAATATTCAGTTTCCCGGATCCCGGTTCCAGGAACATCAGTCCCGCTTCAAAGTCATTTTCAATCTGAGCAAATAACTTATCCACCATCTCTTCCAGGGACAAATTTCTCAACTGGATCAGTCGATCGTCGTCCCAAGCTGGTGGGGGATCTGGAGAAATCAGGAGGATATCTCCAGGGTTAACAATTTCCTGGTGATAACGGATTTCCGGTACTCGCGTAAAACCCAAACCGCGCCAAGCTATGTTTGAAATATGATAATGGGTCAAACCAGCTGATGTAACAAAGAAAGTATGCGTTGGACCACATTGAGCCAAGTAAAGATGATCACCTCGGAAAACCGCCTGCGTGAGTAAACCGGCAGATTGGATAAATCGATTTGCTCCTTGCCGGTTGCGTTCAACAAGGAAATGATTAAGCCATTCTGCCACAGTTCGCATGGCTAATGTCGAAGAACCTGAGGTCTTAAAGTATATCCCGGCTAGTTTCTTTACCAACTTGCGCTGTTCCTGATCCCCAAGAGTCAAAGTACCATCCAGAGCAAGGTGTAGTAAAAGGGTATCTCCCGATCTTCCTCGTGCAGCACGAAAAGGTGCCTGCATGGCATATAATCCAGGCATTTCGACCGCCTGTTTCCGTTGCCGCACCAGATGAATTAAAGTCAGGTTAAGAATTGAGGTCATTGGAATTGATCAAATACTATTTATACCATAACAAGGTTAGGATACAGACAAAAGTGATCCTTCATCATTTCGGTTGATTCATCCAACACTTACTGTCGAATGGAGACCACATCAAGAACTTACCCTGATTATATTTATATTTTCAATGAGAGATTAGGGTAATGGAACAAGCCAGTAATTATCATTATCTCCCTCCGACGTCCAGCCAGTCAAGATATTATTCAAGGCGCGAATCTTCCACCAAACCATATGATCAGCACAAACTGGACCATCCATTATCTCCATTTCTTCGCCGGGTTCCAGGCCTCCAACCAGCGTTGCACTCAAACTTGGGTTTGAGCGAACATTATTTCTCCAAGGTGGATCATAGCTTACATAAGCTTTATCACCAACATGCAAACGGGAAAAATAAGTACCAGGACAAGGGTTCCAATTGGTAAGAACTTCGGTAGGCGTATTTGTTGGTGTCGGGGGCTGAGGTGTAGGGGGTTGTGGCGTATATGTCCTGGTTGAAGTCGGCGTCCAGGTAGGGGACGACTCGATTGACGTTTGAACGGGCTCATCCGTTGGTACCAGGGTGGGAATATCTGTAGTGGAAAGTTTTTCTACAGGGATTGTAAGGGTTGGGGATGGCGTTGTCGTTTCACTCAGGTACCCAAAATATGCCCAAAGGCTCCCCAGACCGGCTGTCATAAGGCATAAAACGACTATTAAAGCTATCCCTATTTTGTACATCATCCCTTTCGTTGATTTTTTTGCTGGTTTTTGAAGAACCTCGGCAGGTGGGATTCTTGGAGCAGTGGAAAATATTTTGTCTTCGAAAGCGGGGCTGCGCTCATTTTGATAAGGGCTGATTTCCACAACAGCTGGTGGTTGGATATTGATTGGCGATTCCAACGCTTGAATAAAATCTTGAACACTTTGAAATCGTCGATTAGCATCAACAGCCATAGCTTTGATTATGGATGCTTCGACCCGGCGTGAGATTTTAGAATTTAGACTTTTTGGTGGGAGTAGGTCCGAACCGAGAGACCTTTGTACGGATTCAATCGGCCTATGTCCTGTAAGTGCGTGGTAGAGTGTTGCCCCAAGGGCATAGATATCACTGCGGTTGTCAGTAATACCATATCCGTACTGCTCCGGGGGTGAGTATCCTTCGGTAACTGCCCGGGCACCCAGAGTGGTTTGCATCTGCCCGAAATAAGCTTTAGCGATACCAAAATCAACCAATGCGGCTTTGCCCTCTGAGGTAATCTTGATGTTTGCAGGTTTGACATCACGATGGATCACTGGCGGATTCTGGGAATGAAGGAAGGATAAGGCATCGCAGACCTGATTTATCCAAGGGATAACCTGGTCTTCTGTTAAAGCCCCGCCTGAATGATCCAATTTTTCTTCCAAAGTCTCTCCCTCGATGAAATCCATAACCAGATACTGCCCCTGTTCCGGGATAAGAAAACAATCAATCACTCGCGGGAGGTTAGGGTGATGTAACTCTGCCAGAAATCTTGCCTCCCGTTCGAACTGGCGCACAGATTCGGGGGAGAGGTCTAGATTCTCTTTTAATGCAAAGGGATGTTTGAGGTTCAAATCCCAGGCACGGTAAACCGCGCCGAAACCACCTTGTCCCAAAAGTTTTACAATACGATAACGTTTGCTGATGATTTGACCGGTAGATAACGGCATGGATTCTCAATCCTAGGTTCCTTCATGACAATGAGAGCGGTACATCAATGTGATATCCGTAAAACCAAGGAGTTAAATTACCAGGGAAACAGAAAACAAAATCCCGAGCGAATTTCTCTTTGCAAGGGAAGATTCTCTTTCCATTATATAACAACAAACCATTTAGGCTAATATTTGAAAGACAAGAGGATTTCTTTATCAAGGCAAACCAGGTAGGGGGATCTTACCAATAGGTTGGGTCTCCCCCAAAAGGATGTCGATGATGCCATGCAGCTGACCTCTGGTGGTACCCATAGATGACAGGTAGGTTAATACGGTGGGGAAGTCAAGAATATCCGTTGGGGACTTTAAAGCGATTACGATCAACCTAAAACCTCGCTCGATCAGAGTATTGACCAATTGAACCTGAAAATTGTCCCCAAACTTGAACCTGTTTGGATGAGAATCCCATGTGAACATAAGGACCAAATCATAGTCCAGGGCACGAGCTGGGACAGTCTGAATGTAATTCGTTTCAGGAATTGGACCAAACCAGTAATCTGAATAAGTCATAACATTGTAAGTTATGCCTCTCTGATCCAAAGAGTTGCGCAGTAGGGGATATAAACCCCAACCATCGGCAGGCCCAACAATAAGGATATTCTTGATGTCAGCTGGAAGTGGTACCAAGTCAGCCCGATCTTTATACAGGGCAATAGAATCGTAACCAATTTGGTAAGCAAGTTCTTTGTCTTTATTCCAATCAGGGGAAGGATCAATCCTTGTTTCCGAAGAAACCAGTCCATGTTCAAATTTCACTTTTAGAATACGGGAAACAGCCTGGTCAATGCGTGAAGAGGGGATCTCTCCATTTTGGACTGCCCTAACAACACGACCATGAACCAACTCAGCCAATTCTGGGGAAATTATCATCAGCATATCCAGACCTGCATATATTGCTTTCACCGAGGCATCATCAACGCTTAGCCCGGTGCTACCAATCGCACCCATAGTCATCGAATCGCTGATGGTAAATCCCTGAAAATTTAAGTCTTCATATAGTATCTGGTATAAGGGTGACGATAAAGAAGCCGGCAATCCTTGTGGATCTATTCCTGGAAAGGCAACATGACTGGTCATGACTGCAGGGGCACCGGTTTCAATGCCTTTTTGGAACGGAATTAGATGAGTCTCAAACAAAAGAGTCAGGTCTGCCTGATCCACTGGCAAGGCCGTATGAGAGTCCCCTGAGACATCCCCATGCCCTGGATAATGTTTCAACACAGGGAGTATACCGGCTGCCAGGTAGCCTTGAACAGTACGGCCAACCATATCACTCACTGCCCATGGATCACCCCCATAAGACCTTTGGGAAATAACCGTATTATTCTTATTGGTAAGTACATCCGCTACGGGTCCCAGAACCATGTTGATGCCGTTATTGCGGAGCTCTTGGCCAGCAGCTATTGCTGCCTGGTAAGCAAAATCGGGGTTTCCGGTAGCACCAAACGCCATTGCTGGGGGAAAAATGGTCATGAGGCTTTCACTTGGGAAGCGGGTAACATACATCCCTTCATGATCGATGGCAATAAGGAGCGGGATGCCATCAATATAGGTAATACAATTTTGTAGATCACCAGAAAGCGATGCCAGCTGGTCTGGATATGGGCTGGAGATATTTGAACCCAAATAAAGGATACCCCCTGGAGATAACCTTTGGATGAATTGACAAGTATCTGTGGTCAGTACTGTCCCGGTGACACCTGTCAGAATCATCTGGCCAACCTTCTGAGAAAGAGTCATGGTTTCTATCATGGATTCAATCCAGGGATCGGGAGTCGATGTGAGTTGAGGTGTTACAGTAGTTGCCGTCGATTGTTTTACTGGTGGAGTGAATGTTCCACCTGGTTTTTTATCTACCTCAGAACTGTCCTGTGTCCCTTGATCCATTTCAGTACCCATATTCATTTCATTTGTTTCGGTTCCTCCTAAATTGGGAAGGTCGGTGGAAATGGGCATCAGCATGGTCGTTACTAAGGCCGCCACTGTTTGATCCACATTGGATGTTTGGGTTATTTCCAAATGAAAAATATCGGTTTTATTTCCAGGCGATAAAAACAAAATTAACAACAATACCGATCCAACGATTATCATGGAAACCATGGCTATTAGAATAAAGGTGAGAAACCGATTAGTAGATATGAAGGGTCTCATCTAGTTTCCCCATTTCAGGGCAGGATTCACCTCATTTGAAGACCCCCAATCCTCTGTAAGATTTTCCAGATCACCACCATTTGGACGAATACGATAAATATCCCAATCTCCATCTATTGCAGAGGCAAAGTATATCCACTGTCCATCTGCAGACCAGGCAGAGGCCGGTTGGATCCCCCACCCTACACCAGGTACCTGGACCCTGATGATTTCAACCAACTCAACTACGTTGGTTCCATCAGCATTAGCAACACACAAAGTTCGATCATTGCCGTTAACCTGGCAAGAATATGTCATTCGCGAACCATCAGGAGATAAGGCTGGATTTGCTCCATTCTCAATCTTGATATATTGTTCAACTGATAAATCACCGACCAAACGGTAAATAACATTCTTATAATCATCTTGAGTGATCACCTGAAAGAGAAAGTCTGTTCCAAAAGAAGGCCAGGAGGCATAACCACTGATTTGGCTACCGGTTGGTAAATGCTGGTAAGTTTGGGAAAAATCCGTAACAAATAATGCCCATTTGCTGTCGCTATAATTCGCTGAGTAAGCTAGATATTCTCCACCCGGTGAACAACGAGGTACACCTAATTTCATGGGTGAGTCTGGAGCAGAGAGGCGATCTGCGTTCCCAGCAAGTATATTGATCAGGTAAATCCATTGGTCGCCCGAGTCGGTATCCTGGGCTTCAACAGCAATGCTATTGCCACAAAAAGAAGGCCACCAAACTCTTTCATAACCAGATGGACGGGGGATCGTTTTTATCTCGCGGGTGTTTATGTCCATCAAGTAGACCTTAAATTCGCCCTCCTGGTCTGAGGCAAAAGCTAGGTCATAAGTTGATTTATAAGGCGTTGGTGTGTATGTAACCGATGGTACAGGCGTAGGTGAAAGGGTGGGTGTTAAGGTGGATTCATCTGGGGGTAGGATATAAGTTGTCGGTGTTGAGGTTAAAGTTGATATCGGGGAATCAATCCCTATTTCCATATTTGATGTCGCATCTTCTGCTTTTGCAGTCAGTATATCCGCAGAAATTATAGCGACGGCTGTCCTTCGAGTATCGGTCGCGGCAATATCAATCTCTTCCTCCGGCTCTCCAACAAGAAAATCCAAAGTGTAAATAATACCCGCGCATATTATCAAAAGGATTACCACTGCACTGCCTATCCATATTTTATTTTTCTGAAAAAACGAGGAAGGGGCTTTTACTTTGGGAGGGATTACTCTGTCAGATGGTCTCGATGCATAAGACGGTGCAACGTGTCTGCTCCGCTCTGAGGGTGCCACAAGAGTTTGCGCTTTCTGATGCGTTATCAATGTGTCTTCATCAGAATAAGGGGCAAGTGCTTTCCGTAAAGCATTATTAAAATCTCTGGCATTTTGATAGCGTTGATCGGGATCCAAGGACAAAGCTTTCTCAATGACAGAACTCAATGAAGGAAGCACTGTTGGATTGAGAACATTTACAGATTGAAGAGTAGCCTCAGCATAACGATGAACACTCTCAGGTGGTACGACACCCGTTAGCATGGTATATAATGTTGCTGCCAGACTGTAGATATCGCTACGGGCATTTGTACCACCATGACCGTACTGCTCTGGGGGTGAGTAGCCAGGTGTTACACCACGAGCGCCAGGTGTGGTATATGCCTGAATATCAAAGACCTTAACCAGTCCAAAATCAACCAGATATGCCCTACCGTTGGATGCGATACGAATATTGGCTGGCTTGATATCACGATGGACAACTGGTCGTTCTTGATTATGAAGATAATCCAAGGCGTCCGAAATTTGGGAGATCCATTCCACGGCTTGTTTAATGGGAATGGAGCCCTCCTTCGTCACCATTTCATCCAAGTCCTGTCCATCCACAAAGTCCATCACCAGATATTGCCCTTGATCGGGCAGAACGAAATGGTCAATTACCCGTGGTAGGTTTTGGTGGTAGAGGTTTGCCAGGATTGTGGCCTCTTTTTCAAATTGTTGCTGGCTTTGTGGGTTTGTTTCTAAATTTTCTTTCACCGCACAAGGACGTTTCAAGTTTAAGTCCCAAGCACGATAGACTGCACCAAAACCCCCCTGCCCTAACAGACTGACGATGCGATAACGATTATTAAGGATTTTTCCAGTATCAAGCGGCATAGAAAGTATTCTCGTTACAGTTAAAAGTAAATAGGGTGTGTTTTGTTCTTAGTAAGTTTTAATCCCTTTTAAATTTGGGATACTCGTACAGAAAACAAACAGTACCAGATCAATCATGATTATAAGCGATTGGTCAATCGGGCAATCGTGAAAACAATTAATGGACTCAGGAAAGCGACCATCCAGGTTATCATGATTTCCTCAAATGCAAAAAAAACATCACCATGATAAGAATTCAAATACTTCCCTATCCCGAATAATAAGGTTGAAATAAATAGGAGGGGGTATCGATAATGTTTATAACCCATCAACAAAAAGGGCAACTCTACGCTTAAGGCTGTTATCAACGGATAAATAAGAAATCCAGAATCACATAAACCGGCAAACATCACAGGTAAACCAGCCGCTCCGATCCGCTTGACATAAACAGCCGAAAATAAAAACGGAAGAGGCAAAATTATACCTCCAAGAATTTTGCCCCAATACCCCCAAGAAGCCAGAATGTTAACATCATCCAGATACAGGCTGATGAGGACTGCAACAACACAAGCCAATACCACCCATAAATAGCCTCGCCATGCACTTTTTCGGAAATTTATCGGGGACGAAAAAGATATCTGAATATTTTTCAAGTCGTTTCGAACCTTCTTTATTCTGTCCCGTAGGGATGGGTCCGTTTTCAGTGTAGCAAAGCGGCTTTGTGATAGAAAAGATGTTGCCAAACTAGATAAAGGGGTTGAGGGGATATTCCCAGAACCAGAAGGTGAAGGAGTTGGGTTAAAGGGTAAGCTTTGAGGTACTTGTGGTAATGGAGGATTGGTTTTCGATAATGCTGGTTCCGTTTCCAGGGCTTGTGCCATTTCTTTGGCACTTTGCCAACGCTTCTCTCGGTCTTGTTCGATTGACTTCATGATTACCTGGTTAACATTAGCTGATACACGTGGATTCAACCGAATAACCTGTGGGAACTTGAATGGATCATCCCCGGGATCCCTAAGGGTAAGTAAATGGTGAAGGGTTGCTCCTAAAGCGTAGATATCTGAGCGTTGATCAGTTTGTACCTTGCCATATTGTTCCGGCGGAGCATAACCAGGTGTCCCAATCGCAATTGTATCTCTTGACTGTTTCAGCTTATAAGTTCTGGCAATACCAAAATCAATAAGCTTTACCTGCATTCGGTCCGGAGAGAGCATAATATTCCCTGGTTTAATATCACGGTAAATAACCGGCGGTTTTTGGGAATGAAGATAAATGAGCACATCACAAAGTTGGTCAGCCCAACATATTACTTGTGACACCGGAAATGGACGCGTTCGTTTCTCCAAAATCTCATCCAGGGGACGCCCATCCGCAAAATCCATCACGAGGTAATGTTTGTTCACAAGAGTAAAAAAATCTGTGACTCGTGGTAAAACAGGATGTGAAAGGCTACTCAGCATCTCCGCTTCACGCTGGAATGCTTCTTTGGCCTGGTTTAATTCAACCGGATCAGTGACTGAGATATCACTCATCTCTTTCAAGGCACATTTCTTTCCTCCTAATCGCGAATCCGTCACCAAATATACGGCCCCCATGCCTCCCTCCCCAAGTTTGCGTATTATGAAATATCGGGTAGCGATGATTGTACCAGGTAATAATGTTCCAGTTGGAGTCTGCCAGCCTGTTGATCCTTGAAGTGGCGATGCACAATAGTTACAATACCTAGCATTCGGGGGATTTGTGGTATTGCAAAAGGCACAGATAAGTTCTTGGGGAAGGGCAGCCGAGCAGTGACTACAATACCGGGCAGTATCCCGGTTTTTTTCCTGGCATTTTGGGCAATTTTTCAAATATACTCCCGTACGATTGCAAAGGAAAACATTCTTCCTTAGAGGATAGTTGACGCCTTTACTCTTGAAAAGAAAGCGAATATAAATACCGACAGCTTACCGGCAGGTAGAATGTATCAACAAATCCAGTATGAATCAATTCGATGAAGAACTTGGTTATAATCACAAAAAACAACTAATCAGCCTACTGAAAATAGTGCCGGATAATCCAAAAGTGTAAAAAACACCCTTAAAAAAGGGAGGAGGGAAATAGCAATTCATCCTTGTGCTGTTTGTTGACAGTAAAGGAGAAGTTTTTTCCCAACTCATTCGAAAAAACGTGGTTTCTGCACTTAATACTTGAATCGAAGAAATAATTTAATGTGACTTGCGTAATAGTAGATATTCTTTTATCAAGTCCCCTATGAACCAACCTAAGGCCCCTATCAACGAAGCACCTAACAACAACCAAAGGTTCAATCCCCGTCTAAATGTTATTTGATAGAGCAGAGCGGTTGCAATCACGGACATGCTGCAAAACCAGGCCAGTTCACGTTTCCAGGCATTCTCTCCTTTTTCCCCTCTAACTCGATCAACGTTTCTCAACCAGATCTCAATGAATCCAGCGCTGAGGACCGCTCCTATAAACAACCTGAACAGGAACTCATTAGCCATACTTAACCGAATAATAATCGTCGAACCACCAGCAATTGCTAAGCAGGCATGGGTAATAGAGGCAACCCATCGCCGGGGAACGGCAGCGTAAACCAACGGTGCTGCCAGAGAGACAACGGGAATATTATTCCATATAAAACGATAGTTTACCAATACAGGCGATAAAAACCAGAAACCAGCGATGACTGCAAAGGTTGCTATCCCAATTATTGCCGTAAGTTGTTTTGTAGATAGGCTGGACATAGCAGCAACCAATCTTTCAGTTGGACGAGACGTCCTTCTTACAGATTTAAGTTCTGCCTGAATTGTCTTCTGACCTTCAAAAGCTGGAACAACTTCATTGTCTGGAACACGAATTGTCGATTCCTGTATGGGTATGGCTTGAGACAAAGCCTCTGAAAATGATTTTAGGTCAGACCAACGCAGGTTTCGATCCTTTTCAAGTCCCCGATGTACGATTCTTTCAAATTCAGGGGACACATTCGGGTTAATTCGACGGATTGGAGGTAGTCTGAACATTGTTGAAGCAGGATTGTGTTGGGTTAACATCTCATGCAATACAACACAAAGGGAATAGAGATCGCTTCGGGCGTCTGTTTGGCCACTGAGTGCTTCTATGGCACAATAACCCTGGGTGCCAAACGCCATTGTGTCTTTTGCCTTGCCTGGTTTAAAGAAACGCGCGATTCCAAAATCTATTAATTTAACCTGATCGTTTTCATCGATCATGATATTGCTAGGTTTTAAATCCCTAAAAATGATCGGCTTCGGTTGTGTATGCAGATAATGAAGCACATCACAAAGTTGAAGCGTCCATGGTAAAATCTCCATCTCGGAGAATGGAGTTAATCGATCAGCTAAGATTTTTTCCATAGTTTGTCCATGGATATATTCCATAACCAGGTAATGTTTTCCATTCTCCGAAAAGGTATCAACAACCTTGGGTAAATTTGGATGATCCAACCTGGCAAGGATCAAAGCTTCCTGTTGAAAAGAATGGATCGCCTGTACCTTCTCCACCGGATCTGTGATCCAACTCTCGCTCATCTCCTTCACCGCCCAGATCTTCCCGGGTAGGTGGATATCCAATGCCTGATATACAGCTGCCATACCACCTTTCGCAGTTTTGTTAATTATTTTAAATCGGTTATTGATGACAACATCCTGCGATAACCTGCCCGTTGTTTCTCTTCGTTTATCTATTGTTGCTGAAGAATCGCTTGATATAGTCCCGCCCTGCTGATGTTCGATATCAATCATCATACCAGTAGAGGGGCAAAACTTAGCTGTTCGACGATGGGTCTTACCGCAAATTGGACAAATAAATGTATCGTTCACATTCATGGCATACTTTGGGTGATCGCAATACGATCAATCAATCCAAACCCACTGAAGGTTATCCGACCGAAAAGTTGATCGGGTTGGTCAATCACCCCCTTACATACTTCGTCTATTTCGTTACTTCCAATAAAAAAGGTTACTTTCCAATCCTGGCCAAAACTTATACGATAAGTTCTCATCGTAGGATCGTGTAAAGGCACCGGGCAATCGATTTCATTGCCGTTGCTCTGATAATGAAAGATTGCTTCTGTATTGTTTATTTCAAGAAATATTGGACCTAATTCGTCAAGGGGACGAGATTCATCGCCTGGATACCAGTCGAAATAAAGCGGTTCAGTTAATGGATTGTCCACTTCCGCTTCAAATTCTATGACCATGCCCGAAACCAGGGTGAAGGTGAGGATTGAGGTGACTCCTACCTCATCGTAATTAAACCCCTTTAGATCCAGAAATTGATCCAAAATTATTTGCGGTGGTAAGAGGCCTTCGCCAATATCTACAGGACGGTTCTCCCAGGTCTGCCATTTTTCTAAACCCTGTGTAAAATCATCTTCGAAAACCACTTTTGGGGTCGGGGTATTGGTAATTGTAGGGGCTGAAGTTTCTGAAGGTGTAATAGTGGAAGTTGGGGTCTCGGTCCTGGTTGGTTCCGGTGTTGAAGAAGGGGTTTGGGTAGACTCAATGGGTGTGTTAGTAATCGTTTCATTTCCAACCGCCACTTCGGTAAATGTTTCTGAAGGGAGAATCGTATCGAGAAAACCAAATCTATAGGCAATGGCAACCAAGGAAGCACAGATAATAACAAACCAGCCTACCAGGAAACCTAAAGAAACAATTCTTGGTCGTTTCCCTTTGGGGATTTTATCTTTTTTCAACGGCAACGATGGTGGTGCTGGTGGAGGAGGGACAGGAGTGAGTTGTTTGCCACAACTAGCACAGAATTTCACACCTGGACGGTTGGCTTTACCACAATAAGGGCAGGTGGTAAATCCTAATGAAACCTCTGGGGGTTGCTGATGTTTAGGAGATGTCCGACCTGCTTGTGAGAGATCAGCTGGTTTCTTCACTCCTGGATCAGCTTTGTTGAGCATGTAGCCACAAAAACCACAATATCTGGCACCTAACCGTACTGGCTTTCCACATTTAGGACATTCATTGGTCATAGATTATATCCTCTCCATCAAAATTGCCACCATAATTCACCCAAAATTCGAAACAATCGTTTGTATTATGGCAAGATTATCTTGCCCGTTATGTAAAGATTCTTATTTAGGTCCACGTGGCTTTGATAGTCGCTTGCAATTATTATCCATGATTTTGGTGTTCAAGAAAATCACTGGAGTGATAAGCTAATTGAACTATTTCTAAAGTAGGCACATGCATATAAGGTGTGTCCGATTATCAACGCTGAACCTGCATCTTTCTTCTTGGTGAATAGGACGGTAAAAGCATACACTAGATTATAAAAAAACTTGATCTTCTTCCATGCAAGGGGCTGATTAATAATTATTAAGAAGAGAAATAACTGGAATTAATCACACACAAGCTTAATCTGCCAACCCTGATTCAGTGGATGATTTAAATATTCTTCGTATTTACCGCAATAGGAAAGGGAAATATTATAAGTACCTGGCTTTATCCAGAAATAACTAATTCCAACCGTATAATTGATTGTTGAATTTATCGATCCATCCTTAGTCCAGATTCTTATCGTGGCTATTGAATTGGTAGCGTTATTAACTTTCATCCTGCCACAACCATCGTGGGACAAACACCAAGAATCAATTACGAATTCTTGAATACCAGGTGTAGGAGTTTGGGTGTTGTTGGCTTGCACCTGAGTTCTTGTGGACGTAGGTATAAATGTATCTAAAGGAGTTAAAGTAGGAGAAGGCTTAGGTGTACTGGTTGGCGGTTCTAGTGAGGGAGTATCCATAGGAACAGCTTCGGTCTGTGCTTGGGAGGTTAATTCTGCGTTGGTGTTTTCCTCTGATTCATGAGTTTGGGCAATCCGGGTACCAGAAACATTTGTCGCTTCAAGGTCTTCAGTTGCCGTTACAACAACGGTTTCAACTGTGGATTCCTCCTCTGGTTTAAATAGTTGAAAAGCACCATAAGCTCCACCAATACATAGGGCAATCACAACAAGCAAACCAAGATAAAGCCATGGCTGTTTCCAAAACGGTTTCTTTGTTTGAGAAGGCACTCTATCCGGTTCCCAGGTTGTTTCTAAGGGACTGTCTACGGACTGGACATCCCTCATCACAGGTTCTGGCATTGAGGTTGATATTGGCTCAACGACCTGAACTGTTGCCATCACTTGATCAGGCTTACCATGAGCAGATTTCAACGCGTTTTCAAACTCATTAATAGAATGGTAGCGCCCACTTGGTCTGAGATCCATTGCTTTACTCACCGCTGTGCTCATGGCTGCTTGAACTCGTGGGTTTGCCGCCCCAAGAGGGATTAGCTGGTCTTCAATTACCCTCTGTACACTCTCTGGGGGTTCAAGGCCGGTTAAGAGGTGATAGAGGGTGGCGCCGAGAGCGTAAATGTCCGTGCGTACATCCGTATTGCCCTGACCATACTGCTCAGGTGGAGAATATCCGGGAGTTACAGCACGAGCGCCAAGGGTTGTTCGGAGATGAGGGTCATATATTTTTACCAAGCCAAAATCAACAAGGAAGGCTTTGCCCTCTTCTGTCACACGGATATTCGCTGGTTTGATGTCTCGGTGGATAATTGGAGGTTTTTGTTCATGCAGATAAGCTAAAGCGCTGGCAATTTGTCCAATCCAATCTAGGGCAGTCTCTGGATCAACACGTCCCCCCTGGCTAACAATTGTTTGCAAATCCTGTCCATCTACAAAATCCATCACCAGGTATTGGCCTTGTTGTGGAATAATAAAATGGTCCTGGACTCTGGGTAAATTAGGGTGTGAAAGTTGGGCCAATACAATGGCTTCTTTTTCGAACTGTCGCCTAGCTTCCGGCGAGGTGTCTAAATTTTCCTTGACCGCACAAGGACGTTTTAGTGTCATGTCGGCAGCACGGTAGACTGCACCAAACCCACCCTGTCCTAAGACACTTAATATACGATAGCGGTTATTAAGTATAGTACCATTTTGTAAGGGCATCTTTACCTCCTAAAACTTACGAATCGAACGAATTTCTAACACTTCACACTTCTAGAATCATACTGCTTCAACTAGATAAAAAATATTGCATTACGGTTAACATAGTTATCCTGAGCCTTTGCAGACTAGAGGACGAGATGACCCAAGCGTTGAAATAAAATACTCTGTTTTTGACTTTGTTGCAAAAACCGAGTTTTTTAGAATTTGATGTAAAAAGTTTTCCACTTTAGGCTCGAAAATTGGCAATTTGAGGGATATCGCCTTCGAAAAACTCGGTTTTTTGGGTTTCTTTTTCCATTTAGAAATCATCTACTACCTTTTTACAGTAGACTCATTTTTAGTATTAGAAAAATTGTCCAAGAGGAGATTAGGTTTTCGTAATCTAAATAAAAAAGGTGTTTCCGATTTGTGGTTTGCAGATCGTGTTGTGGATTCAGAACTTACGAGAAACCTATTTATTAGTTTACACCTAATTTTCAACTTGTGCAGATAATTAACCCATAAATCAAGGATCAACTCAGATCATTTTTTATTTCTCGATGGTATAGCTGTCAACCAAGATATTTCCACGTGTCAGAAACGTAAATGTTATTTTTTCTTGAGTAGCTTCTATAAACATAGCGCCATAATCCTTATTATACCGGATTAGACTACCTGATATGGGAACATCAAATTTATATATTGGACCCCCACCTAAGCCATTGACAAAATATAGAAAATCGTCAATTATAATCCGTTCATAAACATGACTATGTCCACAAAGGACAGCCGAAGCACCCCATTGTTTATAAGGCCATTGAGCCCAAGCAATTGACCCATCACCAGCAGAAGCGTAAGGTGGTTGATGCATAAAGACAATCTTCCAAGGGGCGGTCGAGTTAGCTAATTTCTCTTTTAACCACATCGCTTGGACAGATGACATTCCAACCCCATCTGGTTCACGACTATCGCTATCAATGGCAAAGAGATGAACAGAACCCCAAATAATATCATAATACCGTTCATTTCCTGGCAATGAGAAATACTCGAAATAAGCCTCTGCATTATCCGTGTTCCAATCGTGATTGCCTAAGGTTGGAAAGAAACGATTAATTTCTGCTCCACTCCCATATTGTCCAATATAAGGATGAATGTATTCATGGAAATATTGACCGATATTTTCATCAATTGTCGCAGCGCTTCCATCCGGATAGTTATTGTCCCCAGTGGTAATAATAAAATCAGGATCCCAATGAATGACCAGGTATGCAACATCACTTTCAGGAACTCCTGCCAAACCATAATCACCGATTACGGCGAAACGAGTGATTGGAACCGGTGTAAGGGTAACTGAAGGAGTGGGGAACTCAATTGTTGGGCTTGGGGTTAGCGATGCGGAGATTATAAGTTCGGGTACAGAAGGGGAAAGATAAACAACCTCCTCTAAAATTTGGGGCTGGCTAATAGGCTGGCTTGTATGTAGATCAACTGATGAGTCTGTACCAGAGGATTCGGGTTTGATATCATTTATTCCCGGGAAAAATCTGCCTGATAGGATAAGTAGAAGAATAAAGAAGCCCACCAGGACGTGGTACTTTAATATAAAGTTTCGAAGAGACTGAAACATCGATTCTTACTTTTAGCTTTACTTAGGCTGGCAGGTAATGCGATCAACCAGATAATTGATGATTTGGATGCTGGTTACACTGACGTTCAAATTCCCAAGACCACCAATCCAACAACACTTTGTCCTCGTATTTGGATTATCGATTCCAACCAAATACCAACCATTGCTCCACCTCGCCAAAACCGGGACTATCTCGCCAGATAACACCATGGTATGGTCCTCATATTCCGGTCCTGGACCATCCCGACAAAACATATTTTCTGAAGCAGTAAATTCTGGGTTTGAGGGTATTGTGGAACTGGTAGAGGGCATCAAGGTATTTGTCGATGGTATTTTTGTATTTGTCGGAGGAATATTCGTCAAAGTGGGAAGATGAGTGAAAGTAGGTAGAGGTGTGTGTGTAAACAAGTTATTGACAACGTTCTCAGGCATTTCGTCCATATTGGATTCCCGCGGCGTTGTCTCCCCCTGGACTATTGCAACAGGTTGTGACGTCGGCTTAAGAGAAGGCAATGATTTATAAATGATTATGGAAAACATGATAATCATCCCAACTATACCTCCAATCACAACAAGCCAAAACCATCGTTTCCTGGACCGCGGTTTTTGTTGAGAGGGAAGTGAAACTGTTGATGATGCCACTTTTTGTGTTGAAGGAGAAACCTGCATCGTGGGCGCCACCACCAAGGTAGGCGGATTATTCAAAGCCTTTTCAAAGGATAAAATCGTGTCATAACGCTGACCTGGTTGGAGACTCATTGCCTTGGTTACAACCTTACTCAGATTAGCATTTATTCCTTTCTCAATTGTGTTCAGAGGTAAAAGCTGATCCTGCACCACTCTCTGAACACTTTCTTGAGGTTCAAAACCTGTCAACAAGGTGTACAGCGTCGCAGCCAGGGCATAAATGTCAGTTCGTGTATCAGTAGTACCAACACCATACTGTTCAGGAGGCGAATAACCTGGTGTTACCGCCCTTGCGCCAATGGTCGTACGTAAATTTGGGGTGTACGCCTTGACCAGACCAAAATCAACTAGGTAAGCCTTGCCATCTGGACGAACACGGATGTTGGATGGTTTGATATCTCGATGGATCACCGGTGGGTTTTGATGATGGAGGTAATCCAAAGCACCAGCGATCTGACTGATTATATTTACTGCTTTCTCTTGATTTAGTAGCCCATTCTGCTCCACCAAGCTCCTTAAATCTTCTCCTTCAATAAAGTCCATGACGAGGTATTGTCCTTGATCTTTTATCAGAAAATGATCAAGTACCATGGGCAGGTTAGGATGAGAAAGATTAGCCAATATTGTGGCTTCTTTCTCAAACTGACGGGAAGCTTCAGGAGAGATATTCAAATTTTCTTTTACAGCACAAGGACGTTTAAGGGACATGTCAGCAGCGCGATAGACAGCCCCAAACCCTCCCTTGCCCAATACTGTAAGAATCCGATAACGATTATTCAATATTGTTCCAGGGGTTAGAGGCATTGTTTTTATACTCCTGATCATTCGCCTTATGATTACTCTTCAGAAAATCGAATCGTCTTCCGGCTGGTCAATTTGATCGTTTTCTTTCCTTCAGAGGATATTTCACCACCTTTCTCAAGCTGATCCGCCTCTTGTTGCATCTGATCAGCCAGTTCATTCTCTCCTTGGGAAAGCAGGATGGTAACAGCCTGACGCAGCTTCTGCGTTGCCAGACCAACCTGACCCATTTCTGCTTCCTTCAACGCCTGAGTTTGAAGTTTAAAGGCTTGCACCCGCTCTACAATATTCATTACTATACCATTCATTTTGTTATATTGCTGGGCATCTTCTGTAAAATTGACGATCAAGTCCTCCACGTCACGAAGATGACCCTGATTCGGTAAGGTGTAAGTTACATCTGCTTGCGCGATACGAACCGTTCCAGCCGGCCTCGGTGGTAACATTATTTCACAAAGATAGGAAGCACCGCTCTGCTCTAATTCACCAATAGGAATAACAATAGCACGCCCCTGGATTGTACGCAAGCCCATATCACTAATCATGGGCGTTACCTGCCACACCCGACGTGCTTCCAATCCTTGAACCATACGAATATTGATCGAGACATTCCTGGCAACTACTTGCATCGAGTTAAAGACTTCTTGGAATATTCGGATCGCATCATCAGGATTCTGAATATAATCTGCTCGTCCTGTCCCTGAACCCCCTGCCAGGATACTTCGATCAGCGAGATCCAACACAAAATCTTCGTTCCACGTTTTCCCAAGTCCCAAGCCGATAAGTGGAATGCCCAAGGCACCAGCGTTATCAGCCTGCTGTTGAGAATCTTCTTCCTTATCGGTAACCTCCCCATCCGTGAGCAGAACCAATCGACTAACTCGTTCAGGTCCGAAAAATTCTTTAACTTGGGAAATCCCTTCAGCAAGACCCTTCGCCATATTGGTACCACCGCCATCTTTTATACTATCCACTTCTTTTTTATGTGCCTCTTTATCTGAAGCGAGTTGGGCTGGAAAAAGCACTTTCGCCCGTGATTCAAATGTAACAATCGATATTACATCTGTGGATTCTAATTGATCGATTATGCGTTTAACAGCTTCTTTCAAGTTTCGCAGCTTGGTTCCTGCCATTGAACCACTTCGATCCAAAACCAGGGTTAGATTTAACGGTAGGCGCACACCTGATGCACCCGTTTCCGGGTATACCTCAGTGAGTATATAGATCAATTGAGGTGTGTTCAATACTGGTACTGCACTACGATTACAGACACTTGTAATTAGGACTGAAGACATAAAAAACCTCCTGAAATGGTTTTCAGCTTGATCGGGGAACTAAGGTAAAAAAATTCCGAAGAGGCAAACAGGAACACACCTCACCAGAGGTGACATTATTCGTTCCATTGAATTTGGTCGTTACAAACATGTTAATCATTAGGAAACCCTTACTTGGTATATGAAGAAGACGCTTAGGATCAAGGCAACTAGTTTTCTTGCAATAATACCCATAAGGCGAACCGTCATTCAAGCCAGACAACAATCACGCTGATGTTATCATCGCCACCTCCTGCATTTGCTGCCTCTATCAAACGATCACAGGCTGATTGAGGTGTGCGAGCATTTATCATCACCTTACCTATGTCCTGATCAAGGACCATTTCCCATAAGCCATCTGAGCATAAAAGTAATTGATCTCCAGGTGCAAGGGTTTTCTGGAATATATCGACTTCGACTTGTGGTTTGTCACCCAAAGTCCGAAAGATCTGGTTCCTTTGAGGGTGTGAACGAACTTCAGCTGGTGTGATCATACCGGAAGCAACCAATTTGGCTACGACAGAGTGATCTTGCGTTATTTGTTCAAGTCTGTTACCTCGCATCAGATAGGTTCGGCTATCACCGACATTGGCGATCGTACAAGTATTCCCAACGATCAGTGCAGCTGTAATGGTCGTACCGCGATCACTGCCTGAAGTTGACTTGCGGACATTCAATAACACCTGGTTTGCTTGGTTAATCGCTTCACTTAAAATCTCCCCAGGTGTTAAGACATCGTCCAATTTAATTGTTGCTCTTTTCAGCTTGGGGACCGCCTGCAATTTCTGCATTTGTTCTTGAATGCGGTTAATTACGACATCCTTAATCACACTTTCGCTAGCTTTTTCTCCAGCCTGGTGTCCACCCATACCATCAGCAACAATGTAAAGGCCTACTTCTGGAGTTCCTGGAATTTGCTCAAGACCTAATGAAAATTTGCTGACATAATCCTCATTATGGTCTCGAGACTTACCGATATCTGTCCCATAACCAACTAGCTGACGCAAGCTTCGGGCCAGATTAGGACCTTTGGATTTTTGTTGGAGGAGATTGAGAAAGCCATCGACGGTTGTAAAATCTCCCCTGATTGCTTTCATGATTACTTCTTTATATGAGGTAGGGACATCATGAAGATGATAATTATTGGCAGACAGATTCTCCCGGCTTCCGGTAACCATCGTATATAAGATCTTAGCCAAATACAGAATGTCTTTCCGAATCGCTTGTTCCTTGTCAGTCCCAAATGGCACCACCCCAGAGATATCCGCAAGATAGGCTTGCTGGTTTTTCAAAACCAAGATCGACTCAATCCAATCGCTTTGCCTTTTTTCATCATAACAAGAATATCCTGAGGAATGAAGTCTTTTCAGGCAGTTACCAATTTGTGTTAACCAGGTGATGATTTTTTCCTCATCTTTAATAGGCAACGTACCTGGCTTCCCCAGACAAAACCACGGCTCAGGAAATCCATCCAAAAGGATATATTGTATGCTGTCAAGATAAAAGATCAAATTGTGTTTAAGCACCCCTGTAATAAGTTCGCTAAGGTTGATAACCTTCCTGCGATATGATTCCTGAAGGACATAACTGGTTATTGATTCCCTTATAACATGCTTTCTTAAGGGTTTTTGGCAATGGGAACAACTGAGGTTTGGATTGTTTAAATTATCCTTTCCACAATTTTCACAGCGTGTCGCGTATACCTTGTAGTAATTTGAGTAGGTTAAGGGAATTGTTTCAAGAATTTGAAAATAACTTATCGTCTTCCCAGGTTCCTTTGGAACAGCCTTTTTATACTCCTTCACAGTAACATCTTGATCTAACCCGGAGAGTTCGATGTTGCTGCCTGCGCTAGATTTATTCACTTGCAGTGAAGACCCCTGCTTGGGAATTGATGACTGGGAAGAAAAGGCATCAAGAAAATCATCCGTGACATCGAGTATTTTATTCGCCCTTTTTACAAACCAGTTAGCCAAACCGAGATTTCGATCTGCGGGTTGCCTTCTACTCTTTCGAAGAGGCCGACCACATTCTTCACAGAAATTTGCGTCTTTATGATTTTGAAAACTACAATGCGGGCACTCCAAGTAATTACTCATTTTATTCTCCGCAAGCTTATGACTTCCCAAATCCAAAAGCTACAACCCAAATAGGCAGATATTAAAAAGGATAATATGTAAATCCATTAAAACATTTTCCAATGGTCCAATGTTACTCAGGTAGGTGTTGGGTAATAAGTCGGGTATCATACTTCAACCTTTTAGTTGCATTGGAATCTAGTTTCCCTTCCTTTTGAAGAACATCTGCTGTTTGTGACATTTCACGAGCCAACTCTTTTTCACCCACATGCTCTAACCGTGCTGCTGCTGTTTGAAGCAGTTTCACAGCAGTATCTCGATTTTTATCTTGAGCGTGCTCCAAGGCGTAGTTGCCAAGCTTATATGCACCTACTTTGTCAATTACTGACATCACATGTTGATTCATGACATTTTTAGATGAGGATTCGATCTTTATGATGATATCTTCCTGAATAGTGTGGCTCTTGCTTACTGTATGATCTCCCTCCCAAGAAAAATCCATTTGCAATAACCGGAATACACCTGTACTCAACACTGGGACGATTATTTCTAGAAGAAATGCCGGAGGAGCAGTGGGGTCGTAATGACCAAGGTAATGTGATTGTGACTTATCGTTAGATGTCTCACCCTCAACATTTCCCAATTCAGGTAGAACACGATAGATTTGGCGAACTTCAACACCTTTCGAAGGTTTCAAATATAACATTAAGTTTCGGTAATTAACCCGTAAAGCCGCTCCTAATTCCTTGCGAAATGCTCCTGGAATTTGGTCCGGTGTCTCAATGTAATAAGCTTTCCCACCAGTCATTTCAGCGATCGGGATTAACAAATCCTCGTTAAACGAAGCACCAACACCCATAGTAGTAATTGCCAGGCCAATATCCCGAGCTCGTCGAGCCCATTCGTAGCATTCTTTGACATCCTGGGTGTATCCATCCGTGAGTAGAATAATCCGGCTAGCCAGGTTTTCAAGCTGATTTTCACGAATCTCAGCATAGGTCATCGCCAGGCCTTCAGCCATACAGGTCTTATCGCCCAAGTGCAAATACTCAAGGTCTCGGGCTTTTTGAATCAGCTTACCTCGCTCTTTCCCAAGGGACATTGGAATTAATTGAACTGAACGACTCGCAAAAGCTGCCAGGGAAAACATATCACTAGGTCGTAAATACTCGCTAACAGCGAACAATGCCTCACTGACATAATCAATCTTTCGAGGTAAGCGATTGATCATCTCTCCAGGGACAGACTCAATCTCCCAAGCAGGGATTCCATCGGTAAGAATCTCCCTTGTGTTTCTTTTCCCAATCAGTTCCCTGAATTGATCTTCTGTTACCATACGGATGTGCATAGATTCACTAGCATCAATTACCAGGCCTAAATTCATGGGCAAGGATTGGGCATCTTCCCCGCCACTAATTTCAACCAGAAGGTATACCATACGAACTGAATCTGTTAACGGTATGACCGGTGTATTCAAGGTGGTTTTTATCTTTAAAGGAGAAGGTGTCTGCATTGGATTATCTTAATTTTCGACAGGCTTCGAGAACACCTCTTCTGCCAACTTTTGATTCCAATTCCAACATTAATTCCAACCCCTGACTGTAAATATTATCCTCATTGATCATGCGAACCATTTGATCCTGAAGATTATAATGACTCAAAACGATATAAGCCACCCATTCGGCGAAACCTTCTCGGAAACGCAAATCCTTTAGCAGCGGACAATTTTCACCCTGCCAGGCATGAGCATATTCATGCGAGGCTACCTTAAGGAACATCTGACGCGGTAATCCTGTTTGCACATAAATGCCTCGCTTAATACCACTCCGCGCGTAGATTCCCAATGTCCTTTTGATATCGAGTATCTGTGAGCCATTAGACTGTTTCCGGACCACTTCCAATAATTGATCACGGTCGACTAAGAGAAGTGGAGTAGGGATATTTAGCTGCAAACCGAGGGTTTGAGCGATTACTCTTTTACTTTCTGCAAATAGGGTTACAGCTTCTTCATAAGTGAAAACACCTGTATCACGACACCGCTTACAGAAAACCCGACCATCGCTTAGGGTCCACAGGTCATTTCCGAGGGGGGCGCCACATAAATCACAGACAGGTCGTCCCCGATAACAATTATCACAATACGGTCCAAGATTATTTACTTTCCAATATCGCCCTCGAATACGTCGACCACAAATCAGGCAGCGTTGCTCTACTTTTGTACAGGTAACACAAAAGCCGTTTGACTGTAACGCCATAGGTGTTTGGCAACTTCGGCAGCGAGGCTTTTCCCGGAGACAGTCCTGGCATACTCGTAGCCTGTATTCTTCCGACCAAGCTGAATGGTGAAACTGTTCACTCTGACCGGTAATCAACCTCCCGCAAAGGTTGCAATATGGCGATGACATAAAACCATTCCGCAAGAAAAATGCTTCCTAAGACCCTTTCCTGCGGTAGAGAATGAAGAAAGTCAACGATCCCCACACCACAGAATGTATAAGTAAGCCAATCCAGGTTGCAAAAACATGATCAGCCGTATGCTCATATTCCAGACTCAAGGCTCGTTCATCCAACGGCTCACAACCAATGACCTTTCCCCCCCCCTTTTCCAGAGGTAATTCATCAATTCCACATGCCATACCCTCCCGGTTCAATTTTTCCATATCCACTACCGAACCCATTGAGTCCATGGTCCAATTTGAAATGGTAGCCCGCATGACGGGGTTATTTTCCAAGGGGAACATAGAGCCCGAGAGTATGATCTGAACAAAAAGTTGAGCAAGGATTATATATATGACAATATCCTGGTTCGTTACTGCAGCAGAGATAAACAAGCCAAACATAATGCTGGCCAGGATTCCAAGGAAGAGGGTACACATCAACTCCCAAGGGCCGTCAGGAAATCCAAAAACATTGTCAAGATGAAGGTCCAACTTGATGCTCAATAGGAGGACAACGCTGACCACTTGGATTAGGCCGAAGGCGGCTAATACCAATACTTTCGATAACACATAGGAGCCCACACGTAAATTTACCGCACGCTCCCTTTTAAAGATTGCCTTTTCCTTAACAATTTCATAAGCTGCTGCAAATGTTCCTGCCTGAGTCACAGCCAGGCTCAACATCGACACCAGGGTGTCCCCAGATTGAGTAGGGATGTATTCAGAACTTGCTCCGTCTTCATAGTCATCCACATATTCAGGCTTGATGCGGTCTATCTTTTCCTCTTCTCCCTCCATGTTCCTTATAGTCTCTGTCTGTAACACTCGAGAAACACAACCCGGAAAGCCATTAAGAGGCACAGACTCAAGATCATCCATGATCTCATCATACTCATCCTTTGTACACAAGATATCCGCCCGAAGTACATTCTGCACCTGGTTTTCAGCGAGTGGCCAACCAGTGAGGTCATATTTATTACTGACAGCCATAAATAACATTCCAATCGCAGGAAGTAAGACCAATAAAATGATTAACATCATCCAATTGTTACGGATAAGGTCAAGATGTCGCCGAGCCAATATCCAGGTCTGACGAATTATGGAATCTTTCGACTTGCGACTAGCTGAGGATTGAGAAACTGGTTTGCGAAACTGACCGGTCTTTAACTGAAGTTGGCGATCACTGACATATTTTTTATGTTGTGCAGATCCCCGGTAATATGCAGCCCACAATCCACCTGCCTGAACTGCTCCCGACCCTCTCTGGCTAATGTACTTTTGGTAATACGGTTGGAGGTCTTGTGGGGCAGGTTTATTTTTCGATGGATCAATTACGGTGGAAAGGCGGCGATATATATCTGCAAAGTCACTAACGTCGAAGAAATTCAGGGCTTCCCGGGGGGGTCCATAATAAGTCATTAAACCCTTATCTAAAAAGGCTACATGATCACATTCTTCAATGTTGGCTGTTGCATGGGTGACTAAAACCACCGTGGTTCCAGTATCGGCAAGACGGTTCAGGTCTTGCATCATTTGTTTTTCAAGACCCGGGTCTAACCCTGAGGTTGGTTCATCTAGGAAGAACATGGTTGGTTTGGCCAATAATTCAACTGCAATACTGACACGTTTTCGCTGACCGCCACTCAATACTTTCACTTTTTTATGCCTGTGCTCAACCATATCAACCTGAGTCAGAGCTTCCTGGACACGTTTCTCAATTTCTTCTTCACCATGACCAGGTAAGCGCAATCTAGCAGCATAACGTAGCGCGACATCAACAGGCAAATCCATATGGATAATATCATCTTGAGGTACATACCCCATCTGTGAGCGGTATAGGTCTAGTCGAGAATAAAACTCCTCCCCATCCAAGAGCATCTGACCATGGTTAGCCTGGCTAAAACCGTTCAGGGCTTTCAATAGAGTACTTTTCCCGGCTCCGCTGCCACCAACAAGTGAGACAAATTCACCTGGTAAAACGCACATGTTAATCTTATTTAGGATCATCTTACCCTTACCAACTTCCAATCCCAGGTTAAGAGCATCTAACCGATGGCCCAGACCAATAGCCTGTGCCAACCTTTCTTGTTGTGCGTCCCATACCAACTTAAAAGGACCAATTTGAACCACATCACCCGCATTTAATACTGCCTGGGTGATCCGTCTGCCGTTTATAAAAGTCCCGTTCGTGCTTCCCAGATCCTGGATTAAAAGCTGGTGCCCCCGTTTATCAATCCTGGCGTGCCTACTTGAAACGGTGGGGTGGTTAAGCGGAAGGTAATTGCTAGGATCTCTTCCTATCAGGAGGCTGGTATCCTTGGAAAGGCTGAGCATTCCCAATGAACGAGTCCTCAAGTAAGAAGGTGCCCCCGTATCCAAGCTAATGGCGATGGAATTCCCCAAACCATCACGGATACGCATGATATCTCCCCCCTGCAATTTCTGGGGTGAATTGGGAGGAATTCTCTGACCATTAATCTCTGTCCCATTGGTGCTATCCAGATCAATTACTGAGAGCGTGTCGTCCTCCAGGGTCATCTGAAGGTGTTGACCAGAGACACCAGGAAAAGAAATCTGGATTTGATTCCCAGGGTTTCGTCCAAGGTTGATAGGTAACCCAGAGGTCAAGGGATATTCGTCTACCTTCCCATCCGGGTAACGAATGACGAGGGATATAGTGCCTTGCGGGACCAGCTGGGTACCAGGTGCCTGAGCACTTTGCACCAGGGATTGCGTTGAGGCGCCACAATTTGGACAAAATTGAGAAGCCTGGCTGATTGGCATACCGCACTTAGAGCAGTTTAGATTTTTGGAAACTTGAGATCCTGCAGACAAAGGTTTCCCACAACGGACACAAAACTTAGATTGGGGATTATTTATTGTATTGCAATGAGGGCAAGTAATCATATATACCTTCCTAATAACCTTGGATTTCTTCTATATTAACAGCTAAAAGCCTTCATCCTCTGGTTGTAAAGAATACAAAGGGCATTACCTGAAACAATCAATAAAATAGATAATACCTTTTCTTACATTTAATATACACTTTTATTTTAACATTCCGGATAATATTTGGTCTATTTGGTAAAAGAATGCCCTTGTTAACATTTTACCTCAAGTAAAATTTCTAAATGGGGACCATTTCGGAGAAATATCAAGTCATAAAATACCAATTGATTGGCGGCAATGGATGAAAAAAGGGATCAGTAATAAATTCAGGCGCCGATTTTGAAAATCATCCGATAGTGACCAAGTTGAATTAGAAAGCCGTCTTTGATCATATTTACACCATTTACAACAAATCCCTGGACCATTGTTTCCCCCTGGCTAAAATCCCGTAGAATATATCGCCCTTCTTCATAAGAAATCTGAGCGTGACGAGGCTTCAAATTATCCAACATGATTTCGCAATCTGGACTGCTGCCGATGAAGGTACCTGCATTTGTGATTGGCGAGATGCGCTGGATTGGGGAAATGATCTCAAGGCGTGGACCCGATGAAGTCGAACTTAAAGTTTCTATCCTTTTCTGGGGGGTTCGAGTAGATTTATTGTTGTTAGGAAGGGTCAAAAAAGGGGGTGGGGATTGTCTTGAGCCTAACTCTACATACTCCATTTCACCACTTACGCTTATCTGCAGACCACCGGTCAACCAGGCGAGGGCATTAAAAGCAAGACCAGAGAAAAATCCAACGAGTGCGGTCCATACGCCAGCTAGAAATGTAATTAGGATAATGTAAAGGGTAATCCGCAACCAGTTTTGCCCAGCAACTGTCTGTAGATATTCAATTGGCTGCCATCCTCGAAGGACCTCCATCGCGTTGATTGAAATTTCATCCAGCAACAGGAATTTTAGAGGGATTACGATCTCAAAATTCGTCAGCCATTCCAACAAATTAACCGCTGTACGCCAGATACTGATTATCATCAGACAGACCATTGGAAATGCAACAATCATCCCAGTGACAAATCCAAATTTTATCAGAGAGATAAGGCTGAAACGGCGAAGTGTGTAGTTCTTCATGTATTAACCATCGTAGAGCAGTTTACAATGGACCATTCTCCCATTCTGGATGAGTCGATTCCTTCTAGCCTAACAGTCTGGATTATGGTGAATTTAGTAGATCAAATACTAGTAAAAGATGTACACCACATTGGGAACAAAACAACGCTCACGGAATACTCGTAAACCTGTTAACGATGCACAAACCAATGATCATGTATTCCTTGCGTCCATTTACTCCTTGCGACGATAATTGCATAACATCCAGAGGCCCAAGGCCGATCCTTTAACAAAGGGCAGTTTTTCGATTTATGGTTTGAAGTTAGAAGCAGCAGTGACAGAAACTAATGGATTAACGAGCATGATATGTTAAAACAATCTTCCCGAGGCGAAGTTCATCCCCATCATTCAAGGGATGTGGTTGAAAGGCATTTAACTTTTGTCTGTTCACAAAGGTACCATTAACACTATCTTGATCTTCAACCATCAACTGACCGGTCTGGACATACAACCTGGCATGCCTGCGTCCAACCCCACCATCATGTCCACCATGAGGATCAAGATCAATTTCAGGAAAGATTCCGCTAACCGGATCTTCTCGACCAATGATCACTTCTTTTTTACCAGTTGGGACAGAGATGGAGGCACCCGACCGGTTCACTTCAAACCTACCACCGATGCCTGAAGGTGTTGGTATAGGACCAGGTGAAGGTGGTGGTTCTGGAGTGGGCTCGGGAGCAGCAAATGCTTCATGCGTAGCGGGTTTCGATTCTGGGGACACTTGAGGTATTTCAATCAATTGCATACCACAACTACCACAAAAAACAGTGCCGGCTGGATTGGAGAATCCACATTGGGAGCATATTTGTTCACCTGTTACTAGGGCTGGTTTTGAAGGGGTCTCAGGTTGTTTTTCTGGTTGAGGTTGAGGAGACAGTTGGGGTGGTGCGATAGGTGGCACCTGCTTCAGTTCGCTTCCACAGTTTTCACAGAATCTTGATCCAGGCGCATTTTGGTGTCCACAGGTCGAACAGTGTAGTTGATCATCCACCTGTTCTGGGATTTCAGGTGAGGGCATTGATGGCGCTATTTGTTCCAATGGATTTCCACAGTTCTCGCAAAATGCAGCACCCTGGATATTTACGTGACCGCAATTTGAACAAGTAGTACCACCACTGGCAGGCGGCAAAGCATCCCCTACGTTGGCTGGAGTCATAGCGCTCAAATCATGCCCACAATTTTCACAGAAAGATGAGCCGATTTCATTTTTATGATTACAACTTGGGCAAGTGATCATAACATCATTCTCCTTTCTTATCTTGCAAATATATTATTCCAGGTATTACTTAAAAGAATGAGCTGACTTACATCTGACAGGATCATGGTTCCTGTGTCGTTTCTGTTAATTTCTTTGTTCTATATCTCATTTGTTGGGCAGCAGCCTGATCGACCTGTCCAGTTTTTTCCAACCTTTCAGCCTGATCCTGAGCTTGCTGAGCCATTTCTTCTTCACCCAAATCCAACAGGCGGGTTGCGGCAGCACGAAGGCGTTGAGTGGCACGTGAAATATCTCCCAGAACTGCTTCATCCAGCGCTTGTGTTTGCAGCTTGTGAGCAACGACTCGTTCAATGATATTCATCAAACGAGAATCTAATTGGTTTGTCAGGTTAACATCCTCGGTATAAGGTACGAGCACATTGACATCCTGACGCTCCCCCGTAAGACCGCTTCCAGGCACATCGTAGGTGATATCCGCATGCACCATGCGGTAATGACCTTCAGGCCGCGAGGGAATTAAGACATCAGCCAACAAACTTTGACCAACCCCATGCTGAATATCTCCAAGGAATACCTGAACATCCCGGTCAGATATCTCACGATGCCCCAAACGACTTATCTTCGGGGTGACCCGCCAGACAACTTGAGGCTTTACTCCCTCAACAAGGCGCATCGTCAGAGTAGCGTTTGTCACGGCTGTTCCATGTAATTCTTGTAAAGCATTCTCGAACACTGAACCGATCTGTTCTGGTGATTCAACCGCAATCCAATCCCCACCGGACCGTTGAGCAAGATCCTCTAAAAAAGCAGGATCCCAATCCCCTTCAGCAAAACCTAAGACTGAAATTGGGATTCCCACATCTCGATGCTGGTTAGCTAACTGTAAACATTCGGGAGTATCCTCCCAGGTGCGACCGTCAGTCAATAACAACATTCGATTCACACGGTCAGAGGATAGAGTACAAGTAAGCTCTTGAAACCCAGCCTGCATCCCAGTAGACATTCGAGTTCCGCCGCGCTCTTGTATAGCATCGATCCGCTGATTGATCCGATCAGGATCCACAACAGGACCGGCCGAGAATACGACATCAGCGATCTCATCAAAAATGACAATGGAAAGGGTATCCTGGTGGGAGAGGTGATTAACAATTCTTTTTGCAGCTTCCTTCATCTGACGTAGTTTTTCACCCGCCATTGAGCCACTTCGGTCTAAAACAAGGCAAAAATTTAAGGGCTGCGTCCCAGTGCCCGGTGCTGAAGAGGTCGGCAAAATATCCAGCAGAAAATACGCCTGTTGCAAGGTTAAGTTGGTTTGATAAGCCTGTCTGTGTAAGGTCACTTTAAGTGTAATTTCACCAGGCATTATCCACACTCCTTTTACGATTCGAACTGGAAGAAACTCGTCAGACCAGGTAAAGGGGATATTATTGAATTCATTATACCTCTCGATCGATAGATTTCAGGTCCATCAGAGGACTTCATCAACCCGAACCTCCCTGGCAATAGTATTAAATTGCGCTGGTCGACTAAATAACAATCACCCTAATTTACTAAAAAATTTGTAATCGTTTTGTGGTTTTAAGATTATGAAAACTCGATAATGACAACGGTGATATTATCATCTCCCCCAGCTTCTTTAGCTGCATGGACAAGTTCTTCACAAGCATCCTGAGGAGATATCCCTACTTCCATAACAATTTCCCGGATCAGCTCATCTTCTAACATTCCATTCAAACCATCCGAACAAAGCAGCAAACGATCCCCTCGATTCATATTGTCAAATCTGGTTTCCACTTCGACTTTTTCTTTGTCTCCTATAGTACGATAAATAACATTGCGTTGAGGATGGTTGCGGGCTTCTTCTCGAGTAATTTGTCCTGTGTCAACCAGTCGCTCTACAAGCGAATGATCTGTAGTAAGTTGTGTCATCCCATTTCTGTTTATCTGATAAGCACGGCTATCTCCGACATGACCAAGACAAACAGAATTCCCTGCTGCTAAAGCCATTACTATGGTAGACCCCATATCAGAATCCATTTTTCGCCTCAGATCATACACAGCTTTGTTCGCTTTCTGTACAACTTGATCAATCCATTTGCAGCATTCCTCAGGTGACCACACTTCCATAACAGATATCAGGTTGGAAAATGAATTTTCTGCTATGGTAGTAATAATCGTACCACTAGCTACCTCCCCAGCTGAATGTCCACCCATCCCATCAGCGACTACATATATACCAATAGGATGATGAAGGGAAGCCAGGAATTTATCCACCTGGATGGTAAGAAGGCTATCTTCATTTAGACTACGGACGATTCCAACATCGGTCTTCCGGCCTAACTTGTGCTCAATAGGTCTGGAATCTGAAACCAACTGTTGTGATTCAGCGAATGCTTGAATGAATGCTTCTGCAGTTGGAAAACCTGGAGCACCTAACGCTGCGTCAAAGAAATGATTCAATGCTGGAGGAAGTTCCGAGGCTTGATTATATTGCTTTTGACCAGTTAACCACTGGAACAACACGCTCGCCAAGCTTTTAAAATCAGCAATTCTTACTGTTTCTCCAGCCTCTTCAACAATCTGTAAATTGCCAAGATTGGCAATCACTGCGTTTCCTTTTGAAAGGTTAAAAATTTCTTCACCAAATTGACCATTATAGGTAAGCCCATTTTGATGTAAATAACCAAAAGCGGAAGCTAAGGTCATCCCCCAACGAAATACCTGGTCCCTTTCAATACTGTCCACAATCGTTTCTGTATAAGGTTTTACCAAGCAGAATCTTTCTTTTCCGCATACTTTCTCTTGAAAAACAACTAAAGGCGCACGAATACCAGCATGAGTAAGACCCAATTCTGACACCCAGGAGGCATTACCATATATTGGCTTATTCGCCTCGAAAAGAGCCAAAGTAAGTTGAATGTTTGAAAGAGGAGCACTACAGGTAGTACAGTATTTCTCAGACTCATCATTCAAGGAACCATGTACAGCACCACATTCGGGATTTGTACATTCCTTGATTTGATTTCCAGACTCTTCCGCTACCTCAGTTACCAAATATCCGTGTTGTCCCTCAGCGCTGTAAACGAGTCTATTCCCCAGGAATCGATCTCCAAAGATTGCCTTAAGTGGACGAGGTAAGAAATCATTTTCTTTTAAGAGTGGTGCAGTCCCATTCTGTTCTTGATTGATACCAATCTTTGCTAACTCGTTCTTTGCCTTATCCTCTCCTGGCAGCACCAGAGTTACCTCCCCCTTTAAAGGACGACCACAGTTTATACAAAACTTATCTCGTTCTTCGTTTACCATGTTACAGTAGGGACAATTAATTGTATCAGCCATGCGAATTATCTCCTGATGTTTTCAGTAGGAGGAAGGTATCCAGTATCGCGGAAAACGAGGGAGTTACTACCCAAGGTCAATCTGGCACCATCATCTAATACATTTTTGGTTGTGGGTCTGCCATCGACGAAGATACCATTCGTAGAACCTAAATCTTCAATGCAAACTGCACCGATACGGTTATCAAAATAAATCTTGGCATGGAGATCAGATATGGAATCGTCTTTTATTACAATGGTATTCTCTTCAGATCGTCCAATCGTGGCCGGCAATTCGAGAAAAACAACTTGATTGGTACTGAGGACGAGGTGCAAACCAAACTCATGTTCTTTATCTAGTGAGTGTTCGTACCCAGAAATTGGGTGTTCTATTGTGAGATCCTCGGTAATGTTGGAATCGATTTTTCTGGTCGGTGATTTCCCCTTCCTTGTACATCCTCTGAACAGAAAAAAAAGGACAATAACAACTGAAATTATTGCAATCAGGATGATTACTGGCAAATAATTTTCTAAATTTAAATTAAACACAACTTTACCCTCTTCTTTTTCATTATCCTATTTTGACTGGTGGAACAATCATCACATTCAGAACATCACACAATTATACCCCGGCAAGCTCCGCCATTCCGACATTGTCACAGATAACAATTTAATCGGAAGCATAGTGTTAAATTTCAGGATTGTTTTTCCAATCTCAAAATTTTCTCTGGCAAAAAAAATTTACAACACCTAAGCCAGAAGGTTTTCCTTGTATAAAATTATTGTAACAAAAAACAGCTTAGCGAAGAAGTATTAATGAGGTTATCTAAGGTGTGATTTAGCTACAAAATCAAATCTACAGTCAATTTTCAATCTCTGACATATTTTTATACCCCTATTTTGCATATGGAATAAAGGTTTATGCTACGAAGTGTCTTATCAGGGTATTCAATGCTTCCTCCAAGGAAGCGAGCAAAGATTTCGTGTACGAAACAAGTCCCAGAATTGGTAGCAAATAAGCATGTAGTAAGATAAGCTATTTTCCACTGTTAACTGTTTTGTTGCTAGGAAATCGAATACATCGATTTAATGGAATGCCAGGTAGAATACCCCGTGTGTAAAAAGTACACATAACTTAATACCTAAATTCCAAATATATCTCCTATGCAGATGGATAAAATCTTGATTCTCCCTAGTCCATGATTTGATGGCAGTAATTATTATGACCAATTCTTTCACTATAATAATTATTTGACTCGTTTCTCTTCCCTCTCTAGCACATCCTGAATGTCCTCAAGGACAGTACTGGATAGTTCAGGAGGATGATGATGAGCCAGGATATCCTTTAGTCGAAGCAAGACTCGTTCATCCATCGACAAGCCACCCGTTGTTGACCAATGATCGTATGGTTTGCGATCTGATAGGACTGGCACCCAAACTTCTTGTCGGCATAAAGCAGCAGATTCGGGTTCGGCAACAAAGTACCCCCCTGGTCCCACTTTTTCAATTAATTCCATCAAGATTGTTTTACGATTGACTTGGACGCCGCGCATAATGCGCTTAACATATCCAATGATTTCATCGGAAAGAACTAATAGCCCGAGAGATCCGATGTCTGCACAATCAAGGAAGCCTACATCATGAATCATTCCAGCACCACTTAATGCTGAGAGAAGGATCTGGGCAGTGACTTCGATCCCTGTTTGAGCATCCAGGACCTTACTTTCTGTTGCACCCGCTGTACCCATAAAAGGCAGGTCGAGATAACGGGCTAACTCACTGGCAGCAGCTGTATACAAACACATCTCTGGTGAACCATATGCTGGACGGGCGGTAAACATATCCATGACCATGGGGATTCCCCCAATTGCCACCGGAGATCCCGGGCGGTTAAGCTGCATAATTGCCAAACCACTCAAAGCAGCAGCTAGAAAAATAACGAGTCCACTGGCACCAGTAATCGGTGACTCTAATCCAACTGTTGGACCCCCTAAATAAACCACCGGAATCCCTTGTTCCGTTGCCCATAAAGCTGAAGCAATTTTGTGATCAAGGTGCTGCAGTGGGGATTGAAAGGTAGAGAAATAGACATAACTCGGTTTATCTTTTACGGCCTGGTCACCTCCAGCAACACAGCTAGCAATCTCATGGATGGCTTTAATGGTGGGAACATCATTTGCCCAAGCAGCTATGGGTTTGCGAGTATTCGTAATCATGTCGGCAAATTCATAAACCGGCGATAAGACAGGTGTCACATCGCTGTAGAGACTCAGGCTCATGACATAATCCATGTTTTCCAACGCATCACAAACCTTGGCTGCCAATCCGGCGTCACCTTTTTGGGCATGACGACGTTCGCCTGTCAGGGGATCAATAAAATAAGTACAGGTCGGACCAGGGCCAAAATAAACCCGATTTGGAGCGATCTGGATGGAGGCAATCCGATCTCGATCCCAGAGTCTAAAAGAATTAGGCGCCCAAACCAAGGCCTGTTTAATGATATTGGGGGGAATTTTGACCAGGTTCTCACCGACACATGCACCAGCGTTTTCCAGCAGTTGTCGTGCTTCTGGGTTGTGGACGATTACACCGATCCGCTGGAGGCATTCCAAGGCGGCGGTATAAAGTTCCTGGCACTGTCCTTCAGAAAGGACGTTGAATTGGGGTACTTGGTGATCAGCAGTTCCTGTTTCCATTTGGCACCTTCCAACATTCTTTTACTTATAGTTTTGCCAGCGCTTGATCGAGATCACTGATCAGGTCATTGACGTCTTCTAAACCTACAGAAAGACGGATGAGACCATCGTCAATTCCAACGGCAGCACGTTCTTCCGGGGTCATGTGTTCGTGGGTGATTGTCGCAGGGTGCATACAGATCGTTCGGCTGGTTCCGAAAGTGACCGCGTGACAAATCAATTGAAAACTATCCATGACCTTTGCTGCGCCAGCTATACCCCCAAATACGATAAAAGACATCAAACCACCCGGTCCTTTCATCTGCTGCTGGGCTAGGCTGTATTGGGGATGTTGCTTGAGGCCAGTATGGTTCACATGCCTGACCCGAGGATGATTGACCAGATATTGTGCAATCGCTTGAGAATTGGCGCTGTGTCGATCCATTCGTATCGATAACGTTTCCAGGTACTGCAAGGTCAGCCACGAGTCAAAGGGCTGCATGATTGCCCCGATAAACTCGGTCGTATTCCAACGCACATCCTCCGTCAGAGCTTCGGGACCAATGATAGCACCACCCAGTACAGTGGCATTTCCCGCCAGAAACTTGGTGATAGAGAGCAAGATGACATCTGCACCTAGTTCCAAAGGTTTTTGCAAAGCAGCGGTGGCGGTAGTGTTATCCACCATTAAAGGCACTCCATGACCATGAGCCACATCGGCAACTGCAGCGATATCAGTGACGAAAAGGGTCGGATTGCTAGGGGTTTCTACCCAAACAAGCCTGGTTTGGGAATCGATTTCCTCATCCCAGGAGTCTGGATCAGCTGGATTTTGAACAAAGCGAAAGACCACACCACAACGCTCAGGAAAAATCTTTGCAGCCTGTTTATACCCTTCACCAAAGACGTTCAGGGAAGTAACAATGTTATCCCCAGGTCGAGCAAGGTTGAAGATCAAGTTAAATAGGGCTTGGGAGCCCGAAGCCGCAGTAAGGCAGGCCTCCCCCCCCTCTAATGCTGCCAGTCGTTCTTCTAACAGGGCTGCGGTCGGGGTTTTCGTACGGCCGTACACCGGGCAAGGGATTTTCTCAAATTGCTTATATGGATATGTCATAGAGGGCACGAGTGGGGGCACAAAAGCTCGGTATTTTTCCATGTCCATCAGAGGGGAAAACCCGGCATGTAGGGCGCGAGTATCAAAACCCATTTGATCATATGCAGATGTGTCATGCGTTTGATCCGGATCGTAGACCCAGGGTTTCCGCATAAAGAACAAGTCTTTGTCAGTCATGATTGGATGACCTTTCTCTACTAATCATTTTCTTTCAACATTATGAGAGTCTTTATCAGTCGATTCTTTTACCTTCTACCTTCTTTTGCTCACGGGCGACAATCTCCTTGATTCCTTGTTGGATTTCCTTTGGTAGTGGTTCAACCTGGTGCTTTTCCAAGATCGATTCCACCATTTCCATTGCACGGTTTTCCATTGTTTTTCCACCTCGTTTCAACCAAACAGAATACTGATTCTTATCAGCTAAGGTGGAATAAAAAGGCTCCCGGTAATGACAGAGAGTATGCGCATGATCCAGGTAGCTACCGGTGGGTCCAAGTTCTTCAATCACATCCAAGGCAAGGGTCTCATCATTCACTTCCACGCCTCTGGTCGCAGCTCGTAGAAACCCGAGAATATCATTAGCAATGACAATGACCTGCAAAGAACCCTGCATCCCCGAATCCATGAAACCAACATCATGGATGATATTTGCACCATGCAGGAGGGAAGTCATCAGGCTGAGTGTGATCTCAAAACCACATTGTTGGTCCAACACCTTTGAGTCCGTAGAACCACCTAAACCAAAGACAGGAAGATCATAATACTTACCCATTGAGGTTGGGACGCCCTGTTCATCTGCCAGGACATAATTTCCAACCATGGTTTGCAAATTATACGGACCTCCATTCCAACCGGGAACGGCGACTGGCGAACCTTCACGGACCACTTGAGCTAGAACAATGCCTAATAATGTCCCGGCATTCATAGAAGCCATGCAACCCGCTGTTGTTACAGGTGAGTTAACACCACCAGCATTGAGAGGAATATAAAGTTGTGGCAGTCCTTTCTCAGCCAGAAACATACATTTTTGCAGAGCCTCGGCATTTGCGACCATGCCCGAAGTGACATTGATATAACAGGTGGCAAAGGGTCTTTGCTGGAAAGCTTCTGCGCCACCGGCAATAAGCTCGCACATTTCTACGGCAACCACACAACCTTCGAAATCCGGGGTAACAAAGACTATTGGTTTTGTTGTATTGTTCAACATGGTTTTCATTTGGAAGCGGTCATAAATTCGAGCATCGACATCTTCCGGCAAGAAAGCAGACATCACAAAATCAATCTCTGGAAGGGCATCCATCAGTCGGGTTGCCTGGGCTACATCTTTAAGGTTTGGCTTTCGACGTTGACCTGTGCAGTGGTCAAGAATGTTCAAACAGTCCGAGCCACCTCCGAAATAGGAATTATATCCACCAGCGCGCATGGCAACCTCGCCATTGCGGTTATAGAGGACGATTTGCTTTGGAACGGTCGATAAGGCTTTTTTAACCAGGAATTCTGGAAGACGAACCCGGATGCCATTAACTTTGGCACCTGCCTTCACCAGCACATCCCTAGCCTTCTCATCATGGACATCAATTCCAATTCTTTCCAGAATTTCTATACTGGCGAGGTGAATTTGTTCGCATTCCTGTCTGCCCATCCGTGAGTAATGTGCACTTGTCATACTGGTACCGTGAGTTTTAATCATTAACCATCCTTAACATAATAAATTCTAAAACAAAAAACGACCTATGGTTATCTACCAGGATATTTCCAAGAGTTTTCGAAACAATCATAGCACCCAATATTTTAGATGTCAATTAAATCCATAATTGATATATCAGTTATTGCAAATTGAAATATCATGTGATATGATTTCTTAAATGGACCAATTACGTGATCCTGCTGATATAGAATACAATGTATCAAAAAACCGGATTTACAAAGATCTGCGACGTTCTATCATCATGGGACATCGGAAGTCGGGAAGTCGCTTACTTGTGAAAGAAATTGCGGAGGATTACAATACGAGTATCACGCCGGTGAGGGATGCTCTGCAAATGTTAAGTCAAGAAGGTTTGGTTAGGATCAAGCCGAGGTCAGGTTACTATGTTACTGCCTTGACACTGAAGGAACTCCGCGACCTTTTAGACTTTCGACGCATCCTGGAACTCGCGGCTATCGAGAAAGCAGTCCTGAGAATCACCCCAGAACAAATTGACGCATTGCGCAACGTCCATGGCGGTTATACAGGAGAGGACGATGAATCGTATGAGCGGTATACAGAGGAGAACCGGAAATTCCATTATTTAATCGGTGTCGCCTCAGGTAACATGGCTCTCGCGGATTCCTTGGGGAAACTGCATGACAGGCTCTCAAGGTTTATGGTGGTTCAACGAATTGGTGAAAGACAGATCCGTATGCATAACCGAATCATTGAAGCCCTTGAAGAACATAGCCTGGAAAAAGCATGCCAAGCGATCTTGGACGAAGTCAATCCATCCCAGGAGGTCATCCTTGATATGGTTATGAATAATGGCGCAGACAGATGGCAGGTAATTGGCTAATCACACTTTTCTAAATCAATTTCACCATCAAATGGAGAATAACCCATGGGAGACACCAACACAATCGCATTTCAAAGCCCTCAATTTTCTATTTTATCTGACAGCCAGCTCGAGGATATCCACCTGGCAGCCATGGAGGTATTGAGAAAGACTGGGATCAGGTTTCACCACAAAGGTTCCCTAGAAATGTTAAAGGCGGCAGGTGCATTCATCACTGATGGCAACCTGGTAAGACTTCCAGCAAGAATGGTCGAAGAAGCACTCACTTCAGCACCAGGCAGAGTGATCATGTGCGACAGGAACGGAACCCCAGCAGTGTTCCTGGAGGGAAGACGTGTCAATTTCGGCACCGGATCAGACTGTCTAAACCTGTTAGATCCAGAAACCGGCGAACACCGTAAGTTCATCCAATCTGATATTATCAACGGCTACAGGTTGTGTGACGCTTTGCCCAACATCCATTTTGTGATGTCCATCGGCTTACCTGCAGACGTTGATCCCAAATTGACTTACGATGTGCAGATGGCTTTGATGCTGGAACACACTACCAAACCCATCGTATTCGTCACCAATGACAAAGCCGGCTGCCAACGAGCTATTGACATGGCTGCCGCAGTGGCTGGTGGTCACCAGGCTTTACGGGAACAGCAGCATATTTTGCTCTACTCTGAGCCAAGCTCTCCCTTGCAACAATCCGAAACTGCTGTGGACAAGCTTTTGATGATGGCTGAATACGAACTTCCCGTAGTACATTCCCCAGGGCCTCAAATGGGCGGGACTGCACCGATCACAATGGCAAGCGGGTTGGCGATGTCCCTGGCGGAGATCCTAAGCAGCCTTGTCCTACACCAGCTCAAACAACCAGGGGCGCCTTTCATCTTCGGCGCCGGATTACACCATATGGATATGAAAGCTTCACAAATTTGTTATGCATCACCCGAGTTTCAGTTGACCAAGGCAGCCGTTGCTGAATTAGGCCGGTGGTACGGCATGCCCACCTGGGGTTACGCTGGTTGCTCTGACGCTAAGGTAATGGATGAACAGGCTGCCCTGGAGGCCATGTTATCTGTATTAATGGCAAAACTTAGTGGGGGCAATCTCATTCACGATGTGGGGTACATGGAAAGCGGTCTTACCTGTTCATTCGAAATGATTGTCTTAACGGATGAATTGGTCGCAATGACCGACAACCTGATGAAGGGTATTGTAGTAACTCCAGATACCTTGATGCTAGATGAGATCGATCAGGTAGGACCAGGAGGACATTATCTGAACACCGACCAAACACTTAATCGATTTCGAGAATTTTGGTACCCTAGCCTACTGGATCGAAGTATTCGATCAACCTGGTTAAAAAACGGCAGTACCACTTTAGGAGAACGCTTGAATACCAGAGTCAAAAATATCCTTAACGAACATACACCTGCACCATTAGCTGAAAGCATTAAGAATGAAATCAAAGAGATTCTTTCACAGGCTTCGTAATGAATGACCGCAATCGTCAAAGCTTGATAGGTGGGGATATCGAACGTATTGATGCCTTTGACAAAGTCACCGGGCAGTCGAAATTTGTAGAAGATATCCCAATCTCTGACCTGCTCTATGGCAAGGTATTGCGAAGTCCTTTTCATCAGGCGCTCCTGCTCTCTATAGATACCAGCGTGGCTGTCCGACTTCCGGGCGTAATCGCTATCTTTACATCGGAGGATATCCCTGGGGAAAATGGTTTTCACGAATACAGCCGTGGCGAACCTTTATTAACACCCATAGGGGAACCTCTAAGGATGAAAGGAGCGCCTATTGCCTTGATTGCAGCTACCACCCCAGAAGCCGCGCAAGCTGGACTCGAAGCCATACAGGTTGAATACCAACCCATGGCTTTCAGTCTTGATATCAATGAGGCAGAAACAATCAGCAATGAGGAAGAGGAAGTTTTAAAGGAAGACCGGGCACGGAAAGGAGACATTTCGCTGACCTTTTCCGCTTCAGATCATGTATTAGAAACCCGGTATTCAACTACCTACCAGGAACATGCTGCCTTGGAAAGGGAAACAGTTTTAGGTTACCTGGACGAGGCTGGGAGGGTGACAGTCGTTGGTGGGACGCACGAACCTCATTGGCAACGTAATTGGATTGCTAAAACCCTGGCTCTGTCCCCTTCCGAGGTACGGTTCATCACACCACCAACCGGGGGTTCCTTTGGTGGCAAACAAGACCCGTGGCCCCTGGTTGCTACCGGGTTGATGACATACCTTACGCAGAGACCTGTACGGTTAACCTATACTCGATCTGAGTCATTCGAGGCTTCACCTAAAAGACACCCTTTCCAATTCCAATACAAGATTGGAGCCAAATCAAATGGGCAATTAACCGGAATCCAGGTGCGGATGAAGGCTAACACGGGAGGGTATGATTCTGCGGGTTATTACATCCCGGAATATGCTGTCATGGCGGCGGGAGGTCCATACTTATGGTCCGCAGCGGATATCTCCGCTCAGTGCATATTCTCGAATGGTCCCAAATGTGGCCAATTCCGCGGGTTTGGCACCCCCCAACCCACCTTTGCTCTAGAATGCACTTTAGATGAAATGATACAGATTCTAGATGAAGATCCAATATCATTCCGTCTAAAAAACAAGATCAAGCAATCCTCTAATACTTTCCTTGGTTATCCTGTCGCTGAATCCTTAGGTTATCAGGAAGTCTTAGAAGCCTTGAGACCCCATTACAAAGCGATGTTAGAAGAGGTCAAGACTTTCAATGCTGACAATTGTAACGCAATCTCTGAAACACCCTTAAGAGCCGGGGTTGGAGTGGCAGGTATGTGGTATCGTTTTGGGAAATCGGGGACACTATGCATTGAAGCGCACGCAGAAATTTCATCACATGGACGGTTTATCGTTTATTGTTCAGCACCCGATTACGGGCAGGGGATCGGCACAGTAATGCTCCAACTGGCAGCAGAAACCTTGGGGGTTCCTCGAGATCAAATCACACTGGTCAACGCGGATACCGCACATACCCCCGACAGTGACGTGCAGGGAGCCTCCAGGGCAACATTTTGGGTAGGGAATGCAGTATGTAACGCAGTTAAGACATTAAAAGTGGATATCCTGGGGACTGCAGGGGAGATGTTGGATTGCGATCCCTGCCACCTGAAAGTGGAAACAGATTATGTCGTCAGCACCCATGATCGTAATCACAAAATATCTTTGGAAGCAATTGCCAGTGAATATGACCGCCTGGGGAAATCACGTAGAATGAGTGGGTTTTTTGATCCATCACCTCTATTCCCTGAGGAGACTCGTCCCATGTATACGCCTCATTTTGTTACCGCCGCTCATCTGGCAGAAGTGCGAGTGGATATGGAAACCGGGGAAGTCAAAGTCACTCGCTACGTGGCAGCGCATGATGTCGGAAGAGTGATCAACCCGGTTGGTGCGACGGGCCAGATCGAAGGGGCAGTCATTATGGGATTAGGCACAGCCTTGAAGGAAGCTTACATTCCCGGATCGACGTCGGGTTTCAGCAATTACATCCTCCCAACCGTCGATGACATCCCTGAAATCGAGGTGATCCTGGTGGAGGTGCCGGGTTACTTAGGCCCTATGGGTGCAAAAGGGTTAGGTGAAACAGCAATGCTGCCATCAACACCAGCGATTATTAACGCGGTTTCCCGCGCGATCGGTGTACGCATTCAGCAGATACCGGCGACACCTGAACGTATCCTACAGGCAATTCACTTGAATACGCTTCATTTGTGAAGTATTGGACCTGACTCAATCACAAACCAATAAATTTGCTTGATGTTGGAATCGGAGGTAAAGAATGACCCAACAACTACAAATCCCTACTTTACAACCTTTTGTTCGAATGATATCTGAACAACAGGTTCGCGAAATTCACTACGCAACCCTCGAAATTTTAAGAAATACCGGGGTGAAGATGCAAGATCCCCAGGGCCGAGAGTTATTGCTAGATGCTGGTGCCTGGGAATCGAATGGTCGAATAAAAATCCCCGAGAAACTGGTTACAGACGCCATTGAAAAAGCACCATCACGATTGCCTATGTATAACAGGCTGGGTAAGCTTACCATGCCTCTTGAGTTGGGCAAAGTGTTCTTCGGTTCCGGATCCGACACGACTTTTACATTAGATCCTGAAAGTGGTGAACGACGCCGATCACTTGCCCAGGACGTGAAAAACATGGCTATCGTAGCAGATGCTTTGGAAAACTTCGATTTTGTCATGTCCATGGCAAACCCGTCTGACGTCTCCGCAGATGATCTTTATCTCCATGCATTCATGAATATGATTCGTGGTTCGGTCAAGCCCAATGTGTATACGGCGAAAGACCGAAAAGATATGGAAGATATTTACCGCATCGCTGTGGCTGTCGTTGGAGGCGAGGATGAATTGTGCGAGAAACCTTTCCTTTTACATTATGCGGAACCCATTTCACCCTTATACATCATCGAAGAATCATTACAAAAGCATATCTTTTGTGCGGAGAAAGGCATTCCAGCAGCCTACATTCCTTCTCCAAATACAGGCGGAGGCGGGCCAATCACTCTGGCAGGCGCAGTTGCCTTGGGAAACGCTGAAAGTTTATTAGGTTTAATTATCACACAGCTAGTCCGTCCAGGAGCACCCTTCCTTTATGGGATGAACACCGCTGCTCTTGATATGAAATCGACCATCGTCAGCTATGGTAGCCCGGAATGGAGTATGGGCATGGGCGCATGGGTCGAATTGGCCCGATTCTATAACTTGCCAGTCTGGGGATACGGCGGCGCAACAGACAGTAAAGTCGTAGATACACAGGCTGGTATCGAGGCCACCTTCTCCATTATGAACGCTTTCCTGACGCGCTGCACCCTGGTCCACGATGTCGCATATATTGAATACGGGTCCACCTCATCCATGGAGATGCTGGTAATCGCTGATGAGATCATCCGAATGGTACGTTATTTCATGGAGGGTGTGACGGTCGACCAGAACAACCTGGCCCTGGAAGCAATCGATCGCATCACCCCTGGAGGGGGATTCCTTGCTGACAAACATACCATGAACAACTTTCGGACAGCCCAATGGATCCCTGATTTAATCGACCGCAGACGTCATGACGCCTGGGTAAAAATGGGTTCAAAAGATATGTTCACCAGGGCTAATGAGCGCGCCAGAAAGATCCTAGCAGAACACCAAACGATCTCCCTTCCCCAGGCTGCAGAAGATGTTTTTATGGATATTCTAGCAGAACGAGAAGGGCAGCGGGAATAAATAACTGCTCGTTAGAGGGAACCATGTTTGACACAATAGACGCTGCAAAAAACTTTATCGAACAAGGCGGAATTACCGCAGTGGACTTGAAATACTGCGACCTGTGGGGTGGTTTACACCATATAACCCTACCTGTAAGCCAGTTCAGGGGCGAATTATTGGATCAGGGAATTGGTTTTGACGCTTCCTCCATAGGTCTGAAAAATGTTAAGGCTGGAGATATGATCTTAAAACCAGACCTAAAGACCGCTTTCGTCGACCCTTTCTGGAATCAACCAACCCTCAGTTTCATATGCGTAATCTTCAACGCAGATACCCATGAAATTTTCGCCAATGACCCCCGTAATATCGCTCGACAAGCAGAGAGTTATCTCAACCAGCTAGGGATCGGTACTGAAAGTCGTTGGGGGCCCGAATTCGAGTTCTATATTTTTGATTCGGTATCTTTTAAAAACAACTCCCTTCATGTCGGTTATGATTTTTTCGTTGGGGAGGTTGATGGTGAGAGCAACCATGGCATCAGCCACGCTATCCCTTTGCATGGTGGGTACCATGCCGCACCACCAAAGGACCGTCACTTCAATATTCGCCAGGAGATCACCGAACGCCTGCAAGCAATAGGTATTCCAGTCAAGTATCATCACCACGAGGTGGGTTGTTACGGACAGATGGAGATCGAAATCCCCATGATGGGATTGATCCAGGCTGGAGATTCGACCCTATTGATTAAATACATCACAAAAATGGTCGCTGCTCAACACGGAAAATCAGTCACTTTCATGCCCAAGCCCATCTATGGTGAGGCCGGTAATGGAATGCACTTCCACCAACAAATATTCAAGCACGATATCAACCTTTTCTACGATCCAGCAGGTTATGGACATCTCAGTCAGATGGCGCGGTACTATATTGGCGGACTGCTTCATCATGGTGCAGCAGTGTTAGCGCTCACAAATCCAAGTACGAACTCTTATCGCAGGCTGATACCAGGCTACGAAGCCCCCATCAATGCATTTTATTCACTTGGCAACCGTAGCGCAGCGATTCGCATCCCTAAATATGCCAGCCAACCCACGACTGCCCGTCTTGAATTTCGACCACCCGATGCAACCTGCAATCCTTACCTGGCGATGACGGCTCAATTAATGGCTGGGATCGATGGGATAAACCAAAAGATTGATCCCACGGAATTCGGATATGGACCTTTTGATGCGGACATTTTTTCCTGGTCAGAAAAACAACGAGCAGAAATCAAACCATTACCAACCTCATTGGAAGATGCACTGGATGCGCTTAAAGAAGATCACAACTTCTTGATGAGCGGAGATGTGTTCAGTAAAGAATTAATTGAGGATTGGATTGAATATAAACATACTGCAGAAGACCTTGTTGTTCGGAGTCGTCCTCACCCTTATGAAATGAGCTTATACTATGATGTTTGATGGGTAATTACTGCCAAGATATAGCTAAGGAGTAAACAAAGATCACAGAGTGGTATTTATTTACTCTGTGATCTCTGCGTTTGGGTAAAAAACAATAGAGTCAATCTTACTTACTACTCAGGTTGTGGTCCGGACATCAATGATCTCTTGGTCTTCGATTCCTTCAAGTGCGGAGACCAGCTCCTCTTGAGTCACATTGCGAACCTTTACCACCAGATCCCAGTATCCAGGATTCCTAGGGGTGGGTAGACCTCCACTGGCATATATCCCCCATCCCTTTGCAGTGATTGCGCTTGTTACCTTGGCAAACTCACCGATTCGATCTGGCACCCGGATAGTCACTCGCACGCCATCAACGTGACCACCCAAGAGGTTGGACAACAGGGCTAGCAGATCAATTTCAGTGATAATACCGATAACAATCTCATCCTCTACTACCGGAAGACAACCAACCTTGTTGGCAAGCATTTGTTGTGCGGCTTCTTCAAGTGTGGCTTCTTGAGGAATGGTATGGAGGTTTGCCCGTTTCAACATCACATCTTGGACCTGTAGATTAGACAAAAGCCTGCTAATTTCCCAGACATCCAGGCTTCCCAGATCTGAAGGTGGGACGCTTAATCGGTCCCTGGTGATCAAACCCAGCAGTCGTTTGCCATCACCCACAACGGGCAGGTGACGAATCTTGTTCTCAAACATAATCCGCTGCGCCTCAGGTGCTGCAGTTTCTGGTGCAATCATAATTGGGTGTCGGGTCATATAATCTTTCACAAACATCTCAGGATTCCTCCTTGGATTGGGTGATTACTGGGTCAAAAGTCCGCAGGATCTCTAGCGGAATGTGACAGAAGATGCGGTGTTCTGCACTGGCTTCGCGCCAGGGTGGTAGCTCTTCCTTACACACTTGCCCACCATCTGGTAACAATCCTCGACGAGGACAGCGGGTATGGAAACGGCAACCGCTTGGAGGGTTGATCGCACTGGGAACTGTGCCCTCCAGACGAATTTGTTTCTGGTTTACTGACGGGTCCGGAATTGGAACTGCCGAAAGCAGGGCTTCGGAATATGGATGATATGGAGGCGAATAGATGGCCTCTGCAGGGCCGATTTCCATGATCTGACCGAGATACATCACTGCGACTTGATCAGAGAAGAAGCGCACCACACTTAAATCGTGGGCAATGAAAATCAAGGTGGTATTGAATTCTTGCTGGACCTCCAGGAGTAAGTTGAGGATGGCAGCCTGAACAGAAACATCCAGAGCGCTGACAGGCTCGTCACAAAGGACAAGTTTGGGATAACTCGCCAAGGCTCTTGCAATCCCCACTCTTTGTTTTTCACCGCCACTCAACTGGCGAGGTAATCGGTCATAATAGTTTGCACCAAGGCGCATCGCCTCAAGCAGTTTGATAACTTCTTCGCGAACTTCCTTTTTCGGAGTAGTTTTAAAACGGAGCATCGGCCTGCTGATTTGCTGCCCAACCGTGTAAGAGGGGTTCATGGTGGAATCGGGGTTTTGGAAAACCATCTGCAGTTCCTTAATCAAACTCTCTTCCCGCTTAGTGATACTATTGGTAATATCAAAACCAAGGAAGTGAGCTTCCCCTGAGGTAGTATCTTCTAAACCAATCAGCGTTTTGATTAAAGTGCTCTTCCCACAGCCTGATTCCCCGACAACGCCCAGGGTTTTACCTTTATTCACTTCAAAGGTGGCGTTTTCGACAGCCTTTACATAACGCTTCTCCCCCAGACCTATCACATCCTTCAGGGAACTGCCTTGAACTTGATAATATTTCTTCAAGTTTTCAACCTTCAATATTGTTTCGGTTGCTGCTTCTTGAACTTGGAGACTGGGTGGAATGATATCCTCGCTAGGAACCCATCTACTGGGATCAATCTCTTCAGCGAAATGACAGCGTACCAATACATTTCCAGGTAATTCCCTTAATTGAGGTCTATCCTGACGACAGCGTTCTTGTACATAATCACAACGGGGTGAATAAACGCATCCGACAGGGCGGTTATTCGGAGGAGGAACTCGACCCCTGATTGGGTAGAGTAGGCTGCTGGCTTTATCTGAACCTAGTTTGGGGACACAGCGCATCAATCCCTGTGTATAGGGATGTTGAGGATCATGGTATATCTGCTCTACTGTAGCCCGTTCAACGATTTCACCAGCATACATCACTCCTACCCGAGTGGAGACGCGAGCCACTACACCGAGATTGTGTGTGATGTACATGATCGCCGTGTCAAAATCCCGTCGTAATTCAGCAATAAGGTCCAGGACGGCTGCTTCTACGGTGACATCGAGTGCTGTTGTCGGTTCATCCATGATCAATAAAGCTGGATTATTGAGTAGCGCCATTGCAATAACCACTCGCTGCTGCTGACCACCAGAAATCTGATGAGGGTAACGTTTCATCACATTGGCTGCATCAGGCATATAAACCCGCTCCAGCATCTCGATACACATATTCTCGGCCTGATCCTGAGAAATACCTCGGTGTACGGTGAGGACTTCCGACATCTGATCACCCAGTCGCATGGATGGGTTGAGAGCTTGCATTGGGTCTTGGTAGACCATTGCAATTTGATCACCGCGCAGCCTGCGTAGTTCTTCCCCTTTTACTCCAACCAGCTCTTTTCCCTGGAATTTGATGCTGCCGCGCTTGACATAGCCATTGTTACCTAAAAAATTTAAGACAGCCCAGGCAACCGTGCTTTTCCCACAGCCAGATTCGCCAACAATACCGTGGGTTTCCCCCCTTTTTATCTCGAAAGAGACATTTTGAACTGCTTCGATTTCACCGCCGCGCACTTTGTAGGCAACAGCAACATCTTCAAGTTTTAGAACAGGAGGTGCTTGTATTGAATCAATCATCCTACCTCCTCTACTTTTGATAACGGGTTAATTCTTCCCGTAAACCATCTGCGAAAAGATTTAACCCAATGACGAGGGAGGCAATCGCCAGGGATGGCCAGATCACCGCCAATTGGTTGGAGAAAATATTTCTTCGGGCTTCGTTGACCATGTTCCCCCAATCGGGATCGGGCGGCGGTAAGCCGATGCCCAAGAATCCGAGGGTGCCAATGGCGAAAATTGCGTACCCCACCCGGAGCATGGCATCCACTAAGAGTGGACCACGAGCATTGGGCAAAATCTCTCTAAACATGATATACCAGACATTTTCACCACGAGTCTCCGCAGCGCGAATGTAATCCCTCGTTTTTATATCCAGTGCCAAGCTGCGTGCCAGCCGTGCTACCCCAGGTGCACCAGTTACAGTAATCGCCAGGATAACGACCAGGTCACCTTGACCAAGAGCAGAGATAACCACCAGATAAAGTACAATGCGAGGGAAAGCGATCAAAGCATCTAAAAACTGCATAATGACCTGGTCATACCAACCACCGCGATAGCCTGCGTTCAATCCCAGGATGGAACCTAATAACAGAGAGCCAAAAACGCCCCAGATAGCCACGCCACCTGGAATGGAAATATCACCACCAGGTAAACGCGTTTTTAGCAGGATAACCTGAGTTCCCTGCATCAGGCGGGAGAGAAGATCCCGACCGAGGTGGTCCGTACCCAGCAGATTGGTGGCATTTGGGCCCAGATTTTGGGTGAAATCAGTCGCATTCGGTGGAAAGGGTGTCCAGAACAAAGAAATAATGCCTACCAGAACCCAAAAAACCACCATCACCAACCCTATGGTTGCGACTCGCGATTCAAAGACAATGGAGATACTCCGCCATACCTGCTGCAGATAGGAAGGTTTCGATTTTGCTGTCGAAGTTACTACTGCCATGTTAACCTCCGTTTATCCATATCGAATGCGAGGGTTGAGGAAGGTGTAAGCCAGGTCACCGATCAAGCGAGTGGCAATTGCAATGGTTACCGTTAGCATGGCGGCAGCCTCAACCGCATTAAAATCACCAAAGATAGCGGCATCATAGATATATTTCCCTAAACCTGGGAAACCGAAAATGACCTCTACGACCACGAGGCCCCCAATCAACCAATTAACGTGCAGCATGATGATGGTGATAGGTGCCATCAAGGCATTTCGGATCGCATGGCGGACAACCACCCGGCGATAAGGCATTCCCTTGATGATCGCAGTGCGTATATAGGGAGAGTCCATGACTTCGACCATGCTGGCCCGAGTCATTCGGACGACGTAACCGAGTTCGACAGCTGTAAGTGTCAGCACAGGGAGGGCAATCAATTTTGGATCTTTAAAGATGGCGTCAGCGGAGAGAAAAACGGAGACCGCAGGCAGTACCTTCAACCAGATGCCGAGGATCAAGATCAGGAAGATACCGGTGACAAACTCCGGCGTTGCAGTCGCACCCAGGCTGGAAATTGAAATGAAACGATCAATAGGTTTCCCCTCGTTAATACCGGCGATAATGCCCAGGAATAAAGCCAGGGGCATAACGATCAAGAACGCTGTAGCTGCCAGTGTAAGCGTGTTGCGCACTCGTGGATACAAGGTTGTACTCACAGAGCGACCGGTTTGCAGGGATTTCCCAGGATCGCCGCGCAAAATACCTCTTTTAAGCGGTATGAATTCCTGAGGTCCATCTTTGAGCTCTGTGAACCCTGTCTTGGTGCGCAGGTAAACAACTGTCTCTTCTCCACGGACCCATTTCACAGCGCTATTACGGTTATCTATACCCCAAAAATATTCACCCCCATTTTCTCCCTGTTTCCAGGCTCCACTGATCATCTTTTCAATGCTAGATCCATCAGGTTGACGTTCAAGAGCGAACAATCTTCCTTCTTCCATTTTCCAATGGGTTGGTTGACCGTTTACATTTGCCCACCACTCCACTTCCCCGGTCTGTGGATTTGGTATGGTGAGCAAAGAGTGACCGACCAGGGATCTTGCCTTCCAATCGTTCCCAAGCAACCATTCGGAATAACGGATCCAAGGAGAGCGATTCAATCCCAACTGTGCCCGAAAGGATGCTCTCTGTTCCTCCGTAGAAAAAACCCCCAGAATTTTGAGAGCAACATCCCCACTACCCACCTCTAGTAAAAAGAAGAGCGTGAGGGAAACCAGCAGCATGGTAATAATAGTCGAAACAATACTGCGAACAATAAATCTTGCCATAAATGCTGCACCTCAAATGAATATATCCTATGCGTGGCAAAAAATCCCCCACGCACCTTCGCCATTTTGCCCCCAAATCCTAAATGACATTTTCATGACCCAAGCCTGACAGGCTTTCACCAATCTTTTCTGGAAGACTATTACCTTTTAGGTATTATCACTTTCAAACAGAATGATGAAGCCTGTCAGATCATGGTTCTTACGATTTCAACCAATATGAACTGGTGAAATATGAGATATTTTTTTTAGGCCTCTTTCCAAACCTCATGCAGTAAGTCGTATTCGGTTGGATGAGCCTGGATGTTGTGGAATGTCTTTGGCACGATATTCCACACCTGCTTCCAATAAGCAATCCCAATCGGGCCGCGTTCCATGAAAATATCTTCGATCTTGCACATAAGAGCCCGGCGAGCCTCGACATCCAGGGTTGCTTCTGCTTCAGTCAGCAAATCCTGAAATTCTTCATCCACCCAACGGGTCTCGTTCCATTCAACCGGGGTGCCATCCGGGCCAAATGTATATCCTAACCGAAGTACCTGTGTGCCCAAAGGCCGGTGAGTCCAGGAGGTCATGCCAAGATCGACTTCTGTCCAGCGGTCCCAGTAGCCACCAGGTTCGGTGATATCTAACTCAATATTGAAACCACCTGGCCCAGCCATTTCCTTCAGCGCCTGGGCATATTCCGGCTCTTCCAGGTCATTCTTGGTCGCCAGTGTCACGGTCAACCCATCGGGATAACCTGCCTCTGCCAGGAGTGCTTTGGCACCCTCGGGATCATATGCTGGAAGATCTTTCTCGCAGTATTCGGGATGCACAGGGGCAATATGGGCGTCAAGCCCAAGGTCCACCTGACCATAATAAGCAAGCTGCCCGATCTTTTCTCGATCCTGGCACATCATTAATGCCCGGCGAACCCGGTTATCGCTCCAGGGTTCAAGATCGACGCGCACGCGCAGCACTGTTGTCACAGCCGTGGGGGCTGTAAGCACCTGGTGTGTTGCCAGGCCTTTTAATGCCTGCCAATCGGCAGCACGCGGCTGGTAAAGGCAGTCGACCTGACCAGATTGAACAGCTGCAACGCCAGCATCCTTCGCCATGGAAACATAGATGATCTGATCCAGGTAAGGTAGGGGATCGCCATCAGCCCCCTTTTTCCAGTAGCCATCACGACGGTTCAGGACTGCACGCTCACCTTCGGCGTATTCATCCAGGGTAAAAGGTCCGGTACCGATGGGCTGCTTGATGAAGTCCCCCTCAAAATTACGATGCATGATCGGCGCCGGATAATGGAACAAGTGTTCCGGGACACCAATGTTGCCTTCCTGCAGGTGCAGTCGCACGGTGTAATCATCTACCTTCTCCACATCCTGCATACCACGCAAATAAGAGAGCAGGCTCAACATCGAGGAGCCAACATCCGGATCCAACCACTGTCCAAAGTTGAACATCACATCATCTGCGTTGAGCTCATCACCATTGTTAAATTTTATCCCTTTGCGAAGGTACAGCGTCCAGGTCTTTACATCCTCACTAGCTTCCCACTTTTCAAGCAGCATAGGCCGGGTGATGTTATCCGCACCTGTTTCTGTTAAACTCTCAGCAACATGTCGGACAACATTATACTGCTGAACCCATGAAAAACGAGCCGGGTGGTCGATTTGCTGCAGCTCCATTGCCCGGGTGAAGGTACCACCACGCACAATGTCGCTAGTCACCTCTCCACCAGGAACTGCTGCTTCTTGCCCAGTTCCACAAGCGGCCGCCATGGAAGCAATACCCGCTGACATACCAAGCAAGGTCGAAAGCCGTAAGAATTCCCGCCGCGAAATACGCCCCTGTTCAAGCTGAGTATAGGCTTCAGGAATAGCAGGATGAGTCTTTTCCATCTCTTTCTTAGATACACGAAATTGTTTCACTTTTCTTCCTCCAACTCAATTTTAAATAGGTAAATATATTGATCAGGATAGCACCAGGTTTCCAGATTACCACCTCCTTAGTAAAAAACTCGAATTAATCAAGAACAAACTGAACTCTATCAGCAAGAACAAAACAAATAGTCCTTGACGGTATGTTATGAACTATCCCATATTCAATTCAACAATAAAAATATTTTGGGTAGTTAGGATAATTTATGTAACCTGTTACCATGATAGCATATTTCAAGAGTCATGCCAAGGAAATCCCGCTTTTTTGCTAATTTTTTATTTTGACTTCTTTATTTATATGCTAACTTTATCTACCCCGCCAACAAATTACGAATCCATCCAGCGATTGAGGTAAATCTCCGCTGTTCAAACATAAGGGGAGAATACCCGAAAGGGTTCTTTAAATTTCTGCTTCAATGGCAGCTTTTATGGTTGGATAACCACCCGACCCTCATGCTGGTAGGCATCCATCCGATCCAATATTTGGTTTATCTTATCAGCATCCAGGGGGATAGTTTCCGAGATTACCCTGGACAAGTCTAATTTCCCTCTTTGAACATATTCGATCAAGGATGGAAGTTCCTGGGCTAAGTGATCGGATACGCCAATGATCTCGGCCTCGCTCATAATGAGCTGGTTATATGGATCAAGGGGAATGGTTTTTTCATTAAGTCCAACCAGACCTGCTCGACCAAAAACAGCCAGGGAGTGGATTGCCTGTGTCATTGTCAGCGGTAAGCCAATAAGTTCCAGGGCAACATCCACCCCCTTACCAGCTGTCAGCCGTTTAATCTCATCCACCGGATCGACCGTTCGGGGATTGATAGGGATTGCACTAACCTCTTCAGCAAGGAATAACTTGGTTGGGTTAATATCGACGGCGAATATATCAAGCGCACCCATTGCCCTGGCAAGCTGCACGGCAGACATTCCCAATCCCCCAACCCCAAATATTGCGACCGTCTCACCGGATTTAAGTCGTGTTTTTCGAAGGGCATGATACGAGGTTGCCGCCGAACACATCATGATCGCCCCTTGCTCAAATGGGATATCCTCAGGCAGCTTGAAGGCGCTACGGGCTGGCAGGCAGATATATTCCGCATAGCCTCCGTCGCGATATTTACCGATCATGGAGGCCGAGGTACAGAACTGCTCACTGCCGCGATGGCAGTAGACACATTCGCCACAATTGACCAGGTAATGAAGGCAAACTCGATCTCCGACCGTCAGTGTCCTGACATTTGAACCAATTTGTTCTACCAAACCAGCGACTTCGTGTCCAAGAGTCAATGGTAAAGGATGGACCGGGGAGACGCCAGCGCGGTAATGCGCATCTGAATGGCAGATGCCGGCTGCTTTAATCCGTACCAGGACGTCATCCACTCCCACTTCTGGTATTGGGATTTCCTGGAGCTGCAGAGGGTAGCCCACTTTTACCAAGCGTACAGCTCTCATTTGCAAATACTCCTTCTCACTTTAGATTATGCGCGGAATTAGGACGATTAATGGATTATACTACGGAAAGAATCGAGGACATTGGAGGTAGCTATGCCCATCACCCAAAGTAATTTCCAAGCGATAGGAGCACCCAGGTTTCAAAAATGGTCTGAAGACCAATTGGTACGCATTCACTGTGCAAGCCTGGAGATCCTGGAGCGGACTGGCGTACAACTCAACCTGACTGAGGCTGTAGATCTACTGAAAGGTGCTGGGGCAACAATCAGCGAGGGAAACCGTGTTCGTATCCCTTCTCACCTGGTGGAATGGGCTCTCAGGATAGCGCCAAAACGGATCGTCCTCGCCAACCGACATGGAAAACGGGTGATGCCCTTAGAACGCTACAACGTGTTCTATGGTCCCGGATCTGACTGCCCCAACGTGATCGACTTCCGCAACGGCAAGCGACGCCCAGGGACTCTTGAGGACATCCATGAGGGCATCCGAGTTTGTGATGCGCTGCCTAACATCGATTTCCTGATGTCGCTCAACCTGGCTGGCGACCTCCCCCAAGCCCATGCTGACCTGTACCAGATGCAGGCAATGCTGGTGAACTCGACCAAGCCGATCCTGTTTGTGACCACCGAATTCGAAGGCTGCGTGAAGGCAGTAGAGATGGCCGAGATTGTAGCGGGGGGTGCAGAAGCGCTATGGAGCAACCCACTCTGCGCCTTGTATATCAACGTTACCTCACCTTTAGTGCACAACAAAGAAGCCTTACAAAAACTGCTTTTCATGGCCGAGAAGGGCCTGCCCACCACCTATACCCCGGTGGTATTGCGTGGTGCGAATGGGCCAATCACCCTGGCTGGAGCAGTGGCGTACGCCAATGCTGGGGAACTGGCCGGATTGGTCTTAGCCCAGTTAAAGCGCCAGGGAACACCAGTGCTGCTCAGCGGCGGTACTCAGGATATGCTGGACATGCGTAACATGCTGGACATCTATGCCGCCCCGCAGAATCGGATACTATGCGTGGAGATGGCGCACTACTACGGCCTGCCCATCTTCGGCCTGGGTGGAGCTTCTGATTCTAAAATTCCCGATCAGCAGGCAGCGGCTGAAGTTGCCTTTTCCCTGCTGACCGAAACCCTAGCAGGCACTCACCTGGTCCATGATGTCGGCTACCTGGAGGGGGGCATGACCAACTCACTGGAGATGATCGTGATGGCGGACGAGATGATCTACTGGGTGAAGAAGTTCATGCAAGGGGAGGTAGTGGATGAGGAGACCCTGGCGCTGGACTGGATCGACCAGGTCGGCCCGGGGGGGGATTTCCTTGGGCTCGACCATACCCGAGCACACTACCGGGAGGACTGGTATCCATCCCTTTTCAACCGCAAGAATTATGATGGCTGGGCAGCGGAGGGGAAGCCGACCCTACGCCACCGGGCGAGAGACCGAATTATAAAGATCCTTGACGAACACCAGCCCGAACCACTGCCTGAGGATGTAGTGGAGGCGGTGCAGGGGGTGATTGACAGGGCAGTTGAGTTTGATTAGAAAAGGCTATCAGCCTTTATAATTTGGGAATATCAAAATTGATGTCTGGAAAACCTTCAGCCTCGTATGTATCCTGAAACAGCGCCAGCTGTGAACACTGGTTGAAGAATATCACTGTATCTTGATCCGTAAGATGGAAGACGATGAAGCAAATATTGGATTTGATTCCCTACACACCATTGACAATTCAATGTATTGATCGGTGTTATTAAAATTCGTTTATCGGATAAGACCCCTATATAGATTCTCAATCCCCTGTCCGAGTGAGTTAATTCCATCTTGAACCTGATCAAATGGATCTTCACCACCTGTGTCTGTCCTCAAGCTTTGAAGCAAATTCAAATTTCCTCCTAGGGATTGGTAAAAAAAATCAGCAGGAGGAAAACCAGTATGATTAATAGGACATCTGTAGCATTAAATTCCCGCTTATTATATGGATCTGTCATTGGTATTTCTCTACAGTGTCAATCAATACACATTCTGCTTCGGCCGATACTGCAGGGCTTCCGCCAGGTGGGCTGGGGTAATATCCTTCTCCCCAGCCAAATCGGCGATGGTACGCGACAGCTTGAGGACCCGGTGATAGGCGCGCGCTGAGAGCTGCATCTGGCGCATGGCGGTGCGCATCAAGGCGCTGCAGGTCTCGTCTAGATGACAATACTTACGCACCTCCCCCGGGCCCATTTCTGCGTTGCATACTAAGCCGTCCTCAGCGAAACGCACTCGCTGCCGTTTACGAGCTGCTTGCACTCGCGCCTGCACCTGGGCGGAGGGTTCCCCCAAACGATCATCACTGAGTTTTTCGTATTCAACCCTTGGCACTTCGATATGTATATCAATGCGGTCCATCATCGGGCCTGAGATGCGTTTCTGGTAACGGGTTATCATCGAATTGGAACAGGTGCACTCCTTGACTGGGTCGCCATAGTAACCACAGGGGCAGGGGTTCATGGCTGCGACAAGCTGGAAATTGGCAGGGAAGGTCAGCGATCCCTGGGCGCGCGAAATAGTCACCTGCTTGTCTTCCATCGGCTGGCGCATCACTTCCAGGACGCGGCTTCCGAACTCGGGGAACTCGTCCAGGAACAATACGCCGCGGTGCGCCAGGGAGATCTCCCCAGGGTTGGGCCAGTTGCCACCACCAACCAATCCGGCATGGGAGATGGTGTGGTGCGGGGCGCGAAACGGACGCTGCTGGATGAGGGGGACATCCGGAGGAAGCTGGTCAGCGATGGAGTAGATGCGGGTGACATCTAAAGCTTCTTCAATGGACATGCGAGGCAGGATGCCTGGTAGAGCTCTCGCCAACAAGGTCTTCCCCGCTCCTGGCGGACCACTCATAATCAAGTTATGGGCTCCCGCAGAGGCTACTTCTAGGGCGCGTTTGACATGCTCCTGCCCTTTTATTTCAGCAAAGTCGGTACCCGTCAGATTGAATTTCAGCTCGTCCGGTGGTATGAACTCCAGGGGTTGAATCGTTGCTCGCCCGGTGAGGTGTGCATGCAACGCTTCCAGAGAAGGGACAGGGATGATATCCAGTCCAGGGATCAATGCTGCTTCGGCAGCATCCACTTCTGGAGCGAAGAAACGCTTGAAACCGCGCTCCCAGGCAATCGCTGCCATGGGTAGCACACCGCGTACATGCCGGATACCCCCATCGAGCGAAAGCTCACCAATAACCAGGGAATCACGAACGGCATCATGGGGAATGTATCCAGACATGACCAGGACACCCAGCGCGATCGGCAGGTCATAAACCGGTCCTTCCTTGCGTACATCAGCAGGAGCCATATTGACCAGGACTCTTTTCCGGGGAAAAGGCAGACCAGCGTTTATTATCGCCGATTGCACCCTTTCGCGGCTCTCCTGAACAGCAGCATCGGGTAGACCGACAATCGTCATCCCCGGAAGGCCGCGACCGATATCGACCTCAACATCTACTATCACCCCTTCCAGGCCGATGACGGCACAGGAGAAAACACGAGCGAGCATAAGGATAGACCTCCTATCTGAATTCTAGCATGGTGACAATGAAGGGTCAACATTCATGACAGCTGAGGTTGTATGCTCGGTAAACCCAACCCATCCCAAAATCATATTGTAGATATATTACTCCAGTTTTTCTTTTGCAGTATCAACTCGGGGATAGTTATGTTAAAATAACCATACCATGAACGATTCAAACTTAACCATAGCGCGTAATCCTGACGCCCAGAAAGCCCACCGGAGGCAAACCTTCTGGCAGATCGCTTTCCCGCTGATCCTGGGCATCCTCGCTGTTTTAGCCTTGGGCGTATGGACAATCCTGGTTGCAGTTCGAGGCAGCGACGTCAGCCAAAGTGCGGACGCTTCTATTAGCTTTCTGCTGATGCCAGCGATGGTCATCACCCTGATCCCCTTAATCCTGTTTGCCGGTATAACTTACGGTCTGATCTGGTTGAAAAAAAACCTCCCCACAGCCATGTTTCGTGTTCAGAAGATTATGGTAAAAATCCGAGATGGGGTCATAACCGGTGCGGATAAGACGGTTGAACCGATGCTGCGTATCAGCAGCTTTGTTGCTTCGCTGGAGGCATTAAAACGAAATAAAAAAATAATCCAAAGGAATTGGACAATCAAAGAGAGGGCACCAAATGTCAGAAAATGAACTCACCATTAAAGAGAACCGGAACGGAAAAATTTTAGCACTAGGCACCTTGATTGGAGCATTGGTTGGCCTCGGGGCAGCATACCTGATCCTGCAACGAGTAGATGAAGAAGGAAACGTAAGCATAGGTCCCAAGGAAGGCGTCAAGCTGGGGGTTTCGGTGTTCAGCTTCTTCCGCCAAATCGTCCAATTGGGGGAGTAAGATGGGTAGCTGGTAATTGGCGAACCGGACGAGAGGAATCGTAGTACCTGCTGAGTAGATACTCCGCCATTATCGTAGGTTGAGGTTCTGGCGTGAACCAATCCGGGTCTAAAAGGAAGGGATCTTAAAAAGGAGGGGTCGTAATTGGCAGGAATTTTCATCTTCGGATATTTTTTGTTCGCCCTTAATTAGGATCAGAAAAACACCAATTAACTTAAAAATCATACGAACTCTTAACATTCCTTGAAGTATAGCGGGTGGTTATCGCAAAGCTCGCGCTTTACTTACAACAGAACGGAGAAAAACACTCCGTTCTGCTTTTGTTTAAGGGGAATGGAAGGTTCTTAGCGACAAAGAGGAATTGTGAACTACACAGTGAGAGGATACCATCGAAATCCTTAATAGTCCTGTTAAAAGACACAAGGGTAGGAAAGATAGGGAAAATAAAAAACTGCTGAAAGAAGTTAAGTGTCCCAAATGGGATGCTTTGTGTTTAAGGCGATCAACTATTGACAATATTCCACATTGATATAAAATATATACGAACGTTCGTTCATATTTAGGATCAATAATGAGCATACCACCCCCATCAAAAGGTGAAAATACTCGTTCCACCATTCTATCAGCAGCTACTGACTTGTTCATCAACCAGGGCTATCATGGCACCTCCATGCGCCAGATCGCAAAAAATGCTGGGATTGCACTTGGCGGAATCTACAACCATTTCTCAAGCAAGGAGCAGATCTTCGAGGCTGTTTTTCTGGAAAACCACCCTCTCCTGGAAATGATCCCGGCAATTGAAGCTGCCAAGGGCGAGACCATTGAAGCCTTTGTGCGCGATGCAGCTAGCAAGATGATGAAAGCGATCTATGGCCGGCCTCATTTCCTAAACCTGATGTTCATCGAAATTGTGGAGTTCAAGAACGCACATACCCACGAACTCTTTAAAACATCCTTCCCGCGCGGCATTCAAATTGTTCAGCGGAAAATTAAAGAAAAAGATGCGGTTCGAGGTATTCCCGCACCGATGCTTATTCGGGCATTCATCAGCCTTTTCTTTTCATATTACCTGGCAGATGTAATCATTGGAGAAATTGCCCCCCAAGAATTTTATGAGAACGCCATGGAGTATTTTGTCGAGATCTTTTTGCATGGAATCCTATCGTGATAAGGGATAAGTACCAAGGGATCAGGGACAGAACTTCCATCTTGCACCCCAAAAAGGAAATTTCTTCTATTACACTTCGATCTTTGAAAAACTAGTA
>CAZTJD010000011.1:0-39432 GCA_964613985.1 uncultured Anaerolineales bacterium
AACCTGAAGCGGCTGCATTGGCGGGTACGATCCCGGGATTGTTCAACAGCATTGTCTTAGTCTCGGTCTCTTTGGTGGGATTGGTTCACCTGTTGATTGTTCACCAGCTTACCAGGTTGCAGGGCATCAGCTTTGCAGTGATACTAATTCTCCTGTTAGGCTTGATCGGCTTGCTGGTCTGGGGGCTTCGGAAGCGAGACTCCCTGAAGCAGTTAGCAACCCGTGTGACTCGCCGCTGGGCGAGTTTCCGCCACCAGGAATACCAGCCCGAAAAAACGGATCAATGGCTTTCTGGCTTATTTACTACGGCGGACCTGCTCCTGGAGGGGGGCTGGCGTGGACCCCTGGTGGGTGCGGTCTTAAACGTCGCTTTCGATATGCTGACGATCTACTTTCTTTTCATCGCTGCCAGCCATCGCGTCAGCCTGGGGGTACTGTTGACTGGTTATGGATTGCCTCTGCTGTTAGGCAAGATGGCCTTTATGGTCCCTGGTGGGGTAGGCGTTATCGAAACAACAATGGTCGGACTCTATGATGGTTTAGGTGTGCCCGACGCAGTAACGGTTGTGGTAGTCTTAGCCTACCGCTTACTCTCGTTCTGGTTGCCGCTGCTGCTGGGTTTCCCGTTGGCCTTGTTTTTGCAGCGTAAGAACCAGCATCGCCTTTCAGAAGTTAGTTGATTTCATTCCATCCATTTCAAATGTAATGATAAGTCGTATAAAACATTTCTTCATCGGACCTCCGCTACCAACCCATCAGTTTATGCACGAGCGCCTGAATAAATTACGGGCTCTGGCTACTTTTTCACCAGACGCCCTGTCTTCCATTGCCTATGCCAACCAGGAAATCTTCTTAGGACTGGTGGTGGCTGGTAGCGCTGGTCTTTCCCTGGCTTTTCCGATTGGGGTGGCGATCACGGGGTTGCTGACCATCGTAGCCATCTCTTACTATCAAACGATTGGGGGTTATCCATCGGGCGGAGGTTCCTATGTCGTTGCTCGTGAGAATTTAGGTACGATCCCCGGGCTGGTCGCTGGCGCTGCCTTGTTGGTCAGCTACATACTGACTGCTGCTGTAAGCCTGACGGCTGGGGTAGAAGCGATCGCTTCCGCATTTCCGATATTCTGGCCTCACCGCACCTTCCTTGCTCTCCTATTTTTAGCGTTGATCACTGTGCTTAATCTGAGGGGCCTTCGAGAAACCGGCACAATCATGTCCATTCCGGTATACCTGTTCTTGTTCACATACCTGTCTATGCTTGCCTATGGAGCCATCCGTGCCCTCCTCGAGGGACCGCAGTCCCTTGCCAGCGTTGCTCATCTGGCGGTGACCCCGGTGACGAACATTTTAATCCTGCGCACTTTCGCCGCGGGTTGCACAGCCCTGACGGGAATAGAAGCAATCAGCAATGGTGTGCCTGCCTTTTATCCCCCCGAATCAAGAAACGCCCAAAAAACACTGGCCGTAATGGCAATCTTGATGAATATCCTTTTCTTGGGGAGCATTGGTTTCACCCAATATTTCGCAATAATCGCTGGTTCTGAGGAGACAATTCTCTCAGGGTTGGCTCGATATTTATTAGGTGGGGGTCTGCCTTATTTAATCATCCAGATCACGACCATGCTCGTGCTGACTGTCGCTGCGAATACCAGTTTTGCCGGGTTCCCTCGTCTGGCTGCAATGTTAGCCCAGGACCGGTTTTTCCCACGCCAGTTCACCAGCTTGGGGGACCGCCTGGTGCTTGCCAATGGGATTACCTTCCTCTCTGTTATGACCGGCATTTTGATCATCCTCTTCAGTGGCGATACGCATTCATTGATTCCCCTTTTTGCAGTTGGTGCATTTGTGGCTTTTACCCTCTCCCAGGCTGGGATGGTTGTCCATTGGTTGAAAGGACGCGGCAGTAACTGGCAAATCAAAGCCCTCCTCAATGGGGTAGGCGCAATCGTGACCGGGATTGCTACCCTCATTGTGGGAGTCAGCAAGTTTAGTGAGGGTGCCTGGCTGACGATCATAATGATCCCTATCCTGGTGGTCTTTTTCTTACGCATTCACAATCACTATCAAGATGTCGCTGAGCAGCTTTCGATGAGGGTACCCAGAGAATTTGATAAAGTCCTCCTTCTTCCCCGGGTTGTGATCCCAATCAGTGGGGTGCATTATGGCATCTCGGATGCGGTTGAATTCGCGCAATCCATTTCCAAGGATGTCACCGCAGTATACATTGAACTGGATCCAGAGAGTGGTGAAAGAATACGCGCCAAGTGGGACCAATGGTGGTCGAACGTACCGCTGGTAATCCTCCCTTCCCCCTATCGTTCCATCGTTGGTCCATTGTTGGATTATATGGATCAAATTGACCAGGAACACGCCGATGGACAGCTTGCGGCAATCGTGCTGCCTGAATTCGTGCCGAGAAAATGGTGGCACGGTTTGCTCCATAATCAGACCGCCTGGCTGATCAAAGCCGCCCTACTTTACCGGCGACGTCATTTAGGCTATACTCGGGTCATCATCGATGTGCCCTATCATCTCGAGCGGTAATCTCTGACCTTTACTCGGTTAAATCGGAATTGGCAGTAGAAAACTGCCACGAAGAGAAAAATGATATGACTCCAACTGAAATCGATTATCTTGCGAAAGCGACCAGAATTGGCATTATATTGGTGGTTGGTCTCGTGCTTGTTTTGCTCTTTCATCTGGTGCTGCGCCGTCTAGAGAGTCACGTAAAAAAATTGGCGAAAGAGCGCGAACGTCTGGCTCGCTTGAACACCCTCTTTCAAGCCGGGCGTAGTTTTGGACATGTGGTGATCTTCATGGTGATTTTATTGATGATACTCCACGAACTCGATATCAATATCGCTCCGGTACTTGCCAGTGCTGGCGTGGTCGGTTTGGCTTTCTCATTAGGATCGCAAACCATCATCAAAGATTACCTTGGCGGCATCCTTATTTTGACCGAGAACCAATTCGCGGTTGGGGATGTCCTAACCATTAACACTTTGACTGGCACCGTGGAGCGGATTACCATGCGCGCCACCTATTTGCGCGATGGTGATGGTAAACTCCTTCTTATCCCCAATGGGGATATACGCGTTGTTTCCAACCTCACCATCCAATGGGCTCAGGTGGTGGTCACCCTGAATGTAGAGTACGAAGCAGATATGGGTAAGGTATTGAATGCCCTGGATAATGCCGCAAAGGTCATTCAGGCTGATCCAGAAATCACAGAGGCGATCATGGAAGCCCCTAAAACTTTTGGTTGGACCGGTTTCACCGATTGGGCAGTGCAGGCGCAAATTACCGTTCGAACCTATCCTGGGATGCAGTGGACTGTTGGGCGTAAATTACGGAAAGCAATGCTGGAGTGTTTTCAGAGTGAGGGCATCAGGGTCGCAATACCGGCGCAAAGAGTTAAATATGATAATCGTGCGAAAATAGAGAACCGGTAAATAATGAAATGTTAAACCTCAGCCTTTCTTCTGCGATCGATATTTTGATCCGTACATTGGCAGTATACCTGGTCGTATTGATCGGTTTGCGTCTTTCGGGAAAGCGCGAGATTGGCCAGATGACCGTCTTCGACTTGGTGGTGTTATTATTAATTGCCAATGCCGTTCAAAACGCTATGGTTGGACCGGATACATCCCTGGCGGGTGGCATTTTGGCAGCGATCATGTTGTTGCTGGTGAACGCGGCGGTAGCTCGATTGCGTCTTCGATGGCCGCGCTTACGCCGCTGGGTGGAGGGGACTCCAACCCTGCTAGTGTTGCACGGGGAAATCATCCCAGAACATATGCGCCAGGAAGGGATCGACCAAGAGACCCTGTTGACGGCGCTACGCGAACATGGCATCGCCGAAGTTAGTGGAGTTGATATGGCTGTTTTGGAAATTGATGGTTCGATCAGCGTCGTACCGATCAACGAAGATGTGCATTACGTTAAGAAACCATTGAAATATTTACGTCATCAATAGCTATCAGTACACGCACCCATGAGTCGATTTTCGTCTGGTATTATCAGCGTCCGTGATTGGGATTGGCCTTGCCTTTGGGAATCTCTCGATCTCTCGAAATGCAGCCGTTTTACTGGTCGTTAACGTATTGGCATTGGATGTGTTAGGAAGCATGCTGATCTTTTTCTTGCGGGGAATGCGAAAGCAGCATTTTGACCTGGAACACACGCTACGCCAGATCGCTGAATCAGCTTTGCAGGAAATTTCTGAGGTGGTTCATAATATTAGCGTTGTCGATATCACCCTGCAAAATGAATCTGAAGCTTGTATATACATTACGCTTCGTGGACACACAAATGAAATACCAGCCGATTTCGCACAAACCATCAATCGGAGAATCTCACAAAAGACGGGTTGCCGCAGTGATGTAACCATCGAACTATCACCATGCCAGATGTATTCTACGTTATAAGGATGTCCTTATAAGAAGATTGCCTTCTCCGGAAACATCTCTGATTTTATTAATTTTTGAAAGGTGGTCAGATGACTGAGTTCTTCAAGGCTTTACTCAACGAACCGATGATTGTCAAATTATTGATCGGGCTGATCGGCGTTATCATCATCCTGGGACTGGCTCGGTTGATCCTAAAAACACTGACCAGGTCCATCGAGAATCCTGATCTACGCTACCGTGTCCGCAAGATCATCATCTTCCTGAGTTATCTGCTGGCGCTCTTGTTTCTGGCTGGGGAATTCAGCGACCAGATCCATAGCATTACGGTTGCTTTGGGTGTCGCCAGCGCAGGGATTGCTTTTGCACTACAAGAAGTAATCGTCAGCGTTGCCGGATATCTGGCGATTACTTTTGGTCGTTTCTACAAGATCGGGGACCGGGTCCAGCTAAGCGGGACGGTTGGGGACGTGATTGATATTGGTGTCTTTTCCACAACGCTTATGGAGGTCGGTGAATGGGTCAAAGCCGATCAATACAGTGGGCGGGTGGTACGCATTGCCAATAGTTTCGTGTTTGCTGAACCGGTGTACAATTTCTCGGCAGATTTTCCTTATTTATGGGATGAAATCATATTACCGGTCAAGTACGGCAGTGATATCCAGCTGGCTCGTTCGATCTTGAAGCAAGCGGCTGATGAGTTGGTTGGCGAATATCTAGACCCCGCCAGGATTCAATGGAAGAATTTATATAACCGTTATCGCCTGGAACATGAAAGTATCGAACCGGCAGTCACCCTAGTTGCCAATGATAACTGGCTGGAGTTCACCTTGCGGTACATCGTGGATTATAAAAAACGCCGCTCAACGAAGGATCAACTGTTCGAGTACATCATTAACAAAATAGAAAAAACAGCTGGTAAAGTCTCGGTAGCTTCCACTACCTTGCAGCTGGTCGACCTGCCATTGGTCAAATTTGATCTCCCAAATAGGAGCGTGCAACCTTGAAAAGATTTTTCCGTAAACCGGATTTGGTTGGTCATGATCCGGGCGCATTGATGCCAACCGAAAAAGGCGAACTGCACCCGTTGAAACTGACCCTTTTTGAATATGGATTGGATACACCAGTGGTGGAACGCCAGGTCCAGTCCGTTTCTGAGTGTATCCCATTTGATTCTCAGGTCCCGGTAACATGGCTCAATGTGGATGGCAGCCATCAGGTTGAAATCCTCGAAGAAATTGGCAGCCGCCTCGATATCCATCCATTGGTTTTGGAGGATATTCTCGATCCCAGCCAGCGGCCCAAAATCGATGATTTCGACCAGCATCTCTTCATTGAATTAAATATGCTCCTTTGGGATCATGATCATACCCAAATCATTGCGGAACAGGTCAGCCTGATCTTGGGAATTAACTATCTGATCACGTTCCAAGAATATGAAAAAGATGTTTTTGATCTGGTAAGGAAGCGTCTTCGGGAAGGCAAGAGTCGCATTACCAGGCAGGGAGCGGATTATCTGGCTTATTCATTGATCGATGCCATTGTGTATCATTATTTCATCGTCCTTGAAAACCTGGGGGAAAAGATCGAATTCCTGGAAGAAGAACTGGTCACTGACCCCGATCCAGGTACTTTGCAGTCCATACATGAGTTGAAGCGTGAACTGATCTTTCTGCGGAAATCGGTTTGGCCTTTGCGAGAAGTGATCGGCACCCTGGAGCGGGGGGAATCGGCTTTGTTTCAGGAATCTTCCCTGATCTACCTGCGGGACGTTTATGACCACACCATCCAGATCATCGATACGGTGGAGACATTCCGGGATATGGTCTCCGGGATGCTGGATATCTACCTCTCCAGCATTAGCAACCGTATGAATGAGGTCATGAAAGTGCTGACAATCATTGCAACCGTATTTATCCCCCTTTCGTTTATTGTCGGCTTGTATGGCATGAATTTTAAATTTATGCCTGAATTGGATTGGAAATGGGGATATTTTGCTGTTTGGGGTGTCATTATCACTGTAGTGGTGGGGATGTTGGTTTATTTCCGCCGTAGGAAGTGGCTGTAGAGTAGACAATTCAAAGAAAATTCTAAATACATTTGGAAGAAGAGCTGATCCAGCGAACCCGCAGACTATCTGCTCCTGCTAAAAGATATAAAGATTGGTGGATTCGAGTATTCGAATCCGGATTTAGTTTGATGGGACCAGGATCCAGAACAACAAGCCAGCCAACAATCCCAAACCAGCCCCGAAGATAAAAGGAGCTGTAGGACCAAACCCACCCCAACCAAAAGCACCCTGCCAGAGTAAACCGGCAACGACCGAAGCCGGAAAGGCCATCAGCCCGATGGTGGCGTTGTAAAGCCCGTACGCTGTACCTCGCCGCTCATCCGGTACCAGGTCCGCAATAAAGGCCTTGGCAACACCATCTGTCGCTGCGTAATAAATGCCATACAATCCAAACAGAGTCCAAATCTGCCAACCGGTCTTGGATAAGGCAAGCCCGAGATAGACCAATCCATAGGCGATCCAGCCCCCCAGGATGAGTTTTCGCCTGCCGATCTTATCTGAGAGTGCACCTAACGGCCCGGCAAGCCCGGCATAGATCAGGTTAAAAGTCAGCAGCATGCCCATGATCTGCAGCAGGTTGAGGCCTCGTTCCTGACTGCGTAGGATGATGAATGAATCGGATGAATTTCCGAGTGTGAACAGGATTAAGACCAGCATAAAGCGCTTGAAATTCTTGTCCATCCCTGCCAGGCTTAGGGTTGGAGCTCCAGACTTACCTTGAGATGGGATATCCCTTGCCCCTAATGCCAGGACCAGCACGGCGAGGACAGCTGGGATAATACTGACCAGAATGATGACATGGAAAGTGCGTTCCAGGAGTTGCGCATCTCCCGCTTGGGTCCACCAGATGATCATCGTGGCGATCAATAATCCAATAAACGCCCCAGCTGTGTCGCCAGCGCGGTGTAGACCGAAAGCCAGGCCTCGTTGTTTCTCATCAATCGATCCAGCGACGAGTGCGTCGCGCGGCGCTGTGCGGATGCCTTTCCCCACCCGGTCTGTAAAACGAACTCCCAGGACCCAGTGCCAGGTCTGAGCAAAATAGAGGAACGGTTTTGCAATGGTAGAAAGCCCGTAGCCTAGTACTGTCAGCCATTTTCGCTTGCCGAGTTTATCGGAAAGTGCACCGGAATAGATTTTCATCAAGCTGGCAGTGGTTTCAGCCACCCCATCGATGAGACCAATGACCGCTGTTCCGGTTTTTAATACATTTGCCAGGAAAAGCGGTACCAGGTTGAATATCATCTCTGAGGAGATGTCGGTAAAGAAAGAGGTGATTGTTACTACCCAGACATTGCGAGGTAAAGCGCGTAATCCTGTTTTCTTGTTGTTCATTTGTTCTCCAATTTTTTTATAATGATCACATAAATAGGGGTCGGCTTAGCTGTTGGTTCAAAAATGCCAACGTTTTTTATATTTACCGGGATTTTTTGATGTGGTTCGATAGGATGGACAGCGAGTGTTCTGTCCAATAAGAATCTTAAAATGGGGGTACTTTGTAAGTAGACAATATTCTCGTCTAATCAAGGTAGAGTTACTTCTTTCCGCTTTGCTTCCCTCAGGATAACGGTCTAACGAAGTTCGGCTTGGCAGTTTGCTGGAAAGAACCTCGACAAACTGCAGAGATATTACGAGTTTGGATGGAGAAACCAATAGGGTAAAGTATAACCTTATTTGCTATTTTAGACCAAAACATTTCCGCTTTGTTTTCAAGATTTTCCACCTGTCCCTATTAAGAGGAGAACAATGTCTACCCTATTTCTTTAACCTGGAAAACCATGAAGCACCCCTCAGTGGTCAGCGGAAAAAATACTTGACCAGGTTTCTAGGATTCTGATATGGAGTAGAATCTGTCTGCAAAACCCAAATATAACCTGTGGAGGTATATCAATGAAAATAATATGGTTCAAATCTTGGGGATGGATCTACCGTCCAGTCTCCTGGCAAGGTATTTTGATTGTACTGATCGCTCTCGCCTTTTGTATCCAGGTTTTTATTGCCGTTGATCGTAACTCACACTCCGTGAGTGATACTTTATATGGGGTTTTTCCCTATGTAATACCTACCTTGATGTTGTTGAATTGGGTGGCTTCGAAGACGAGCATTGACAGTCCGTGATGAAAATATGCGTGCAGTCTCTGAAAAAGCGGTTGTTTTACGATTTGATAATCAGCAATAACTCGGTCTCTACGTCAAAGATAGCTAAAATTGATTACATTCACTTATGACAATTATCCTTGTTAAGGGGAGCTTAATACTCCGATTAGCTCCATGTAAAGACAAATTAGCGTGTTGGTATTATCCTATCCTTGCGTTCTAAGCAATCCCCTCCTAACCTGAACGCTAGAAAGGAATTGGATAAATGGACAACTCAAATGCATCTGAAAAAATCCTGGTCGCATTGGATGGGTCTCTTATTGCAGAAAATGCTGCGAATATTGCACTACAAATCGCGCCGGCAAACCATTTTGAAGTACTAGGGCTATATGTAGTTGATGAACCTCTGATACTCGATCCGTACGCGGATCATTTCAAAGAGCTAGGATACGATGAAGAAACTGCATCTAGAGCAAAGCTGATTGATTGGTATGAAGATGTTGGATCAAGGGCTTTAGACCGACTTCGAGAGTTGTGCACCCAAAAAAACATCTTCATCGAGACTGAATTGCTGCTTGGGGATGTACGAGCTCTGATCTTAAAAAATGCGGAACAGGCTTCCTATCTTGCACTTGGACGGCGCGGCAACAGTCATATGCCTTCTCCAGACCAGCTAGGGGAAAATTTTAAGCATATAGCTCATCATGTGAAAGTCCCAATGATCGTGGGAGGGGATGTAAGCAGGCCAATCAAGAGAATGTTATTATTATACGATCAGGACAGAATAACAGACTCAACGATCGATCTGCTAAACAGGATCCAAAAGACCCTACAAGCAGATCTAATTATAGGTGCGCAAGGTTCCGCAAAGACAGGAGGCAACCTTGCAATACTACAGGACAGGCTTTCTGAGCACGGTTTGAAAATCGAAAAAGTCATCGACCTTGTTGCGATATCCATGGAGGAGATTGGCGATGTACTGGATCGTAATCTTGTGGATCTGCTCTTCATGAGTAGGTATCAGCATTCAGAGATTATTTCCTGGCTGGCTGACAGCCCGGTAGATCAGATCCTTCGTCAGACCCCTCTCCCAGTGATCCTTGCCTGATCAATAAACGGACTTCTAAGGATATAGGATGAAGAAATATCAGTTAGGAATGATTGGTCTCGGGACCATGGGAAAAAACCTTATCTTGAACATGGGTGATCATGATATTTGTGTCGTTGGTTACGATAAGAACAAGGTGATGGTAAGTCGTTTGAACAAGGAAACCGGAAAAGGAAATGTGCTTGGAGTAGGGGGTATGAAAAAATTTATAGAATCCCTTGAAAAGCCTCGCAATATCATGTTAATGGTACCTGCTGGGAACCCTGTCGATGTAGTAATTCATGACCTGCTTGATTATCTCGATCCCGGTGATTTGATCATTGATGGTGGGAATTCACACTTTAAGGATACCGGGTTGCGGCAAAAGATTCTTGGGGGAAAAGGGCTCCTTTATCTTGGTGTCGGTGTATCTGGCGGCGGAGATGGCGCTAGACATGGTCCTAGCATCATGCCTGGAGGATCACCCGAAGCTTACCAAAGGGTTGAAGCGATATTTGAGGCGATTGCGGCGAAGGTTTTGGGTGAATCATGTGTTACCTACCTGGGTTCCGGAGCATCGGGTCACTATGTTAAGATGGTTCACAATGGCATTGAATACGGCTTGATGCAGTTGATTGCAGAAACTTATGATTTGATGAAGAGGGGATTAAATTTGAGTGATGGAAAACTACAACTAATTTACCAGGCCTGGAATCATACGGAAGTCAGCAGTTATCTCATTGAGATCACTGCGAGGATCTTTTCTGCCAGAGACGAAAAAACAGGCAAACTTTTGATCGACGCCATTCTTGATGAGGCCAGTCAGAAAGGCACCGGTAAATGGGCTTCTGAGGATGCCATGGAATTACAAGTTCCAGTACCTAATATCGACGCAGCAGTAGCGATGCGGAATATGTCTACCCTTAAAGATCAACGAGTATTAGCCAACCAAATCCTTGGAACTGTCAATTCCAGGTTTAACGGAAATCAAGAACAGTTTATCGATACATTGCGCATGGCTCTTTATGCTGCAATGATCATCACTTTTGCTCAAGGTATGTCACAACTGCGTTCAGCGTCCGAAGCATATAAGTATAATATAAACTTGGGATCCGTTGCGCGTATCTGGCGTGGAGGCTGCATCATTCGAGCAGCGTTGCTAAATGAGATCCGTTCAGCGTACATTCGACAACCTGATCTTCCAAACTTGTTATTAGACCCTCAACTTGGCAGTGATGTCATGCGGTTGCGCGAAAATTTATTATTGGTTATTCATAATGCTGTTGACATCGGTTTACCTACTCCGGGGTTCATGGCTGCTTTGAGCTACCTTGAAGCGTATCGCAGTTCCTGGCTGCCTGCCAACTTGATCCAGGCACAGCGGGATTATTTCGGTGCCCACACTTTCGAACGAATAGATGAAAAAGGAGTCTACCATACCCACTGGGAAAATATATCTGGAGAAACTGATGTCTACTGATAATCGTCCTGATCCAAGTATATTGATCATTTTTGGTGCTGGAGGGGATTTAACCTGGCGAAAATTGGTCCCAGCTCTGTTTAATTTATACCTCGATCAGTGGTTGCCTGAACGATTTGCGATCATTGGTGTTGACATAAAACCAATCAATAATGAAGAATTTCGCGACCATTTGTATCAGGGTGTCTCCCAATTTTCAAGGCGTGGTAAACCACCAGATCAGGAGTGGCATCATTTTTCTGCTTTGATCGACTACCTTCCTGCTGATTTTACGAGCGCATCTGCATATACTACCATCGCAAAACATCTGTCGGGTATTGATGCAAATTGGGGTCTTAAAGCCAACCGTTTATTTTATCAGGCCACATCACCAAGTATGGTTGAGACCATTGTGAACGGTTTAGGTCAAGCGAAACTCGTTTCAGATAGTCAACGAACGAGGATTGTATTGGAGAAGCCTTTTGGTAGGGATTTGATTTCAGCCCGTAATTTAAATGCAATGCTATTAAAAGTGTTCAAAGAATCCCAGGTTTATCGTATTGACCACTACTTGGGAAAAGAAACTGTCCAAAATATACTAGCTTTTCGTTTCGCCAATGCGCTGTTCGAACCGATTTGGGACAGGCGCTACATTGACCATATCCAAATCACGATGGCTGAGCAGGTTGGGGTGGAACATCGGGGAAAGTACTATGATCAGGCAGGTTCACTGCGAGATATGGTTCAAAATCACCTCCTGCAGGTTTTGTGTTTGATTGCGATGGAACCGCCAGTCTCCTTCGAGGATGAGGAGATTCGGAATAAGAAAGTGGATGTTCTGCATGCAATACGACCCATCCCACAGGAGAATTCTCATCTCTTTGCTGTTCGCGGTCAATATGCTGCTGGTTGGATCCAGGGAGAAAGGGTTAATGGTTATCGGCAAGAACCAAATGTTAATTCAGACTCCAGTACTGAGACTTTTTCTGCTCTCAAGCTTTTTGTCGATAACTGGCGCTGGCAGGATGTACCATTTTATTTGCGTACGGGAAAACGATTACCTGAACGAGTATCAGAAGTATCCATCCAATTCCGGCCTGTCCCTCATCAAACCTTTCCCCCTACCGTTATAGGAGATTGGCAGCCTAACCGGCTTGTGATTCACATTCACCCTAATGAAGGCATTCAGCTGGGTTTTCAAGCGAAAAGGCCAGGTCTACAGATGCGTTTAGGACCGGTAGAGATGCGCTTCACTTATCAAGAAGCTTTTCGAGCAGCACCACCAGAAGCTTATGAGACCTTACTCTTGGATGTGATCATTGGAGACGCAACCTTATTTATGCGTGCTGATCAGGTAGAACGTGCCTGGTCCGTTGTTGATCCTGTCTTGGCCAGTTGGGCGGCAGTCATGCCCGATAATTTTCCTGATTACCTGGCGGGTACTTGGGGTCCAGAAGCTGCACAGGTATTGATTGCTCGAGATGGCAGAAGTTGGGTGATGCCCTGCTGTTTCGAAGAAGTAAATAAGGATAACAAGTGAATATTAAATGGATTCAAATATCATGAAACCCGGTCATTCTGGCAAGTTAGAAAATCTGCCTCTTCCCGAATTAGAAAAATACCTTAATACATCTCTCGATGGTATTAGCCAAATCGAAGCCCAGGCACGCCTGGAAAAATATGGCTACAATGAACTGGTAGAAATTAAAAAGAACCCCTATTTAAAATTTCTGACCTACTTCTGGGGACCAATCCCTTGGATGATTGAGGTGGCTGCTGTATTATCTGCGATCGTCCATCACTGGGCAGATTTTGGCATTATCCTGACTCTCCTCGTTGTTAATGCGATAGTAGGTTTCTGGGAGGAGAATCAGGCCGACAACACCATCGCAGCACTTAAAAAGCAATTACCCTTACAGGCGCGTGTCAAACGTGATCGGGTTTGGGAAACCATTCCAGCTAGGGAATTGGTTCCTGGTGATCTTATTCATTTGCGCATTGGGGATATCATTCCCGCGGATACCAAATTGGTGGCTGGTACTGCCATCAAGGTAGATCAATCAGCTCTCACGGGTGAGTCCTTACCAGTAGAACATCAAATGGAGGATACAGTTTTTTCAGGCTCGAACATCCGCCAAGGGGAGATGGATGGCCTGGTACTTGCTACCGGCAAAGATACTTATTTCGGGAAAACAGCTAACCTGGTCGAATCAACTCAAAAGACCAGCCATTTTCAGAAAGCCGTCCTAAAAATTGGCGATTACCTGATCATCCTGGCTGTTGCCCTGGTCGTCATTATTCTGATTGCATCGCTATTTCGGGGGGATCCAATGCTGACTACCCTGGAATTTGCCCTTATCTTGACAATCGCCGCCATCCCGGTAGCTATGCCGACAGTATTATCGGTCACAATGGCTGTCGGCGCTCGTTTCCTGGCGCAAAAAAAAGCTATTGTCAGCCATTTATCATCCATTGAGGAATTAGCTGGTATTGATATCCTATGCTCAGACAAAACCGGAACTTTAACTCAAAACAAACTCAGCTTGGGCGATCCTTTTATCATGGATGGAGTGGATGCCAATCAGCTGATCATCAGCGCCGCGTTGGCTTCTCGATCAGAGGACCAAGATTCGATTGACTTAGCCGTATTTAGCGGTCTTCATGATTTGGGAGAATTAGCAAATTATACAACCCTTGACTTCCAACCATTTGATCCCATAAAGAAACGGACGGAAGCAACCATCAGAGGACCGGGTAACCAGGAATTCAAAGTAACAAAAGGAGCTCCCCAAGTGATCCTGGCTCTGGTCGATAATCCGGTTGAAATCCAAAAACGAATTGAACCGGCAATCAACGAATTTGCCAGGCGTGGTTTCCGCTCTTTGGCGGTAGCTCACTCATCCGATCATGGAGAATGGCAGTTACTTGGGATACTAACGTTGTATGATCCGCCGCGGGCTGACTCAAAAGAAACAATCGAAGCTGCCAGGAATATTGGGATTCAGGTCAAAATGATCACTGGTGATCAGATCGAAATCGGAAGAGAGATTGCCTCGCAACTGGGGTTGGGAAACAGGATTCTGGATGCTGAATCATTGGAGGCAACACAGCAACACAAAATAAGCCAAATTGCTGATGCTATTGAAGAATCAGATGGTTTTGCTCAGGTATATCCTGAACACAAATACCACATTGTGGATGTGTTACAACAGCGTGGTCACATTGTCGGAATGACAGGGGATGGGGTAAACGATGCCCCAGCTTTAAAGAAAGCCAATGCAGGGATTGCGGTCTCAGGTGCGACAGATGCAGCCAGAAGTGCTGCAGATATCATTTTGCTGACTCCCGGCTTATCCGTGATCATTGATGCCATCAAAGAAAGTCGGAAAATTTTCCAACGGATGAACAGCTATGCCATCTACAGAATTGCGGAAACGATCCGGGTGCTGCTGTTTATGACTTTATCCATCCTGGTTTTTAACTTCTATCCGGTTACAGCGGTTATGATTGTGCTGTTAGCATTACTCAACGACGGTGCCATCCTGTCAATTGCTTTCGATCGGGCATATTATTCGAAGGAACCTGAAACCTGGGAAATGCCCAAGGTTCTGGGTATTGCCTCGATTCTAGGCATCTCGGGTGTGATTGGCTCATTTGGTCTCTTTTACCTGGCTGAGCGTACATTTCAACTCAGTCCTGATATGATCCAGACCATGATGTATTTGAAACTTTCTGTTGCAGGTCACCTGACGATCTTCATCACCCGCACCCGGGGACCTTTCTGGTCACGGAGACCAGCACCTATCTTGATTGGAGCGGTAGCTGGAACCCAATTGATCGCTACCCTGATCGCTGTTTATGGGTTGTTCATGAACCCTATCGGTTGGGGCTGGGCTTTTGCCATCTGGGGCTATGCACTGATCTGGTTTTTTATCAATGATCGCGTCAAGATAGCGGCTTATCGAATCTTCGATAAAGATGCGCCCGGCTTGTTAAGCCACAAATCCTATAAATCATTGTTGACTTGAAAGTTGGAATATTAACTAGTAGTCTGTCCATCATGAATCTTCTATTCGTCAAAATGAGTGAAACGAAGCATCTCTCACATAGCACTAGAGATTCTTCAGTAGCAAAGAGCGCTACTTCAGAATGACATTATTAAGAATGACGATGGACAGTCAACTAGTGGTCTGTTAAACATCATTCTTTTGATTGTCATGCTGAGTGGAGCAAAGCGGAACGAAGCATCTCTACCCTGGAATTGCTAAAACTTCTTCTCTTCATTAATCGAATCTCTCTAAATCTTCATCTTTGACAGTCAACTAGAACACGATCCATCAAGAATCTATTGAAATCAAAATGGTAAGGTTTGAAAAATTCTGGTTAAGATAAGGTAAAGATACTCCACGCCACTTCATTTCTATCAGAATGATATTCGGTAGCAAGATGTACGAAGGTTTACCTGGAGGGACCCAGTAAAAATGAAAATTGTGTTTATTCGACATGGAGAGAGTCTATGGAACCGAGAAGGTAAATTTACCGGTTGGACCGATGTAGCCCTTTCAAAACAGGGCATTGCTGAAGCGCATCGCACCGGGCACTTGATGAAAGCCTGTGGTTTCGTCTTTGATCAGGCACACACTTCTGTATTGAAACGGGCTATCCAGACCCTGTGGATCGCTATGGAAGATCTGGATCAAATGTGGATCCCGGTTTATCGGACCTGGCGGTTGAATGAAAGACACTATGGAGCACTACAAGGATTAAATAAGCTAAAGACAGCCAAAGAATTCGGAGCAGAGCAGGTGCAGCTATGGCGTCGTAGTTACGATATGCGCCCCCCCGCTCTTGAGTTAGATGACCCCCGACACCCTCGGTTTGATCCAAGATATGATCACCTGGCAAAGGAACAGGTGCCCGCGACCGAGTCGCTTAAGGACACGCTTGAACGAGTATTACCCTACTGGCATGAAACCATCATACCAGCCCTACAAGCAGGACAAAAACTTCTCATTGTGGCGCATGGCAATAGCCTGCGAGGTTTGGTGAAGTTCTTGGATAATATCTCTGATGAAGAGATACCAGGGTTGAATATCCCTACTGGCTTTCCACTGGTTTACGAATTAGATGACCAATTTAAAGCAGTGAATCACTATTACATTGGTGATCAGGAAGATATTAGTAAAGCAAAGGCTTCTGTTGCCACACAAGCCTCTTCAAGCGAGAGATGAAAGGAAGATAATGATATTAACTGCCCCACATTTTTTTAAATCCGACCCGGATATACGTGGAAGACGGGATTGGTTTTTCTCTTTTTGCTGCATCATTATCATTTTTACCCACATTTTCAAACCTCTCTGTATAAATCAGCCCTCGTCCACGTCCTATTCGATGAAACCCACAGGTGGCTGGAAAAAATATTATAATGACTTGGAGGTAACCATGTCCAAAAACAAAACTGATAATCCTCGCCAGGTAGCAATCTGGGTAGATCATCATGAGGCATATTTTGCCAGTTTTACAAATAAGCAACTCACTAAAGATGTAGATATTAACTCGGATGCCGACCCCCATACACATGGTGGGGGCTGGGCGCAGCACCGGATCGATGCGCACCGCTACGAACAACTCAAGCATTTCTATGATGCGATTGTGGAACAGCTAGGCAATGTAGATGAGATTTTAATCATGGGTCCAGGTCAAGCCAAACATGAACTGCGCAGCCGGATCGAGCACCATAAAGGCTTACGAGGTAAAGTGGTGGCCATGGAAACAACGGATAAGATAGCAGAAAGTCAATTTCTGGTAAAGGCTGAAGACTTTTTTAGTTAACAATCTCCCAAAGCTGAAAGATAACATAAATGGGAGGAAGAGATAATAATTTAGAATTGATTACCTCTCTTTACTTGAAAATTACAGGCATCCTCATAATTAGGTGGAGGTAATTGGTAATTAGTCATTCGCTTATTTATCGCACTATCTCTCTCTCTGGATAGAATTTCCAGCGGTGGATACAAAAGTTAGACCAAACAAGGTCAATTTTCCACCTGTTAGCGTGCTAGCTTTTAAAATAAGGTCTGCTTAAGGATATATTATGATTCAGATAAAGACAAAATGACTGGAAATAGGTAATATGGAAGTGCGATCGATAAACCAATTTAGTCACAATGATCGAGAAAAGAGGTGACCATGGAAATTCCAATTAAGGCGAAAGTGTTTTGTCGGGACGAACATTGCGGCCACATCAGTTGTGTTGTTATCAATCCTATCAACGATGAAGTTACTCATGTCGTTGTAGAGGATGATTATTACCCTTATGAGGAGCGTATTGTTTCTGTGGAACTGATCAAGGAGACAACTTCGGATTCTATTGATTTATCCTGCGATAAAGATGAACTATCACACATGGAAGATTTTATTGAACATCGATATATCCATGTAGATAAAGTTCATGGTTCATATCCTGCCCGAAGGCACGTATATCTTCCATATGGTTGGCCAATTCATGAGGAATTCGCTGAGATAAAGCAAGAACGCATACCTCCTGGGAAAGTCCCCTTTCATCTTGGGGCAGTGGTAAATGCTGTCGATGGTACGGTTGGTCAGGTAGATGAATTTCTGATTGACCCGGAAAGTGGACATATCACGCACTTAATCATGAGGAAAGATCATCTCTGGGGTCGAACGGATAAAACTATTCCGGTTTCTGAGATCGATCGTGTTGAAGAAGACACAGTCTTTCTCAAGCTTGATAAGGCTGAAATCGAAGCCCTTCCTGAAATTCCGATCGATCGTCGGTACTAAAACAAAATCAAACTTTCTGACACCTTTAACATAAAAGTACCTCAAAGGGTGGCGTCACAATCGTCACCCTTTACGGATATTTACAAGCTGGGGCTTTTCAAGTGCACGCTGATTTCATGATCTCCTTGGGATAGAATGCGAAAACGGATCGTCGTCCCTGCTGGAAGCCGATCTGTTGCCAGGTCAGCATAAAATGAGCCCAATCCAGTTGCACGGGCGTCAAGCTTCTGAATGGTTCGCCACCCATCCGCCGACCATTCTATGGCAGTGGAATCTGGTACTTCAACCCGCAAGGTTTTCCCAACAGCGATTGTTTGACACATCGCATTTGAGCGCCAGAGACAGTACTTCGAGTTAGTTTTTTCAATCACGTAGCGCTGGTAAGTTTGGCGAGGCATATCAAACACTTTGCCATCTTTCAATGACCGCAGCAATTTTACATATTCCGCATGTGCCCAGACTAAGGGCATTGCAGAGCCAGAAGGTCGACCAAAATATAGGTCCAGGTCGGGGATATCCGGTGCGTCCCAGGTTTGTTCAGGTAATAATCCACCCTCATTTGCAAATTGCTCTAAGGTGTTGAGCAGGTCAACCACGGATTGATGTCGACCAGCTGCCAGTTCATAATGAGCTCTTTCACCAGTCAACAGTGGCCAGGCTCGCCCAACCCCCGTTCCGTCGAATGGGGAACCATCTTCGTGTTCGCCGTAGCCGTCCTGGTTATAACGGTGCCAGGCTGGGCCATAAGGTGTATCAATCTTCAAGAGTGCGTCAACAGCTTTCACGGTGTTGATGATTCGGGGATCATCAGCAGCCCTCAATCCAAATCGAACCAGGGCTAATGCGTCCGGGCTTACGATCAGGTCAGCTGGGGCATTGCTTTGGTCGGGAGGCCGGTTCTTGATGGGTACAAAGCCTTTGGAGGGTGATTCTGCCTCAGCTTGATCGACCGGTGCTATGCGAACGTAATAACCTTCAATCCCGACCTCAAGTGCCAACCTGGTCCCAGAGACATAGATCCACCTTTCGATACTATCATTCCAGGTGTCTGCGGTTTCCCGAAGATAACGGCCAATCTCAAATTCACCATTGAGGTCTGCTATATCAGCACCTAAAAGAAGTGCGGAGATTTCCGTTGCAAGGGTATAAGGAGAATAACCGGGGTCTTCTTCCCAACGATCCTGCTGCGTGACAGGTCCGTTGCGCACCAAAAAGGCAGCGGCTTTGTATACCATTGGCCAATATCGTTTTAAATCTTTCTTTTTCAGGACATTCTCTCTTAAGGCAAGGTCAAGCAGCAGAATCGGTAGGGCAGTTTCGTCCATTTGAACGCCATTCCAGTACGGACGACCATCCAACCACATATTTTGTGGCCAATATCCTTCAGCTTCCTGTGTGACCTGAAGATAATTTAAAATTCGGCGGACATCCGATTTCGCTCCTGCCGCCAACAAGCCCCCCGCACTCTCGACCAAATCTCGTGGCCAGACAAGGTGGTAGCCCCCCAAATCATCATCGCCTTTATTGCTGCCCCAGGGCACTGAAAGACTGGCGATCAGTCCCCCCGGAAAGCGTTTGGCTTCATGGATCCTCAAAACGGTTGCACTCATCCGATATAAATTGTGTTCACATTGGCTGTTTTCTGCTTCCAAAGGGAGCAATGTATTCTGCCAATTTTTCCATTGTTGGAAGTAAACTTTACGTGCTGCTTCGAATCCATCTTGCAGGCTGGCTCTAGCACGTTGTCCAGCTTCATCTGGGTTAATACCGAAACCAAGCGCAAGGGTGAAAATCCCTTGTGAAGCGACCAAGTCAATTTCCCCCGTAAGTGCCACATTACCATTGTCAGCTCTTTCATAAATCCAGGTCATTTGTTTATGTTGATTGATATCTTGCCACCCATCTGAGGTTCCCACAAATCCAACAGAACGACCCAACCAGGGAGTAGAACAGGCCAAAGCCAATGACAAGCCATACTTGCTGGCAAATAACATTGGCATCCCTTTGTATTCACCAAACCAGGCAGTGTTGCCAGCTCCCTGGTTACCCAGGTGTGGAGCTAACAAGACATAGAGATGGAAGTCTTCTAAGCTGCCAAGAATAGGGCTGAATTTTGTACACTGAAGAATAACATCGCGATTTGGGTCACTCAGGATTACTTTCTCGATCTGATAGCGGCTTCTGTTACAAGTATTGTTCAGGTGGTAAGCTGGCACTCCTTCAACGAGAAGACCCGTTTTAGAATGGGAATGGCGTTTTTCTTCCGAAAAGAATTCCTTACCATCAGTGATCAACATCCCCATATCACGTACACACGCCTGGTCAACACGTGGGTAATAAATCTCATTGAAGATACCATGGCTGAGAGTGAACCAGACCCGGCTTGCAGCACTCAGTGCTGTCCCAACGCCACTTTTTGCACTGGATGTCCACCTTGAAGGGATACCGGGCCAACCAGGGGCATAAATGTACCGATCAATTTCCATCTTATCTCCTTATCATCAAGGGGTTTTCATTTCGGGGTTTCTATATTATAAAGATTTTCGAAAGCATAGACTAATAAAATATAATATTACTCCAAGGGTTCCTTTCTGAAAAAAGCCATTTCTAGAAGGATGATCCTACAGAGAAAAAAACTTAATACTACCTGACACTTTTAACTTGGACACGGATATAGGTTGAAAACACGGATGATTTTTCTCTTTTTGCTTTAAAATTTTTAATTTTATCCACATTTTCAAACATCTCTGTGTTAATCAGTGTCAGTCTATGTCCCATTCGAAGAAACGGTCAGGTGAGTAGGATAACTTGCTATTATAATAACCTCTAGAGCCTTGTAAGTCTTTATTTCTATTATAAGATCGGATTAAGCTAACCTTATCTTAAAATATTCATTCAGGATTGCACCTAATTAGTTGTTCTCCAAATAAATTCGAACTTTGCCTAGAGACATTAATTTCTGAAGAGTTTAAGCTGGTAATACGAGGAAATATTCACCTTGCCTAAAAATATTAAGATCTTGTTATGGTTCTTGATCACCCTGGGTTTTCTTTTTGGGTTTGCAGGTTTGGTTTTCCCCGATCAATCACCAATGGTTGAATCACCTCCTGTCAATACATACCAGTTCCAACGGCTGCATATATTTCTGTTCAACCTGGTCAGCGGGGGAGTGGTTTTATTATTCTTCACGGAAGACCAGCAGAGCCTCACCAGGAATGGCAAATTATTTCTGTTTGGCTCGATCGGCTTTTCAATTACCTCATTTTTCAACCAATACTTTCTGGCAGCCTTTCTGGCAATTGGATTAGCCATAATTGTCGAAATTGTAAGAGCACATCGATTTTCGCTCTTTCCTAGGGACTTTTTTAAGCGAGACGTGCCTGTAGCGAGCAAATTCCACCAGGCTGCCTTGTTGTGTTTATCTCTCGGTTTACTGATTGCAGCTTTTGCAATGGTTAATGACCAGTATCTTCACTTAATAGATCGACCTTCAATCATCCTGGAAGATTTCTTCTTGGGTTTTTCTTTTCCAGTTTCTCTAATGACATTCTCCGTGATATTTACGCTTGCCAGAGAAGAACCTGATAAACGAAACAGGCTCCTGCGAGAAGTTAGTTTTTGGGTGATCAACCTCGGTGTCATTCTATTCTTCATCGTTATCCTCTTCCAGGTTAAAAGTATGCAGGTTGTAGTTGCCGCGCTGTTATTCTCAGATGTCCTTTTGGTATTTTTCTTATTCAGGCATGCTTCTGAACGAATTGAGCAAGTGAATTACTTGATCTCAGGGATCTCATTTTTAGTTTTTACCAGCATAACAGGAATATTGATCACCCTGGGTGAAACCTATTGGCCGGTGCAGGATCCTCATGCGTGGGCATTGTTAATGCGAATCCATGCTTATCTATCTTTATATGGTTGGAATCTAACTGGGCTGATGGTGATCATCCGTTATAAAGAATTCCCATTACACCTTCATAATAGGAATGTTATTTTACTACATTGGTCGGTTGTTTCTTTGCTGGCTCCATTGGGAAGTCTATGCCCGGTATTTGCAGTCATTGCTATACCTTCTTTTGCTTTGCTAATTGGATTGATTTTTTTCAGCCATCGTTTACAGTAATTCTTTAATAAGAAATCATGTGCTGGAAAAGAAGCCCTGCAAAAAAATCTTGTGGAAGTTATTTTTTTACAGCGAATAGGTTTATTCTCATAGCATTTATTCTACAGTTGAGTAATGTTGCTTTCATGATCGATCCTTCCGGGAAAAATGACCTGCATTGAGTCAACGAGGAGAAAAATAAATAGGAGAAAAGTCCCATGCATATTTTGATCGCTGGAGGCAGCGGCCTGATTGGTAAAGCCTTGACAGAAACCCTGACCAACAATCAGCATTGCGTTACTATTCTCAGCCGAAATCCTTCTCAGGTACATGGCTTACCGAAAGGCACAAAAGCCATCCTTTGGGATGGTCGGACTCCGAATGGTTGGGAAAATATCGTTAATGAAGTCGACGCCATCGTCAACCTGGCAGGAAATAAACTGGCGGGTGGTAATTTATGGCAAATTCTGACTCAAAGGTGGACTCACAACCGAAAGTTAAAGATCGCCAATAGCCGGCTAGATCCTGGTGCAGCGATAGTCCAGGCGGTTAAAACAGCCCGACAAAGACCGAAGGTTTTACTCCAGGCCTCTGCAGTTGGATATTATGGGGACCGAGGGAAATCAATCTTGTATGAGGATGCTCTCCCTGGAGAAGGTTTTATCTCCCGACTATGCCAGGATTGGGAGGCATCCACTCATGAAGTTGAAAAATTTGGGGTTCGGCGAGTGCTGATGCGGATCGGTCTGGTTATCAGCCTGCAAGGTGGATTTTTACCGGTAATGTTATGACCCGCCCGGTTTTTTGCCTGCAGTCATATGGGTACGGGGACTCAATATATTTCTTGGATCCATCTTCACGATACGGTTTCTGCCATTGAATTCCTGATCGGAAAAAATGATGCCCAAGGAATTTACAATCTGACTGCACCACAACCCGTAACCAACGCCGGGTTTTACAAGGTAGCTGCGTCGGTTCTAGGCCGTCCAGCAAAAATCCCAATTCCCGGATGGGGTATAAAGTTGTTTTTAGGGGAGAAAGCATCGCTTGTGCTAGATGGACAACGAGTGATCCCAGTTAATTTACATCAGGCGGGTTTTAGGTTTAAATTCGAAGGGTTAAAGTCAGCCTTGCAAGATCTTTGCGATACAAATTAAACTTACCTTGTGGGTTTGATTAAATTAGAAGGAACGCAACATTATTTACAAGGTATACTTAAACCAGTAGGCTGACCAATTTTAATGTAAAAATCCCTGTACCGAGGATTTATGCAAGGTTATGGTTATCGTAAGTAAGAGATCCTCATTTCCGCATCACCCCAATCCGGATGACAAAATAAAGTTTCATGGTTGACACTCGCTAGCAGATCATCCAATATGTCTCTTAAGTTTGTCATTCTGGTGCAGCTCCTTTTGCTACTGAAGAATCTCAAGTGCTGTGTGAGAGATGCTTCTTATTACTTGTTATTATGAATAGAAGATTCGTGATGGACACTCGACTGGTGATCTGGCCAATATCATTTTTATACTCGTTATTGCGAGAAAATCCACAACGGGAAGCGTTGTTCTTTCAACAGGAAACCAACCCGACCCTGTCACTGCGAGCCACTCTTGCGAAGCAGTCTCCTCTTTGGACTGGAGATCGCTTCGTCGCGAAGGACTTTCCAGGCGATGACAATGATAAGTCCCATAGGAGAGGAGCGATACCGGAACATGGCTACCATACGTAGCCTGGGCATCTCCCACCTTGTTTCCAACATGGTCTGATCTATTTACAATTTTCATATACAATAAATTCAGGCTTGACAGTCTACTAGGTAAAAAAAATATAATTCCAACTGGGAGGTTTTTTGTGACCAGACATATCCTCATTGTTGATGACGATGCCCTAATGCGTCGGAGCTTGGCTTTTAATCTGGAACAAGCTGGTTATAAAGTAAGCAATGCTGAAAGCGCTGAAGATGCGTTTTTATTAACTGATCGTGAACCACCTGATCTTGTTCTTTTGGATATTGGATTACCAGGAATGGATGGATTAGATGCATTACGGCAGTTCAGGGAAAAACTCAACTTACCAGTAATTTTTTTAACAGCACGTCGAAGGGAATTGGACGAGGCTTTAGGTCTTGAACTTGGCGCAGATGATTATGTAACCAAACCTTTTGATTTGAATGTTTTATTGGCGCGCATAAAAAACGTATTCCGGCACATTGGGCAAACCGTCAACCAGGTTGTTGATCAAGCATTACTGGTCATAGATGATTTAACCATCGATCCTGCTGCGCATATTGTATTTCTTGGAAATCAAAATATCGAACTTACACCCCGTGAGTTCGACCTGCTACACACCTTTGCCTTGCATCCCAACAAGGTGCTTTCAGTAGACGATTTACTTGCCAGTGTTTGGGGGGCGGAATTCATGGGTCAGCCCCAGGTGGTTTATGTCCATATCCGCTGGCTACGAGAGAAAATCGAGCAAAACCCAAACCACCCGAAAAGAATTGTTACAGTACGTGGAGTCGGTTATAAGTTGATACCCCAGGAGTAATTATGTTACGTACCTTACGCAACAGGCTGATCCTCAGCCACCTCTTGCCGTTATTGATCGTCGTCCCGCTAGCAGGGATTGCTTTTATCTACGTATTGGAAGCCAAGGTGATTCTTCCTAGGCTTTCGGATGAACTGGTGACTGAAGCAGTATTGATTGCAGAACTAGTGGGTGATCAGCCTGACATCTGGCAGGATCAGGCGAGGATAGATTCGCTTATCACTCGCCTTACACCCCCAACTAATGTCCATTTGATGTTTATGGATGCCACAGGTTTATTACTTGCATCAACCGATCCCGCTGACGAAAATCACCTCGGGGAAGTATTGTCCAACGATAACATTCTGATCGTCCAAAAGGGGAAAATAACCCAGCAAATTAATTACAGTCAGGAGTTAGGCGCAGAGATAATTGATGTTTATGTCCCAATATTTTCTTCTGAAGAACAGGTTGGTATTATCCGAATGAGCCATCCCTTAATTACCATCTCTCAAGAACTGCTGCAATTGCGGTACATCATCTTGGGGATATTAACATTTGCCTTAGTCGCAGGTGTAATTTTAGGTTCAACTCTGGCGATAACCATCAGTGCTCCTATCCAACAGGTGACAAAAGTCATCGACACGCTGGCTAAAAGCAACGAGGTTGAAAAATTGAATGTGAACGGTCCAGAAGAAATTCGATCCCTGGCAATGTCGACAAACTTCCTTTTTGAACGTCTTCATAGTTTGGAGCAAGCCCGTAATCAGCTTCTGGCGAATCTGGTTCACGAATTAGGTCGTCCCTTAGGAGCTTTACGTTCTGCAATTCAATCATTGAAGCTGGGTGCTGGGAATGATCCTCAGCTGTTAGATGATTTAACAACCGGGATGGATGCAGAGACGGTTAGGCTGCAATATCTCCTTGATGAACTGGCTCACCTGCATGATCAGGTTTTCGGTTCATTAGAATTGGATCGACAGGTTATTAACCCAAAGGTATGGATTCCCTCTGTACTTCGCACCTGGCAAGAGGCTGCCCTTGATAAAGGTTTAAATTGGGAATTAGATATCCCTGACAATCTTCCTGAGTTTCAAGCAGATTCCTTCCGCCTCGCCCAGACATTAGAGAACCTGGTCAGCAACGCCATTAAATTCACACCCAAGGGTGGCACGGTTAAGATCACAGCAGGTTTCAATGGTGATTTCTTTTGGATTAAGGTTTGTGATACAGGTCCAGGGATCGCACCTGATGAGCAAGAGAAAATCTTTGAACCTTTCTATCGTGGAAATCAAAACAATAGAATTAAACAGGGAATGGGATTGGGGTTAAGCATTGCTCGTGATTTAATCCTGGCTCATGGAGGTGAAATATTGCTAGAGAGCAAATTGGGCGAAGGAAGTGCTTTCACCATGCGGATCCCAATCACCTAGTCCTTATCCGTCAACCCAAGCACAATGACCTGGGGGCAATGAATTCTGGTTTTATTAGGGGGAAAAGTCTTCAGCATAATGATCTTCAAGGCAGGGATAAAGAAACATAAACTGAATTTAAACTTGGCATAAAGTCAGGGGACCCAATAATTGATATAGTTATCACAGGTGTAGGTTCCTCATGTACAGTTTATGCTCACCAACCGGTTTGATGATTGCTATTCTGATCCCGATTGCGATATTATGTGCGATCGTATTCATATGGCAGTATAGCTGCTGGCATCGGGGGAACACAATTTCTGATAAACAGGTGGTTTGGTTATTGTTGAGTCTGCTCATCATCGCCACAATTAGCATAGGGATGTTTCTGCTTATTAGTTTTGGAAAACTGGGAAATGGGCAATTTGTATGTTTTTAAAGTGGACTTAAGCATTCCATGAGCTAAGCGTAAAGACGAGCTAAGATCACTTTTGATAAGATTAACATAGATTATTACGAAACCTTATAAATAATGAATTGAGGTAAAAAATGAATCCTGTTGATGGAAAAGAAAACAGTACAATTCGAATCAAATCAGTAGAAGATTCCCCTTTTACCCGAGCGCTTTTTAACGATGTGCACTGGGCATGGATCTGGTCCATCTTGCGAATTTGGCTTGGATGGGAATGGCTCCAAAGTGGTTGGGGCAAATTACACAATACAGCCTGGACTGGAGCAACCGCAGGAAGTGCTCTTTCTGGATTTGTGAACGGCGCACTTGCGAAAACCACAGGAGCACACCCGGATGTCCAACTCTGGTATGCTTGGTTCTTACAGCATGTCGTTCTTCCTAAGACAACCATTTGGAGCAACCTGGTTGCCTGGGGCGAGTTCCTGGTAGGCATCAGCTTGATTTTAGGGATATTTACCGGAATAACTGCACTCTTCGGTAGTTTTATGAATCTCAATTATCTCTTAGCGGGATCTGTCAGTCTCAATCCGATCTTGTTTATCCCCGCAATTTTCTTAATCATGGCTTGGAAAACTGCAGGTTGGTGGGGTCTGGACCGATGGCTTCTTCCAGCGCTGGGAACACCCTGGAGACCCGGTTACATCTTCCATGAAAAACCCAATCATGAAAAAGTAGCCTGACCCTTATCGAGATATCATGGAAAGAAAAAGACCGAACCCTTGTGACCAGATGTCTGAACACATCGGACAGATTAACTCCAAACACCATCAAATAATGGAGAACCATCCGGTTGCAGCCGCTTCCAGTTTTTTTGAATCAAGACAGCGACGGCGCGTCTAAAGGTTAGACGAATAGCATGCCTTTATTAGAAATGAATCTAGGAGAAAAATCGATGGATATTTTAATCAATGCAAAAGTGTTTTGTACGGATGGGGAGTGTGGTCATGTTACCTCTGTACTTATTAACCCGCTTAGTAAGCGGGTTACTCACCTCATCGTTAGGGAACATGGCGTTTTTGGACAAGAAAAAAAAGTCCCTGTCGAAGTTATCGCTGAAAGCCTTCCCGAAAAAATAAATTTACGCCTTGATCAAACAAGTTTTCACGACATGGAAAATTTCCTCAGCATTAAGTTCATCAGTGGAGAAGACCCTTTCGATTCCTACCTGCCAGAACAGTATTATTTGCATCCTTTTGTGATGCCTGCCTATGATTCTGAATATGATTACAATTCTACCTTCTACACTCATGTTGAGAATATTCCAGCAGGAGAATTGAATATAGGCCGTGGAGAAGATGTATATGCAAAGGATGGACGGGTCGGGAAAGTAGATGAGTTCCTGGTATCCCCCAAAAATAACACAATCACGCATATCCTGCTTCGGGAAGGACATATATGGGGTCAAAAACACGTCACAATTCCTGTTTCGGAAATTGACCGTATTAAAGTCGATGGCGTTTATCTAAAGTTGACCAAAGAGGATATTAGTAAATTGCCAGCGATCCCTGTTCAACGTCTATGGAAGAAGCAATAGATCGGAAAAATTATTTAAGAGTCTACTGGAAAAAGGTAGTGGATGATTTCTAGATGGAAAAAGAAACCCAACCCCCCGGGTTTTTCGAGGGCGTTATCTATCAAATTGCCGATTTTCGAGCCTAAAGTGGAAAACTTTTACCATCAAATCCTAAAAATCTCGGTTTTTTCAGCAAGGCCATTTAAAGAATAAAGAGATTCAAAATGATAAATTTTCTTAAAAATGCCTGGTGGGCGCTTGCATTACGAGGTCTGCTTGCCATTAGTTTCCGAGTCAGGCGTTGGCAAAAAAATGCCTAAGGAGAGAAATGCCAGGGAAGTTTCATGGACCACATAAATAGTCAACCAGGAGATGATTGCTGCAATCAGATTCCCCTGGCTACAAGGAAACTTATTGGTGTCAGTTCACGGCAGCCTCACCACCTGTTGAGCATTCATTCACACGCAATCTCTATGTCTGAACTAAGGATTGCTTCGCTCCACAGCGTTCTGTTCGCAATGACCCCAAAGTTTCTTTCATCTCCACAGTGTACAATTTACACTGTGGAATTACTGGCAAAGACGAAAATAAAAAATAAGGATCGATTATGAACAAACATACCCTTTCACTAGGTCGTATTCTGGGAATCCCGGTGGGGCTGGACCCATCCTGGTTCCTGATTTTCATCTTCATGACCTGGTCGTTGGCTACCAGCTACTTCCCGAATGAATTCTCAGACTGGCCTAAGGCCCAATACTGGATCGTAGGTGCCGCCACCGCGATTATGCTCTTCGTAAGCGTTGTCCTGCATGAATTGGGACACTCTATCGTCGCACTGCGCTACAAAATCCCCGTCAACAGCATCACCCTGTACATTTTTGGTGGGATCGCACAAATTGGGTCCGAACCTCCCAATGCCATTTCTGAATTCTGGATCGCCATCGCTGGCCCTGCTGTCAGCTTTGGGCTGGCAGCCATCTTCCAACTCCTGCAAAGTGTACTGACTGGAATTGTACCCCTGCTGGCTCTAGCGAAATACCTGGCCTATATTAACGGTACCCTGGCGCTGTTTAACCTGATCCCGGGATTTCCGCTGGATGGTGGGCGGGTTTTTCGGGCGATCTTATGGGGGACCAGCCATAATTTGCGTAAAGCCACCCTGATTGCAGCTGGCGTAGGCCGGGCAATTGCATTCATCTTTATCCTGGTCGGGGTTTGGTTTATGTTCAATGGCAGCTTTGGCAACGGCTTGTGGATTGCCTTCATCGGTTGGTTCCTGGATAGTGCTGCCACCAGCCAGGTACAGCAACAGACCGTCCATGATTTACTTGAAGGTCATACCGTACAGCAGGTGATGAACCGCAATTATGTCAAACTACCCACGGATATCACCTTACAAACCTTAATAGACCACCAAATCCTGGGTAACGGCAAGCGGTGTTTTGTGGTGACGGATTCGGTTGATCAGGTGGTTGGGTTGTTGACTCTGCATCACCTCAAGGAAATTCCCCAACAAGACTGGTCTACAACAACAATCGGGCAGGTCATGACACCTCTGAATAAAGTAAAGTGGCTCCAGACGACCACGCCTGTCAAAGCAGCGCTCGAAGAGATGGACCGGGATGGGGTTAATCAGCTTCCGGTGATCATGGATGGACAAATTACGGGGATGTTGACCCGAGAAGATATCATCAGTTTCCTTCGAACCCAGGTCGAGCTAGGTTTACATCGCAATCTTGGAAAAGGGTCAGCAAAAAAGAAATCCCAAGGTTAAGACCGAATCTTGAAAGGATGTGGAAATGATGCAAGAATTAACAACTGGACAATTACTCCGTGTCTGCGATCCACAGTCAACAGGTTGCAGCAGCAGCGCTGAAATTAATATCCTTGGTAATATCATTGGTCAAGAGAGAGCCGTTCGGGCTTTGAAGTTTGGTTTGGGTATCAAAGAAAAAGGGTTTAATATCTTTGTAGCAGGAATGCCCGGTACAGGTCGAACGACTGCGATCAAGCGTTTCCTGGAAGAAATTGCCGCGGACTCTCCAATCCCTCCTGATTGGTGTTATGTCAACAATTTTCATGATGGGACTCACCCAAAAGTCTTGCGCCTACCTCCAGGTATGGCGTCCGACCTGCACAATGTAATGGAAAGCCTGACCACTTCAATAGTGCGCGAGATCAGGAACGCCTTTGAGAGTGAAGAATACCCGGCTCGGAAAGAAGAAACCCTGAAAACATTCCAAAAGGAAAAACAAGATCTTTTGGAACAGATCAATGAAAAAGCCCTCAAGGCTGGTTTTTTGCTCCAGTCTTCTCCTGTCGGTGTTTTTACCATACCCATGCGCAAGGGAAAACCTTTAAACGAAGAAGAGTTCCTGGCGCTGGATAAAGATGAAAAAGAAGAGATCCTTAAAAAACAAGAAGCGTTAAATAGCGAATTGGATGCTAGTCTCCGCCTGGTAAAAGGATTGGAAAAAAAAGCCCGGAACGCGCTCCAAGAGCTGGATGAATCTGTTACTAAATTTGCTATCAGCCATCTTTTCGATGAGGCGAAAGATAAATATAAGCCAGAAGCTGAGGTACTAACCTTTCTCGAGCAGGTGCGCAGCGATATTATTGCCAATCATACTCAGTTCCGATCAGAAACCGATGAAGGACCCGCCAACCTGCTGCCATTTGCTGCCCCCAGGGAAACGGTCGTAAAGAACTACAAGGTAAATGTGTTGGTCGATAATACAGAATTGCAAGGCGCTCCTGTTATCCTGGAGACAAATCCAACTTACCTCAACTTGTTTGGACGGATCGATCAAGAAGCACGGTTCGGCGCCCTGATCACCGACTATTCTCTGGTTCGAGGTGGCTCTTTGCATCGCGCGAATGGAGGTTATCTGGTCCTCCCTGTCGAGGAAGTGCTTCGCAACCCCTTGTCCTGGGAAGGATTGAAACATTCCTTGATGAATAACCAGATCGTTATCGAAGACGCGGGAGAGCGATTGGGCTTGATCAGCACCAAGAGCTTGCAGCCCGAACCAATCCCTTTGAATATCAAAGTGATCCTGATCGGACGTCCCGAAATTTATCAGCTCTTGCTGAACTACGACGAAAATTTCAACGAGCTCTTCAAAGTTAAAGCAGATTTTGATACGCGCATGGAGCGGACGGATGAAAACATCCGCGCTTATGCGTCTTTCGTCTCAACCCTTTGCCAGTTGGAGAACCTCAAACACCTGGATTCAAACGCGATTGCAAGGCTTGTAGAACATGGTTCCCGGTTGGTTGAAGACCAAGACAAGCTCTCTACGCATTTTGGTGAGATCTCTGATGTCATTCGCGAAGCCAGTTATTATGCCAGTCTGGATGAAGCCACGAGTGTCACGGATGTCCATATCAAGAAAGCCATCGATGAACGCTTCTTTCGCTCAAGCATAGTACGAGAGCGGATCCTTGAAATGATCGAGCAAAATATGATCAAGATTGACATCCAGGGGGCAAAAGTAGGCCAGGTGAATGGACTTTCGGTGATTCAATTGGGAGATATCGCCTTTGGTCAGCCCAATCGAATCACAGTAGGTATAGGGATGGGGCGAGAGGGCATCATCGATATCGAGCGGGAGGCGAAACTCGGAGGACCGATCCACACCAAGGGCGTAATGATCCTCTCAGGCTACCTGCTGAATAAATATGCCCGGGACAAACCCCTCAGCTTATCTGCACACCTGGTCTTCGAACAAAGTTATTCCGGTGTTGAGGGGGACAGCGCCTCCAGCACGGAACTTTATGCAATCCTTTCCGCTCTCTCCGGTATACCGATCCGGCAAGGGATTGCTGTCACGGGTTCGGTAAATCAGATGGGTGAGGTACAGGCGATCGGTGGCGTTAATGAAAAGATCGAAGGATTTTTTGAAATCTGCCAAGCCAGGGGACTGGGCGGTGGGCAGGGAGTCGTCATTCCAGAAAGCAATATCACCAACCTGATGCTCAAAGAGGAAGTGATCCAGGCAGTTAAGGAAGGCAAGTTTCACATCTGGCCAGTGAAGACGATTGATGAGGGGATTGAAGTCCTCACTAAGGTTCCTGCCGGTGAAAAACAAGAGGATGGTAGCTATCCCGAAGGTTCTATCAATGCCCTGGTCAACCAACACTTGTTCGACTTCGCAGAGCGATTGGTTGAATTTGGTGAAATGAAACAAGATGAATAAGGAGTAAAGACAAATGAGAAGAATGATTACTATAACGATTATTGGACTGCTGGCTATATTTTTGTTGATCCAGTTTATCCCCTTCGGTCACCAGCATACCAACCCGGCCGTGGTCCAGGAACCTTATTGGGATTCCCCACAAACACGCGAACTGGCTCAACGTGCCTGCTTTGATTGTCACAGCAACGAGACCATCTGGCCCTGGTATAGCAATGTGGCACCTGTCTCCTGGCTGGTGCAGCGCGATGTTGAAGAGGGAAGGCAGCATCTTAATTTTTCGGATTGGAGCAAGGGTCGGGAACCTGGTGAAATACCCGAGGTAATCCTTTCAGGCGAGATGCCCCTGCCCATATTTTTGATCATGCATCCCGAGGCAAGGTTGACCCAGGCTGAAAAGGATGCTTTAGCTAGTGGTCTGCAAGCCACTGTAAGTGGTCAATAAAATCTAAAAACAAATAAAGGAGATTTCAAATGAATGCTTTTTTCCATTTCATGGCAAACACAAATGGTCGAATAACCCGTATTGTGGCTGGGTTGTTGCTGATAGTAGTTGGAATTCTATGGGTTCACGGTACAGGCGGCTGGATACTGGCAATCATCGGACTGGTGCCATTGCTGGCTGGTGTTTTCGATAAGTGTGTGTTCGCGCCTCTCTTTGGTTACCCGTTCAATGGTCCTCAATTGCGTGAAAAGGTTGGTTAACTGATTCGTGTTCAACAACTCCCGAACATTATTCATAGCTATTTGAGATCCAAAGGCGATAGTGCCTCATGAGACGATTATTAACCCTGCATCAACGCCATTGGTCCCTCTGGCTCATCTCCCTGGCCACATTAGCCAATGGCTTGCTGAGCATCGTTTCCGTTTTGGTGGTGAGGTACCTCGAACAACCCGCTTTATTCACTATGCTGCTGCCCTTTGGGTTGTACCATTGGAGTCGCTCCCTGACCCTACTGTTCGGGTTTGCGCTGCTCTACCTGTCGTTCCACCTTCTTCAGGGTCGCCAGACAGCCTGGGGCCTGGCCCTGGTCGGTACAATTCTAGCTGCTATAGCGCACATCGGGCGGGGGCAGTTGTGGTATGAAGCCCTGGCTCCGTTGCTCCTCTTGGTGTTGCTGCTCATCTTTCGACGGCGCTTCACTGTCCGCAGTGAACCGCGCAGTATTATTCAGGGAGTAGCCTTGATGCTACTGAGTTTGCTGGTTGCCTTAACCTTTGGGTCGATCGGCTTCTGGTTACTGGATAAAAAGGACTTTGGGCTGGAGTTCAACCTGGCTGATGCTCTAATCAGAACATTACGCGAGTTTAGCTTGTTAGGGAATAACGACCTGGTGGCTCAAACCCGCCATGCTCATTGGTTCTTGGAAGCTTTGGACTTGCTAGGCCTGACTGCTGGGCTATTTGCCCTCTACAGCCTCTTCCGACCGGTTGCCTACCATTTGCGGACTCTACCTCAGCAAAGAGCGTTGATGAAGAGCATCCTGGAACAGTACGGTGGCACATCGTTGGATTATTTTAAGCTTTGGTCAGACAAGTCTTACTTTTTTTCAGCAGATAAGCATTGCGGTGTCGCCTATAAAACGGCCGGTGGTGTGGCTCTGTCCCTGGGAGATCCAGTCGGAGACCCACAAGGCTTGCAAGAAGTCACCCGTGATTTTTTGCGATTTTGCGATGACAACGGCTGGGATGCTGCTTTCCACCAGGCGCAAACCCGGCTGCTGCCCATGTATCATCACCTTGGTCTTCAATCTTTCAAGATCGGCGAGGAAGCGGTCGTCAATCTGGACCACTTTGCTGCTGATACACTCGCACACAATAAACACCTACGCCATGATCGTAACAAGTTTGAAAAAGAGGGGTATCAACTCGTTCGTTATGTACCTCCGCTCGATCCGCAGCTTTTAAACGAGGTCAGGGAGGTCTCTGACGAATGGCTTCAGATCCCAGGTCGGCATGAGCGCAGCTTTTCACTGGGCTATTTTGACCAGGCTTATTTAAATGAATTCCCTTTAGCAGTGCTCCGGGGACCCTCAGGGCAGATCATCGCATTTGCCAACGAGGTCCACTCCTACCGGCCTGGCGAGGCAACCATCGACTTGATGCGTCACCGCCTTGATGCACCCAATGGTACGATGGACTACCTGTTCATCGCTCTGATGCTGGCTCTTAAGGAGTTGAGCTACCGCACCTTTAACCTGGGGATGGCTCCCTATGCCGGCGTGGGTGATGAGTCAGGCGCACCCCTGGAGGAGCGAGTCGTCCATGAGTTAGCCGAGCACGCCACTCACTTCTTTTCATATAAAGGGATGCGCGACTACAAAGACAAATTCGAACCCGAGTGGGAGGACCGTTTCCTGGTTTACCAGGGCGGGCCATTGGGTTTGACTCGTACAGCTGTAGCCTTGGTGCGCGCCACCGACTGATGGTGAGATAGTATGATGGAAAGACTGTCTAGACCTTCGCGTCAACGCCTGGTCATCGGTATCGTTATCGCCTTGTTACTTATTGGCTTGCTGGTGGTCATCCTGGACTGGCGAGAGGTACATAAAATTCTCGGCGAAACAGATTGGAAGCTGGTACCGCTGGCGTTGTTATTCACCTTTAGCTCCTATGCCTGTCTGAGTATTGCCTTCGCCTTGGTGAGCCGCATTTTTAGCGTCTTCATGAGTCTGAAGGACCTTGCAGAGATAGGTTTTGTCTCCACATTGCTGAACCATCTCCTGTCAGCTGGAGGCGCCGCAGGCTATTCTGTACGTTTCTTGTTGATTGGGGCTCAGGGGACGAAGATTAAAGACATCCTGGCAGCTTCCCTCTTTGCTTCATATATAAACAGCCTGGGAATGTTAGCTTTGTTGCCTATTGGCTTAATCTATCTATTTGTCAAGCATTCACTGTCAAAAGGAGCAGCTGTTGGTGTGGGACTCGGCGCGGTCCTATTGGTTGGCCTCTTTTTCCTGGCGACGTCTTTATTGTTCACCCATTCATTTCGTAGACGGCTCCTTCATGGCCTTGTCAAGACGATACGCAAGGTCATACATCGGGACCTTGGACCAACCTTTGAAGATTTTAATATAACCATAATTCAGGGGGTGACAGCTATACGTGCACAGCCGTTGCTCTTACTCTTGCTTGTTGGACTAACCGTGGCTGACTGGGGATCCAGTGTCGCGGCACTCTGGTTCTGTTTCGACGCTCTCGGTGACCCCATCTCCCTGGGTGTGCTGCTGACCGGCTTTGCTTTGGGTGTCACAGCCGGGGTCCTGTCGATGGTGCCTGGTGGCCTGGGTGTGCAGGAAAGTTCGATGGCAGGTATTTATGCCTTGCTGGGCGTATCGCTGCAGAAAGCTGTGCTGGCTTCAATCTTGTTCCGAGTAGTCTACTACCTTGTACCCTATCTTGTTAGTCTAGCTTTTTATTGGCGGCTGCTGCAGCAGATGAAACGAACCACTCCAGGAGCTGAACCAGCTCAGGAGCAACGCGGGGGACCGGCTTGAAGTTTCCAACCACTTTTTGTTGGTACATTCAAGCTCGACCTGAAATTTTCGAAATTAAGATCCGAGCAACCAAACTGGATTTTTATTATGCCAATCTTCCAAAAGAACAGCTTTGCTCTCGGGTGCAGATAAAAATATTAATAAACACATCAAACATTATGGAAGAAACAATCAGTGCGTAATGAATTACATTTGAATACAGTTTCTTCCAGGAAAATCAAGCAGATCGAGGTAACAGATGAACATCAATAATCAAGACCAAAAACCCCAACTTCCCCAGGCCCGTATCTCCCTTTTCTGGTGGATCGTCCTGACCGCTTTACTAATCTGGAACTTCATCTCTTTAATGGAATCCCCTGGGACCGAAGTGGAGATTCCCTATAGTACCTTCATCAAACAGGTACAAGCTGGCAATGTGACGGATGTGATCATTAAAGGGGATGAAATCAGCGGCGTGTTTAGCACACCCCTAACCTGGCCGCAACCCACGCCTGGCGTTACCCCAACAGCAGGTGCATCGAAAGAACAAAACCAACAGGATTACACAAATTTTTCAACCCTTTTCCCTGATTCAGTAGGTGATCCATCCCTTCTGGCATTACTGGAAAAGAACAATGTTCAGGTGCAGGTTCAGCAACCTTCCACCCCATGGTTCACCATTCTGCTCACCGATGGCTTACCGGTGCTGTTGCTGTTGCTGGTGATGGGCTTAATGGGACGACAGGCGATGCAATCTCAACAGGGAATCTTTTCCTTCGGTCGATCGCGCGCCCGCCAGGTGACCCCGGACCAACCTCAGGTAACCTTTGATGATGTTGCTGGAGAAGAAGAGGCCAAGCAAGACCTAATGGAAGTGGTGGATTTCCTCAAATCACCGATGAAATATCACGATATCGGAGCCCGGATCCCACGCGGTGTACTGCTGGTTGGTCCTCCAGGGACCGGTAAGACATTACTTGCACGTGCCATTGCTGGAGAAGCAGATGTGCCCTTTTTCAGCTTAAGCGCCTCTGAGTTTGTGGAAATGTTCGTAGGCGTCGGCGCCAGCAGGGTTCGAGACTTGTTCGAGCAGGCCAAAAAATCCGCCCCAGCAATTATCTTCATTGACGAGTTGGATGCCGTTGGAAGGAGGCGGGGTGCTGGATTAGGCGCAGTCAACGATGAGCGTGAGCAAACCCTTAACCAGCTCCTGGTTGAAATGGATGGGTTCGATGAGCGCCATGAGGTTATCTTGCTGGCAGCAACCAACCGTCCGGATGTGCTCGATCCTGCGCTACTGCGTCCAGGGCGTTTCGATCGCCAGGTGGTCGTCGGTCAGCCCGACAAAATAGGGCGTCTAGGTATCTTAAAGATCCATACCCGGTTGCTGCGTCTATCAGAAGATGTCCAATTAGAAACCCTTGCGGGGATCACCGTGGGCATGAGTGGTGCGGATCTCGCTAATCTTTGCAACGAGGCTGCGCTTATGGCTGCCCGGAACAACCACGAGGTGGTCATGATGAGTGATTTTGACACTGCGCTGGATAAAATGGTTTTAGGAGCAGCCCGGCCTTTAGCCATGGATGATGACACCCGCAGGACCATTGCTTATCACGAGGCGGGTCATGCGGTTACGGCCTGGTACACGCCTGAGGCTGACCCGGTACATAAAGTTACCATCATTCCCCATGGGATGGCGCTTGGTGTTACTGAGCAGGCGCCTGCTGAGGACCAATATAATTATAGCCGCACTTATTTGCTGGCTCGCCTGGCAGTGATGATGGGTGGGCGTGCTGCTGAAGAGCTGGCGATCGGGGAGATCACAACCGGGGCTGAGAATGACCTGGTCCAGGCTACACGTCTGGCAAGGCGCATGGCTACCCGTTGGGCGATGACTGGTTTTGGATTGATGACTCTCGATCACGATGAGCAGCAGCCTTTCCTGGGATATGAAATTACCCAGGGACGCACTTACAGTGAAGAGACTGCCGCTCGGGTTGATAAAGAGGTGCAGAACCTGCTGCAGGAACGATTTACATATACCCGCACTTGCCTGGAAGAACACCGCGCAGCACTAGACCAGCTGGTAGCCGAGTTGATGGAACATGAGACCATCGATCAGCAAACACTGATTCAATTACTTGGCCCATTCGCCCAGCAAGGAGATAAACCCAATTGAGATCGATCCCCTTTCGATAACCACGAAAATTGGAATCAGCTTGGTGTGGTCTCCACATTGGGTCATAATGTTCGTTAAGAAAAAAACCTGTTATTTCCTCGACTGGTGGATGATATGTTGATCGAACCAGGATCATTTCCAATCTCAAAGAAAGTCGGATAGCTTAGATCGGTTGATTTCTTGAAGATAAATTTAATAACGATTGATGGTTCGCTTATCCACCTTAACTCCAAAATGTGAATAAATTAATACTGCTATGTTTATAGCTAATGATTCGGAATCAAATGCTATAATTCCTGTGATGAGAAGACTGATTATTGCCTTAATCATCTTAATAGGAATCATGTTTATCCTCACCCGGGTAGCCGAGATTGAGGACATCGTCCACACATTAAAGCAGGGCGATTGGCGTTTTCTCGGAATTGCTGCCCTGGTTGAAGCGATTTGGATCGTAAATATTGGCGCTACTTTTAAAACAATCTTCCGTATTCTCGGGGTGCATGAAAAACTTCGTCGCCTTATCCTGCTTGCCACAGCAGCGAATTTTGTCAACATTATCGCCCCTTCGGGTGGCATTGGTGGGGTAGCGGTTTTCATCTCTGAAGCACGTTCAAGAGAATATTCTGCTGGCCGTGCCACGGTTGCCTCGACATTGTTTGTTTTATTCGACTATATTGGTTTTTTAGTCATCCTTGCCCTGGGATTTGTTGTTTTAGTTCGTCGTGACAAGGTCACAATGCCGGAGATCATCGCATCGATTATCATCGTGATCATTGCCCTGGCGATTATTTCCATGCTTTTTTTAGGCGCTCGTTCCGAACAAAAACTGGGAGAAATCCTGGCAGCCCTTGCCCGGTTCATCAACAGCATAACCCGACCTTTTCGCTCCCGGAACAGTGCTGAATATCTCCCACCCCAGCGTGCCTATGATTTCGCCCGTGAAATCGCTGAAGGGGTGCAGGAGATGAAACGCAGCCCTAAAGACCTTGTATTCCCAATTATATTAGCGATCAACGGGAAAGTCTTGATGATCCTCTTGCTCTTTTTTGTCTTTCTGGCTTTCTCTGTGCCTGCCTCAATCGGCACCTTGATTGCCGGCTATTGTGTCACATTCCTGTTCATGATTGTCTCCCCAACACCTTCAGGTATCGGCGTTGTTGAAGGCTTTTTAACTCTGGCGTTGAGTTCTTTCTATATCCCCCTTGGAACAGCCGCGGTCCTCACCCTGGCTTACCGGGGTTTTACCTTTTGGCTGCCGCTGTTCATTGGAGTGTTTACCTTCCGATGGGTTGGCATCAAGAATAAACAGGAGCTGGAAGCTTGAATCATGGAACAGGATAAGTACAGGAAAGAGAACACCCATGGAAAAATCTTACTACGACGCCCTGATGGGAATAACTTCTATATCCAAGGCATGAATCGATGTCAGGCTTAATCTTGATTGTAGATGATGATCTTCTGCTGCGGCGTAGCCTGGCTTTCCATCTGGAGCAGGTGGGATACAGCACCATGACTGCTGCCACAGCAGAGGATGCTTTGGCAATGGCAAGCCGGCAAACCCCTGATTTAATACTCCTGGATATTGGTTTACCCGGCATGGATGGTTTGGAACTTCTTGAAGTCATAAAGAACAAC
>CAZTJD010000011.1:39442-57958 GCA_964613985.1 uncultured Anaerolineales bacterium
GGTTTGGAAGCCTTGCATCGCTTCAAAGAACAAGGGCATTTTCCGATTATTTACTTGACTGCTCGCAGAAGAGAACTGGATCAGGTCGTTGGGTTAGAGCTGGGTGCTGATGATTACATCACCAAGCCTTTTGATGTTGACGTGCTGTTGGCGCGGGTCAAGGCCGTGCTGCGACGAGTCAATAGCCCCACGGAACCTGTTCATGAACCCGAAACACTGGCGGTTGGAGATTTGGTTGTGAATCCCGCCGCGCATACCGTTACCCTCGATGAGCAGCCCGTGAAACTTTCACCACGCGAGTTCGACCTCTTGCATGCTTTAGCGTTACATCCTGGCGTAGTCATTCCGACCAATGATTTATTAGCTCAGGTTTGGGGTGCAGAGTTCATCGGGCAGCCTCAGGTGATTTATGTCCATATCCGTTGGTTGCGTGAAAAACTTGAACAAGACCCTGACCACCCCTGCCGGATCATTACAGTACATGGTGTAGGCTACAAGCTTTTACCCGTAGATCCACCGCGTTCAGATAACTCAGCAAGGTAAGGAGTATGTTTCGTTCTCTTCGCAATCGCCTGATTTTCAGCCACATCCTCCCCTCCCTGGTCATCATCCCCATCATGGGGATTGCCATGCTTTACCTGCTGGAGACCCGTCTCCTGCTGCCTGAGGTATATGCCAACCTGTCCGATGATGCGATTTTAATCGCTGAAATGACTCGTTCCCTGCCAGAGATCTGGGGAAATCCAATTACTGCCCAGGTTTTCGTAGAAGGTGCTGATCCATACCTGGGGGGACGATTAACCTTGATCGATCCTTTTGGGCGTGTGCTGGCATCCAGTGACCAGGCTGATCTGGGAATACCGGGACAGATTGTAGAGCTTCCCGACCTTCACCAAACCGGAAGAGGCAGGGTTGTGGAACTTAAAAATGGACCACTAGCGGAGGCATTTGTGCCTGTTGTGGGGAGTGATGGCCTCTTTTACGGAGTGGTCAGGTTGACCACCCGCGTAATAACCGTCTCAGATGAAATTTACCAGCTGCGTTATCTTTTGCTGAGTGTCTTCTTGGTTGCTATCCTGGCAGGGGTATTGTTGGGCTCTTACCTTGCGGTCAGTATTAATCGCCCTGTTCATAACGTGACAGATGCTATCCACGCCCTGGCGCAGGGGGATTTCCAAAACAGGCTGCCTGAGACTGGAATAGAAGAAACACGCATCCTTGCCAGGGCAGTAAATACATTGGTGGAACGCCTGCACGCCATGGAACATTCCCGGCGCCAGCTGCTTGCCAACCTGGTCCATGAAGTGGGACGTCCTTTGGGTGCACTGGGTTCCGCTATCCGGGCGTTATTAAAAGGAGCCGATCGCGATCCGGAACTTGCCAGGGATCTACTTAACGGCATGGACGGTGAGATCAACCGTCTACACCACTTGCTCGATGACCTGACCAGATTATATGATCAAGTACTGGGACCGCTTGAATTGGACCGGCAGCCTATCGATCTTCAGGAATGGTTATCCGGGGTACTCATGCCCTGGCAAATCGCTGCTGAGGAGAAGGGACTCAACTGGCAGGTGACGATCTTGGAGGGGGCGCTGGTAATTGTAGCTGATCCTGACCGCTTGGCGCAGGCGGTTGGCAACCTGTGCAGTAATGCTATCAAGTTCACTCCTAAAGGCGGTGAAATTTCGATCGCAAACGGTGTCGAGGGAGATCAACTCTGGATTCAGGTCAGCGATACCGGGCCGGGCATCCCAGTCCAGGATCAGGAAAGGATCTTTCAGGCATATTACCGGGGAAATCAGGGCCGGACCATTTTGCAAGGTATGGGATTGGGATTGACCATCGCTCGTGATATCGTTAACGCACATGGTGGTAGAATCCAGGTCGAAAGTGAACCTGGGATGGGGGCGAGATTCAGGCTTTGGCTGCCTCTCCAGGAAGAATAAGGTGGCTTATCAATCCTTAGGGATTTCTTAAGGTCTTCATAAGGACTTTAGCGTTTTCTATTGATATAAACAGCCTCGAATTAAGACAGATGAAGCTGAGTTATGGTTGATTCTCATCTGCTCAAAACAAATAACGAGGTGTAAAAATGAATACGATAAAACGAAATAAGCTTTCGATTTGGATGCTGGTTGGGCTGGCAGTCCTATTACTGGCTGCCTGCAGTGCTGCCCCAGCGGTTACCGGGATAACTAAATTTTTTGATTCCTCTCAACAGTCGCTTGATGTCGTTCAAGAAGTTCCAACGACTGTCGCAGACCTATCCGTAAATGAGGACACCCTAAATCAGGGAACTCTTAATGAGGGCATCCCTAATCAAGGCATCTTAGCGGTAGAAGGTACCCTGGAACAGATATACCAAAACGTTAACCCTGGAGTGGTGAATATCCGCATCCTTCACAAGGTGACGGCGGAGGACCTGGGGAATTTACAAATCCCGAATTTTCCATTTTTCAGCCTACCGCAAGGACAGGACCAAAACCCGGATCAGTACCAGACAGGATTAGGGTCAGGATTTGTTTGGGACCAGGAAGGTCATATTATCACCAATAACCATGTGGTTGACAGTGCGGACAAGATCGAAGTCACTTTGAGTGATGGTACAATCCTCCCGGCAGAACTGGTGGGGGCGGACCCGGATAGTGACCTGGCAGTTCTGAAAGTCGGTCTACCAAAAGGCATTGCTCCTTTAACTTTGGCAGATTCCAACCAGATTAAGGTCGGCCAGCTGGCAATAGCAATCGGGAATCCCTTCGGTTTGGAAGGCACCATGACAGTGGGGATCATCAGCGCTCTTGGGCGATCGCTACCCACCAGTGAAGGCCTTGGGCCGAATTACACCATCCCGGATATCATCCAGACGGATGCGCCAATCAATCCGGGGAACTCTGGTGGTGTATTGGTAAATGACCAGGGGCAGGTGATTGGTGTGACTGCCGCGATCGAATCCCCGGTGAGTGCAAATGCTGGGATCGGGTTTGCGATCCCTTCAGCAATCGTCGCTAAGGTTGTTCCAGTTTTAATCAAAGATGGACATTATGACCACTCCTGGCTGGGGATCAGCGGGACTTCTCTGGTGCCCGATCTTGCCACCGCCATGAAGCTTGTTTCGACCCAGCGCGGCGTGCTCGTGATCGACGTGATGCCTGACTCGCCGGCTGAAAAGGCAGGTCTCTTGGGCAGTGATCGTACCATCGAGATTGATGGGGCTGAGGCACGTGTTGGTGGTGATGTGATCCTTGCAATTGATGGGCAATCGTTGCGAGAGATGGATGACTTGATCGCCTACCTGGCTGGGAAGACGGAAGTTGGGCAGAAAATCAGCCTGACTGTCCTCCGGGATGGCAAGGAAAAGAGCTTCTCATTATCCCTGGCGGCTCGGCCCGATGCTGAGGAGAATGTGCAAGCACAGTCTACCACTTCACAGGGTGCGCACCTTGGAATCTACGGGATAGACCTGAATGAGACCATCGCCCAGGCTATGGATTTACCGAAGGATAGCCAGGGTGTATTGGTTGAACAGGTTGAGGTCGGAAGCCCTGCTGACAAAGCAGGCATCCAGGGAAGTTACAAGCCCTTTAATATGGACGGACAGGATATTTATGTCGGCGGGGATATCATCACTGCAATAGATGGTAAATCCATCACCAGTATCTTGGACCTGCGCACTATCCTATCCAATTTCGAGGTGGGACAAAAAGTACAGTTATCGATCATTCGAGAAGGCAAGGAAATCACGGTTACAGTTGTCCTGGGTGAGTAAACCAGGTTGTAGAGGGGATCGGGTGATCACCGATCCCCTCGATACTTATTCGTTATTGTTCGTCTCGACCGATAACAAGTTTGATACTTATTGCAGAAAACAGAATGGGGAACTTTTTTTTCGATGACCTGTTATGGGTTATTCCTTTTAATTCCTTGACATTCCTGGATATACACTATCCAGGCAGGTAGGAAATAAGCGGTTAGTCGATCTTATTGGGTGGAATGTAAATGTATATTAAACCCAATTAATACCTAATTTTCCATCTTAACTTACTCAGGGGAAACCTGTTACTACAAAGTCGATTGTAATGATTAGGGTTACCGTCGTCCTGGACCACCTCTCCGAATTCGCCTTGATCGGTCCGAAGGTTGAATTGATCTATCTGCCGATTGTCTTCAGGTGATTTTAATTTAGGGGATAAGAGTAGACTTCCGAAGTCTGCCAGACTTAGGAAGTCTTGGGCATCGTTGATGGAAAGGCAAAAAGGTAATAATTTTAACCAGAATAACAGTTCGAATTTGGTGGAATTCCGCAAGAATTAATTCTTGGGTTCCATGTTCATCATCTCACCTTGTGGTTGGGTGAGGGTGATCTCCAGCGTCGATCAACTCCAGGATTGAAAGTGAAGTCTACCTTGTCTCTACCCGCCAGACGTGGATCACGGATTTATACCCGTCTGCCAGGCGCTCTACCAGGTAGAGCAAACCATTGGCGCGGTCAAACGCTGCTGCGCCAAGGATATCACGCTTGTAATCAGCAGGGATGATCGACGGCTTGTACATGACCTCACTGACATCCAAGGTGGCATAGGGCTGGGGTTCCCAGGTCTCCATCGTCCCAACTGCTACCGCAGCTAAATCAGCCGGATCGAAGAAGATGATCTGGGCGATGGTATCTTCCGCCCAAAAGCCACGGTCATTGTTCGGCCATTCGGGAACTTCTGGGCAGCTATTGGTCTCTACGCAATCATAAGCCCATTCCACCCCATTGGCAAAGCCGTACCAGCAGCGGTTTATGGCCTTGGTTCCGGCAAAGATCACTGCGGCATTGTCCCCAGCAGTCAACCAGGCACCACCCAGCCAGTGATCGCAGTCAAAACGATCCTCAATCGACATGGTTTCATCGGTTACGATTTCTAGTAAGCCCGGTTCCTGGATGCCATACAAGAGCAGGGGGGTGATGGAAGTGAGCGTTGCCCCTGCGGCTGGTGGGTTGCCTTCATTCCAGGGGCCATAAGCGAATAAAGCAGGTCCATTCCCGCTCCAGGGGCCTTCACGAGCTCGTCCAGTGGCGAGGTATTGTCCGGGGGCATAACGATCTGCCCATTCCTTGGGGATTTCGAAGATATAGTCATTGCTGGTGTAATTGCAGTAGCCATCGAATCCCCATAACCCGGCCACATTTGAATCAGCGAGGTTTACCTCCCGCCAGCCATGGGATAGTTCAAACTCCTGGAAGTGCTGTCCTACACTGAAATATAACTTACCCGAAGCCTGGTCTCCCTGGGCAGGCAAGTATTCCAAGCCAAAGCGCGGCAGCTCCATGGTTTCAGGGTTAATCGTCCCGGCGCTGATGTCCTGGAAGGGCTGTAGAACCCCAGCGGTTTGCAGGTCCTCCAGGTTTCGGGAGTATACGGGTTGCGGGATGCTGATTTCTGCAACTTCGTAAAGTAGATCAGCTCCAGCGGCGAACAGCGATCCTGGAAAGCCATCCGGGGGACCATCGGGATCCCCATCAGGGTAATAAGCAAGGGCGGTGCCGCTGTAATCCCAACCTGAGCCACCAGCTTCGTCCGGGAGGCGGAAGGCACCCAGGTAAACCAAATCCTCAGGTAGGATGACTGCACCTGAAGTGGGGATGGGCGGCAGTGACCCAGTTTCGGCTGTTAGTGCTTGAACCTGGCTCTCGGTTGTTTCTTGCGGTTGGGTTTGGACGTCTTCTACAGGCGTCTGCCCCTCGACGACCACCGCCGGTTCTTCCGTCGATACCTCCTCTTCAGATGATAACAACCTTGAAGGCAGGTTACAAGCAAGCCCAGTTATTAGTACTAAAAAAATAGTGCATATACAAACTCTTTTATTCATGATTCGGCTTCCTGGTATTGATATGAAAATGGAGTGTATCTCGCAAGAGTAGCTGAAGCGTGAAGTGGGTTGTGTGCTGTCCTTGTTGATTTCAGGGTGGATGATAGGATCAACGACTACCCGAATTACTATTTTAAGGCATTGTCCTTTGCATTTGATTTGGAGAATACCCAATCGAGGTTAAATTTATTGATCTATTTCAAGGTTCCAAATCATTTCCAGTATAGCAATACATGATCGTGGAGGTCAATAATCAGGTCTGGAATTTAGGATGTCAAGGGATTGAATCGCTCGATAACTTCTTCCACGACACCAACGAAAAGAAAGATAGTATTCAATTTCCAGCGATTTGGCGCCAGCCTGGTAGAAGTTCATAGACTTGTTACATCGAAGCAATCTCCACCCAATCAATCGCTGTCGACGCCAATAAACACCTCACCTGGTTCTAATCCCATACCATCACCGAAGTATGTCTCGCTCTTAAATACGGTATGGGATAAGCGCATTCCCCTTCCGGGACTTGTATAACTTTAAAATGATCTGATTTCACTTCCTGAACGAATATCTGAAAGGAATGACAGGTTTCAAAACCGGTTTGGATGGTTCCCCAGATATTTCCAAGGGCGATATTTTCTTGTCCTTGAAGGTGTCTGTCCACGATTTGTTCAAGATTAATCGCTCTTAACGATCAATGGAAAAGTGATTTTATAATTTACCAGTCCCCTGATCCAGAACCCACCCAAAATGGTGTAGTCACCACCAGTCATCAATCCGGCATCTGGTTGTGCGATGGTGCCCCCTAAAGTATATTCTCCACCAGAACTAAAAGTGAAACCACCACCATCTATCGTGTTCCAGGAAAGGTCGTAGTCCCCACCGGTCTGGGCGATGGTAGTATCTCGCGCTAGGTTGGGGATGACGAAGGTCAGCAAGATCAGAACTGCTAGAGCAAAACAAATCACCTTTGGTTTCATCGCCCACCTCTCTTCTGGTTCAAGAAGACCAGCCCAAAGGAAGCTAAGAGGATTCCCATTCCTGGTAACAATTCAAAACGGGTAGGTTTGGGCGAGTCCGACTCAAGAGCTTCCACCCGTCCAAGCAGGTCATCCATTTGGTGTTGGAGAGTTGCGTTTTCCTCTGCCAATGCCTGGTTCTGAGCGATAAGTCCCTGGATTGCAGCGAAAGAGATACCATCTGCATCTAGAGCGTTGATATAAGATTCGCCCTCGCCACCCAGTCCTTCAATTAGGGCATTGAAATCATCCGCCATTGGTCCGACATGTCTAATCGATGGATCTTGTGTCTTGTAGTTCCAGGTGGTGATGGGGGTCTCAGCTATTCGGGATAGCAGCACTTGGGTATCCACAACTTTAAAATTCTCCTTTTGCTCGCGATTGCTGACCATATTCCAGGCACTACCACCAGACAGGAGGTAGGCCCCGCTGGTTGGTGTGGGATTGGTGTAGAAGAAAACGCCGCCGCTGGCTCGAGCTACCCAACGGTCTTCCACATCGCAAGTAATATCAACATCAGTAGAAGAATCTCCCCAAACGAAACAACCATTTTCATTCGCTACGGCATGCTGACCTGAGGCAAAACTAAAATTACCAGTCGCACTATTTTCTTCCCCTCCGGGAACCGTTGCTCCTTCACCCCCCGCAGTGTTATACATCCCACCGCCAATCGTACTGCTATAACCACCACTGATTGTGTTGAATGCACCACCAGCAACGGTGGCGTAGTCCATGTCCACAGTGTTGTCATTTCCTCCGCTTATGGTCGAAGAAAACCCATCGATCACATTGCTGTAACCGCCACCAATAGTCGAGTAACATTGGGTATGAGAATGTGTGATTATATTATCAAGACCGCCTGCGATGGTCGAGGCACCTCCCGTAGCTTTATTACGACCCAACTTAACGCCATCATAACCACCACCTCCCACGAATGACCCGGGTCCGCTGGCAATGTTGCCGAGACCGCCAGCGATTGCGGATCCATCTCCTGAGGCGTGGTTGCCATACCATAGAGAGAAACTGGTACCACCACCCCCAACAAAGGCACCATGACCACTGGCGGTGTTGTTATAACCGCCAGCGATGGTAGCATGAGTACCGGTGGCATCGTTCCCCAAGCCCCCTCCAACGGCGCTGTGATCACTGGCGGTATTATTACTTCCTCCGGCAATAGCGCCATATCTGGACACTGTATTAGCAACACCGCCAGCTATCGTGGCATATTCATCTCCGGCAATGTTTGAAGCTCCACCACCGACTGTAGCACCAAAAGCATCTTTTACAGTCCCGAAGTTGTCTCCTGCCTGATTATTCATACCACCTGCTACTGTTCCATAGTTATCCGTGACCCAATTTTCATACAAATATTCCCCGCCACCGCCAATCGTCGCCCCAATCACATCCGGCCAGACATAATTCCCGATGTAGCCTCCGATCAAGTTGGGACTGGTCGTTTTCTGCTGGATCCACAGCCCTGGTAAAGCCAGGGCGTAAGGCGCTGGGGTTAATTCCTGGCGCGGGGAAAGGACGGTCCAGGGGACACAACCTTCATCTGGCTGTACCGCGATTTCCAGGAAGAGCCTTTCGCCTGTGAAGATATTACTGCCAAAATCGAGTTCTACTGTAAACAGGCCGTTAGTAATGGTTTTATAGAGGATATTTATTTCATTCCCAACCTGTTCATCGTTATTGTTATAAAGTGTGAACTCGAGACTATAAATCCCGTTTGCAGGGCTGCCAGCATCTGTCAAGAATCCCTGGTAGGTAAATGCGGTGCCAGCTTGTTCCTGCGTTTCCTGTGGGATTTGTGGATCTTCTTCCTGTGCCAGAACGTTTACAACCCTCCAAATCAGGACAAAGGTAAAGAGAATGGTAAGAATGATTAACGGAGATGTTTTGCTTTTCATAGTATTCCTCCTTTTGATTTTGGAGGAATATTCCAAAGAGTATTAATCCACCCCACCTCTTCAGTGATAGCACAACGATTTCCACCAAAATTGTGCTGTTTTTTGTTAATTTGTACAAATAAATTATATCATAATCCAGGGTGATCCCTTGGTAAAATGCGTAAATTTTCGTGTAATGGGAAGAAAAAGATGACGGATGAAACGCAGAGCATTGTCACCAGGGGAGGATAGTAGTGTGGGGTGCAGCGGTCGCTATGATATCAAGCAGCGAATTGTCATGAGGGGCAGGTAATCGAGGAGGATTATTAATTGGAATAGACTTCCGAAGTCTGCAAGACTTCGGAAGTCTGTGGTGATAGTCGATTTCTTCGTAATTTGGAAGAAAAGGGGAACTTTCATCAGGAAACGCCGGTAAAAAAAATCTAACGCGGAACGTAAGAGGCGTGGTAACGATGTAGAGCATTGTCACCAGGGAATGGTTGTTATGTGGCTTGCAGCAGTCGTTATGTTATGGTGTAGAGTATTGTTAGCAGTGGAGGTTCTTGGTGTTTTGGTTAACGGGGAAAGCGGAAGGGGTAGTTCTACCATTTTTGGATAAACTACCCCTTGCCAGGATAACCCGAATTAACCTTATCCCACTGGTTTCAGGCTGAAAGGTGGGTACTTATCAGTCACAAGCAGCACCGCATAGGCTTGAACACGTAAAGCCCAGCGAAAGACGCCCACGACGTAGTCGAACAGCCCTCTTGGATATTGGCCCGTAAACAGGATCGCGAACCAGGCAAAGATGATGGCAAAGATAGCGCCAACAAGCAGGAAGGCAAGCACGATGTAATGTGGAATCGCCAGGAACCACTTGACCAGTGGCATCCAACGGCTCAGGTCCTTCTCCACATCGGGATAATCGATTTCTAAATGTACGGACTGCTCTTCAACAGTGGAGGGATATTGGTCGGTAAGCAAGGATGCGTAAGCACCGACCCTTGCGCCGAATCGGGTAATTTCGCGAGAAAAATCGAACCACCAGCGCGGATACCTATGTCGGAAGATGAGCATCAAGGCTGTAGCAAAGGAAAGACCGCTCAATATGCCACCGATCGTTTCCCGAGACCGATCTATCACCTCACCAGCTTGGTTGAGGATCACGGTATAGGTGACCGTCTCGCCTGCGTTCGTGATCAAGCCTAGGATAATGGCGATCGGGATGATCCAAAGGATTCGGAAGAAGGTTGTAAACCGGTCCAATTTCTCGGGATAGTCGACTTCCAGACGGGCTGCATACCCGGGTTTGGGTTCTTTGTTTTCAAGCGTTGAATTTTCTTGCATTGTGTCCATATTTTTCTCCTTTGTTCCTGTTTTGATAAGTTTTTTACATTCGTTGACGTTCACATTCCCAATCGAAAACCAATGCTACCATTCAACGAACCGATAATATTAACGAATTATAGTGTAAAAAGTCGCGAAGGAACAAAGATTATATCGGTATTATATGGATTTCGCTCAGTTGTCCTGAGTCAAGAGGCATGGAAGAAACGATTTTAAAGGATATGGGCCGGTATATAAATGAGCAGCGACGGTAACCGTTCAGATCAAGCCCTGGCTATCGCGAGGAACATCGATCAGGTATTATCTATCATCATATTTACTGCAACGGATCATCCTATAGCCTCTTGAATCCCTCACTCAGTAGCCGACCTTTCACTACGGTATTTTGATCCATAAAAATCATATCTTAATCGGGGGGCTTGTCAGATCGATAACAAACAAAAATGTAATTTATCAGGCTGTTGAATCCTCGATAAAAAATGATAAACTTACTGATCCGCTGTTTTCCTCAAATTCCGTTCAAAGATACGGTACAAAATTGGGTGCGGATGTTTTTTAGCTGTAATTCGCATTATTTATAGCTGAATTTTATTTTCGGTAAAAGAAGCAAGTAAATTGCTGGTCGCTTAGGACGATCTTTGAGGTATCCAATGACTAAAACATTTTCCTACCGGAAATCATTCGTGATGAGTTTGGGCATGCTGGGGATCTTTTTCATCTGGCCGGTCTTCAATCACTTTGTGCCCCTTTTCTTACAGGCGGGTAATCCAGAATACGAGCGCCAGCTTCTGGAAGCGGGTGAAGCCCTGCCCAATATTACCGGGTTTGGCTTGGGACCATCGATTGCGTTCTTCATAATGACCTGGGATAACATCCTTAATGTGTTCGTGCAGCCCTGGGCTGGCCTCAAGAGCGATTACACCAGAAGCCGTTTTGGGAAGCGCAAACCCTGGCTGATGCTGGGAGCACCGATTGCAGCTTTAGGCTTTGTCTTCATCCCGGTTAGTAAAACCGTGTTCGGGATGATGCTTTTTATCCTGTTTACCAACCTTGGCATGGCACTGTTCCGCTCGCCAACCCTGGCGTGGTTGGGTGACCTCTTCGAACCAGGCGATCGCAATAAGGCGAACGGAGTGGTCAACATGATGGGGGGATTGGGATCAGCGGTAGCTGGGATGGTTGGTGGATTGCTGTTCGATCAATATGGGCGATTGGCGCCATTCCTGTTTGGTTCGGTTGGGATGCTGACTTTTGTCAGTTTAGCTATTCTCCTGGTCCGGGAACCTGCCCATCAGGCTCCTGAAGCTCAACCAAAAGCGAGGATTGGCTTATTTGGCTACTTACGTTCAGTTTGGGATTCTGAAAACCATAGTGCATTTTACGTTCTGTTGTGTGTCTTATTGATCTATACAGCCATGGAATCTTTCACCGCAGGAATTTCATCCTTTGCTGTCTTCTCTCTCGGGATTGAACCTGGAAAATCTGCCTTTTGGCTCACCCTGGCTAGGAGTTCGATTTTACTTTTTGCGATCCCAAGTGGGATCCTAGGTAGCCGCTTCGGGGGGCGAAAGATCGTCAATATTGGGTTGATCGGTGGTTTTGTTTTTCTAACTACCAGTTATTTTCTTGTGCAAGACCTTCTCAGCCTCTCGATCAGCTACGTTTTGGTCGGATTGATCATTGCCCTGACCAATGTCAATATCTTACCCCTGGTCTTTCAGTATGGGCATACTGAAAATTTTGGTGCCAATACCGGAATGTATTACTTTTCCACTCAAAGTGCCGCGATCCTCGGGCCCGTTATAAGCGGGATTGTGATTGAAGTGATGGGCAATAATTTCCGTATGATTTACCCCTTAGGCACAGTCATCATCGTATTGGCATGGTTGACCTTAAGGAAAGTAGGGGACAGGAATGTCATAAGCGGGTAAGGTTTTCCTTTATTCATCAATTAACTCCATGGGCGCTGGTGGCAGGTTCTGTAATGTCCTTGTCCTCCGCCATGCCACGTAGCCAGGGCTGACAGGTATTACGAAAACGATAACCAGCCTGGTGGAATCTCCTTCTAAATCAAAATTTCTCACCCTGAATTCTTCATGGGTGCATATCTACGCCCCTGCACCGCAAGAATCGGGTGGCAGCGATTTGCGTTCTGATTTAAAATCAGATCGTGATGAACACACAATCCTTAGAGCAACAGTCGCAAAATTACCACCGCGTTGAGCAGGCCATTGAATACCTGTCGAGTAACTTTCGGCAGCAGCCTGACCTTGAAGCGATTGCCGCTTATTTCCATTTGAGCAAGTATCACTTCCAGCGCATCTTCAAGGAATGGGCAGGGGTGACCCCATCGCAGTTCCTGCGCTACCTGACAGTGGAATATGCCAAGGAACAGCTGAAAGAATCTCGCAGCGTTCTAGCTACCACCCTGGATTTGGGCCTCTCCAGCCCGGGGCGACTGCACGACCTTTTCGTAACCTTCGAGGCGATGACGCCGGGGGAATACAAGGCTGGCGGTGAAGGCTTGGATATCCATTTTGGCTTCCACCAAAGTCCTTTCGGATCTTGCCTGGTCGCAATGACAGACCGTGGTCTCTGTGCCTTAAGATTCCTGCCCGGGGATAAAGGGGAAGGTGTTTTTATTGACCTAAAGCAAGAGTGGCCTTCGGCGAATTTCCAAGAATCCCCTGGGAGGACTGCACCATTGGTAGAGAGATTGTTTGCTTCATCTGATCAAGAGGGGATACGGCAGTTCAGCCTGTTGTTGAAAGGGACGAACTTCCAGGTGAAGGTCTGGCAGGCATTATTAGCGGTCCCATTTGGAGCGCTGACCAGCTATAGTGACCTGGCTGCCGCAGTGGGGAAGCCAACCGCCACCCGCGCCGTCGCCAACGCAGTGGCAAACAACCCGGTTGCTTACCTGATCCCCTGTCACCGGGTGATAAAAAGGGTGGGAGAGTTCCACCACTACCGCTGGGGTGCATCACGAAAGAAAGCCATGATTGGTTGGGAAGCTGCAAAAGTGGTTGATCGACTTTCTGATTGAGGTGGAATAGGGTATTTTATTATTTCCGTTCCTCAAAGAAACGCTTATATAACTGATAATGTTCCGTCTCTTTGTATTGAATGACACGAACGGGCACGTGATCAAAACTGTAAATCTTCGCGCCATCGCATGACATCAGGATGGGGGAATGGGTGGCAATGATAAACTGGGCATGTCCTGCCTGGCTGTTGGCTGCAATGACCTCAAGCAAATCAAGCTGACTGCGCGGGGAGAGGGCAGTCTCCGGCTCATCCAGAAAATAAATCCCCTTAATCTGGTAACGAGAACGGAAATAGGACATCATGGATTGACCATGGGACTGCGTAACCAATGATTTTCCACCAAAGTATTTCAGCTGACCAGGGTCTGATGCTGCCCATTCATCCAGTATTTTTGTGAAATCCTTGAAAACCTCTGACCCAAAATACGAGCCTGGTACGCTGCTATTCGCCCACTCCAGTTTTATGTAATTGTATAATTCTTTTTCATAAAGGTTGACCTGATAACGCCGGCCTCCAGGATCACTCCAGATATGAACACCGCTCGCCCTGACTATTGCTTCCAGCAGGGTAGATTTTCCGGTTCCATTTTCTCCCACAAATAGCGTAATTGGGGTATCAAAAACGAGCCTGTTGCTAGCTTTGATCATCGGTAATGTAAAAGGGTAATGGTCGACGGTTGGGTATTTTTCGTGTTGTAAGGTAACGCTTCTTATGTATATACTCATCGTTTTTATTTTATGTTTGCTAACTGTCTTTGTAATAAATTGCGTGGGTTGACTAACAAAAAACCTTGATTTGTCATCCTGAACAAATCCACAGCGCCAAAGCACATTTCATCCTGGAAGGCACATCCCAGCATCCCGCTCAAATTGCTGTCCGGCATATCCCGCTCAAATCGCCGTCCGGCGCATCCCGCTCAAATCGCCGTCCGGCGCATCCCGCTCAAATCGCCGTCCGGCGTATCCCGCTCAAATCGCGGTCCGGCGCATCCCGCTCAAATCGCCGTCCTCGGCGGACCAGTTTCTTAGGAATGAAATGTAGCGGAATGAAAGATCTCTGGTGTATCGGGCTTCTTTTTGCTCAAACGAGCTTATAGTGTAACATGAAACTTTGTAGACTATCCAGTATAAGCGGTATGAATGGTTTCCTGAACGAAAAAGCGAAGAGTGAAGGATCACCACCTTTGAGGTTTGGTTAAGGATTGTTCAATAGGATATTGAATGAAATATCCACCACCAGCGGCAGGTGATCATAATTCCCAACCTCCGCTTTAAGCATGACATCCTCCACCTGCAAACCGGCTGCTGCCAGGGCTGTGGCGGACAGGGACATCGTGTTGAGCACAAAGTCGTTCTCCAACAGGATCACGCTGTCGCTGTAAAGAATATGGTCGAGCACCCCGGGGTTGAATTCCTGGGTGTCATCTCGCCAGGTGTAAATCTCAGTGCCTACCCCATTTTGGTGGGGCAGGGCGTCTGCCAGGGAAGTACCGTCCCAATCCGGGGCGATGTCAGCGCCGTATTTTGCTTCGTTGGCGATATCACCAGTCATCAGGGTGACTAACTGGTGAGCGGGGTCGGTGTCATAGACATTGAAGTCGCCAAGGATGGAAAAAGGCGTGCCTTGGGGCAGGTCGATCTCACCGCCCGGAGTCAGCATATCTCGAACCCAGGCGATAATGGCATCCGCATGGTCTTGACGGGCATTGATATTGGATTGGCCTCCCTGGGATTTAAAGTGGGCACAGACCAGGTACAGGTCCTGTGAGAATTCCTCATCCGGCAGGTCAACCAGGGCCATAGCATGTCTTTTGCCTGTGATTAGGTTCCCCTGCACGCGCGCTGAATTGGTGAGGCGAAGGTCGAAAGCTGAGGCAATGAAATTGTCACCGCCATTGTGAACCTGCCAGTGTCTGCCACTGCTGAGCGGAATGGCATTGTCGAGCAGGTCCGCCACCTGCTGTGGGTCACGACGGGGGTTGATCTCCTGCAAGCAAAGCACCTGTGGTCGGATGGCTTTAAGCATCCGCACATAAGCCTCGTTCCTGTCTCTTGCTCTGAAGGAGTCATTCATTGGGTCGCCATCGGGGAAGATCGAGTCCCAACCGACATTGAAACTCATCAAGCGAACGGTCCCTTCGGGCTGTACCAGGAAGGCGAGATCGGGATGGTCTGAGGCGTCAGGCGAGGGGGGCAGTTGAGAGTCTGGGCTTGGGGAAGAGCCCAGGGTTGCAGGTGTCAGACAGCCGACGAGGAAAAGGGAAATGAAAAGTGTAAGGATGAAAATTGGCTTGGGTTTCATGATGTTCAAGTAAAAATTTTTATAACTCGTGATTATCCTCCGTGTTGATATATCACAGTGCAATCGACCTGATTCCAGTCAGCTCACAAAAAGCCAGCAGCTCCTCATACAGGTGCGCACCATATCCCAGGATCGCGTATTCGTTGTTCCAGGCTTGCAGCAACTGGTCGATGTCGCAGTGAGCTTTCACGAAGGCGTGCGGCCAGCGCGGGATGCCGCATTCAAGGCGGCGCTTCTCCAGGTCCTCAGCGGGCGGCTCGAAAATTGTGCAGCGGGTCAGGACCAGCTCAAAATCCCCCTTGGTCCGCCCCAATCGGGCAAGTACGCCTTGACCGGGTTTACAGACCAGGTCCACCGAAAGGCCTCCCGCCTGGCCTTCTGTCGGGATGCCGTGCTCTGCGAACCTGGCTGGTCCAACCGTACCTGCCAGAGAAGGTGGACAAGCGCCATCCCCGATGATCTTGATCTCATTGCTGGCTTTATCGATGTGTTGCAGGTCCCCGTAATAGACCGGTTCTTCACTGAGATCGTTCAATAATCTCACCGTCAAAAGCGTGTTGAAATCGCTCAGGGTCGAAGTTGCCACCCGCCGGTCCAGCATCAGGCTTTGGGCGAAGCAGGTAGCGACATAATCATCAGCTAACCCGGGGAAGGATTGGATGGTGTACCAGTCCCAACCCTCTTCTGCCAGCACCTTTCGGATCGCCAGGTACAGCCGGATCGAATGTTCAGCGACCTCCCCCTGCGGAATGGGAACGGAAAAGAGCGGTTGGATCTCAGCCCTGGCATTGGCTAGTTCCTGCGAGCTGATTTGGGCAGCTGTCTTCAGCAGTTGGGTGGTGTCGCGCGAATCAATATCCACGCCAAACATCCGCATCCATTGAGAAGGGTCAGCGACCCCACAGGTTTGCCCCATGCCGCGCCCGCCGAAGACACCGAGTGTACTCATGTTCAAGCGGTTGACCATGTGACTGGCTCGGCAGTAAGCCAGGATACTGGTGATGGTGTCCGGATCTTCGTAAGTCCCGTACACGTAGCGATGTTTTATCGCGATCTCTTTCAGCGCCCCTTGCATGACCAAGCCACCCACCGGACGCCACCCTTGAGAACCGGGGTGAGTCCACAGCACGATGCCTTTGCGTGTGAAAGAGAAATACCGGATCGCAGCGATGAGGTGAGCTGCCCAGACCCAGGTCCCGGAAAACAGCACCAGCGCGTCCAGGTCATCCATCATCTGGAATTTAGAAAGGCACTCCCGCGCTTCCCGCTTGGAGGCGATGATCAAATCTTCAACGACGAGATCGGCTCCCGCATTCCGCAGGGCATCCTTGGCATGTTCGGTGATTTGGTTATCAATGAAGGGCTGTCCCATCGGATCTTGTAAGCCGTCCTTGTGAACCCCGAAGACAACAAAACCAACCTTAGGTTGAACCATTGCACATCCTCCAGTTAATAAAAATGATTTTTTACAATTGTACTCCCTCTTTTTGGTCTTGGATTCAATTCTTAAGTGTAGCAATGTTCTAAAAGGATACCTCGAAGAGTGTCAGGAAATCAAGGCAATTTCGTGGACGAAGATTATTTTTTTCCATGACCTCTTCAACAGCTTCATCCGATATTTTTTGAAAATTACTTTCTTTTCGATTCTTCCTGGGCAGCTCCCCTTTTGTGACGTAGTGAACTGAGAAACGTGCTTGCCTATTACCTGCGGAAAGAACACCTTTCGCTTCCCCATGCACGACAAATCATGGAACTAGCGACTAATCTGTTACAGGGCAGGGAATATCAGGTGACCTCCGATCAAGTCCTAGACCTGGTTAATATCAGCTCCTGCACTGCCTATGACTGTGAGTTTATAGCACTAGCCCGAGATCTTAAAGTGCCTCTGGTAACTGTTAACAGGCAAATCCTAAGAAATTTTCCTGAGCAAGGAATTTCTTTAGAAGCTTTCGTTAGGGTTAAGTGATGTTTAGAAATCGAGTTTTACAAGATAAAGACTCGCTTGCTTTGTAGGTAGACTTGTTTCCGTTCAGCAGCAAGTCCACATTCAAGCCTTAAGCCGCCATGGTCAAGCCTAACTTATCCAGCTGTTTTGGCGTAGGCACCCCATCTTCGTCCCAGCCCATTAAGCGGTAATACTCATCCAGCATCGGTTCGAGCTCAACCACCTGGCCAGCAGCAGGACCGCTAACCATGGGTTGAGCCAGGTTGCGAGCGGGTAAAGTATCAGCGGAACGGGTGAAGCCCTCCCGCACGTTGAAGAGGCGCGCCAGGGTCGAGATTCGCTCTCCTACCCGTTCCAGGTCCGTAACAGCGGGGTAATCAAACCCGGTGGCTGCGGTAACCAACTGCCACAGCTCTTTGAGGGTCATACCGTAGCCTGGGAAGATGCACAAACAGGCGCTGTCCCAAACCGCTTTCTCTACCTGGTGATCTTTAAACAACTGCGGTTTGCCCTCAATCGTAAGAGGGTCTGCTGCTCCACTGAAAAGCTCTCCCAAAGGTGCGCCTCGCAGATGACAGGCGCCGCGTTCAGAGATGGCATAAGCCAGGGCTGTGCCTTTTGCGGCACTTGGGTGGTAGGCTGGCATTTCCAAACCCTTGACCTGCATGGCAAAGGGCTTCGCATGGGGGTATGTTTCAGAGATTACCGCCACGCCTTGAGCCAGCCATTCTCCACAGCCTTCACTTTTCGCCATCTTCTCTGCTAATACCAGGGCAGTCTCACCATCTCCCCAACGGGGTTCAAGCCCGTCTAAATCTTGTGCCGGGATGATGCCTTTTTCAAACATCTCGATCACAAAACCAATCACCCCACCCGTCGAGATGGTGTCCAGGCCGTATTCGTCACATATCCAATTAAGCCTGATGATGGCTTCGCGCTCCCCGATACCGCAGTTGGAACCCAGGGCATAAATGGATTCATACTCCGGTCCCTCGATGACTTTACCATCAAGGGTGGGCTTGGTCCATTTCCCGCAGCCGATCGGGCATCCAAAGCATGCGTAGACCTTTTCCCAACTGTGCTCTTTGAAGGCTGAGCCGGAGATCTCGTATGCCTG
>CAZTJD010000012.1:0-51791 GCA_964613985.1 uncultured Anaerolineales bacterium
CGGCGCCAGAAGTACCTGGTTCGACGGCTTTTCCATTTGTGATTAATCGAGGAACGGCTGGATTTAGCACTCCCAATTCTGTAGCCCAGGTATCTGCATTTACCGCTGCCATTGAACCAACATAAGCAAACCAGATCCAATTATTTTCTGAACTTAAATAGAAGGCGACAACGAGTAGGGTACCCAGGCTACCATTGGCAAAAACTTGAGCCCAATCTCGTTGGGTTCCCTTTGAGAATTTTTCACTTAATTTAGATTTCCGTTTTCGAAAGGTCTTTGATAGCAGGCTTGAGGTGATGAAAAATCCTAATAGTTGTATTCCCCAGGAAAGACCTCCAAGACCAAAGATGAGGCTTCCTACTATAGAAGCACTGATTGCGCCACTGATCGAGAGAGAGCCTAGCTTCCAGGCTATGGCACTGATAAGGATACTAAAGGTAATACCAAGAATAATTTGCATTTTAATGTGGATAAATCGTTGAAGGTTGTGGATAAATGGGGATAGAATTATTTATTCGGTGGAAAAACTAAGCAATTCTTAAAATAAAAAACATAGCTATTAGAAAAAGTGTTGCAATAAATACATTGTTGCCCCAAAGCAGATAGGCAAGTGGGCGATGTATTTCATTACGAAATAATACTAACCCTGCAAAAAAATTGAATACCCAGAACATCGTATTCAAAATCGGTATCAGCAATAAACGGGCGCCAGGTATGAGTTCTCTTGGTTCCCCTGAAGCCGTGAAGCCTAGCGAGATTGCGTATTTCGCAGGTGCAGCAAGAACACTCCAAAAGATCAATATCAATCCCAAAAGGGTGTTGATGATGAGTAGATTTCTACTTGAACCAGTACGCCAGACCCCAGCAAAGAATGTTGTCGGATGTACGGATTGTGCTTCTGGTAAAGATAATGACCCTAATTCAGTCAGTCTTTTATAAGAATGGATAAAGGCATCTGGTTCTGAAGGGGAGATAGCGAAAACACGTTCGTAAGTTGCTAATAAGACAAGATTATTTGATGTAGATGCCATAAACTCAATCGGGATTTTTCCTCCTAAATGCCGGATGCCCAGGACGGACCCAGGCCAACGAAACCAGGGTAAATGTACGGGTTCAGCGAGGTCGGTCGCAGATTGTACCCATAAAATGGTTGCAGTTGGGATGACCTCAACTCGAAATCCCCACTGCAAGTGAATACTATCACGCTCCATCTTATAAACTGCGTTTTGAAGAGCATTTAATCTGTATATCAAGAGAGGGACTATGGGAATGGCAAGAAGGATCGGAATGAGATAGAAAAGGAAAGTCGGTCCAACCTCCGCATAAGCGATGCGGTACAAGCTGATAGCAACCCCAATAATTAGAATGGCTATGGATGCTATGTGGAAAATTGTCCCAGATTTTTTTGGTGGGTGAAAAATATCGGTATCATTCACATTGTTTTTATACCATAGTTTGATTGACAAAACCATTGACCGTGTGTAGGATATGAATATTGTAACTATAGCCAATATATCGAGATCGTATGACGAAGAGCAATCATATATATTCAACAGCTGAGATCTGTGAGATGTTCAATATCTCAAAAAGTACACTTTTCCGGTGGGAGAAAGTTGGACAGCTACCTGTTGTACCCCGGGATATTTCCGGTCAAAGGAAATATACAATAGAACACATCAGTGCTATAAGCGAACGGCAAAAGCAACAATTGGGAAAACAATTTGCTCATGCAATTAAAACAGGGGATGAAACCAACCTGCTACAAATATCTGAAGCGCTTTCGATGAGAAAATTTCTGGAAGGGGATATGACGGGGATATATGAATTGGCTGAGTTGCCAGAAATTTCCCACGATACGCTACGTCAGTTAATGCAGATTGGATTGGATCAGTTTAAACCGGGGGATCAGATTTTCTGCGAAATTATTCGGGTGATTTGGGAGCATACTCGGGATACTTGTGATGGATAAGTTCCAACTTGGGACAACAGGTTTTCATCGCAGGGAAGCACAAATGGCTTTACTGGATATGTTTACTGATGCAACGGGGATGCCAATAGGGCTTTACGAGATACAGGATGGAAAACTAGAGGGGATATTTTCCCAAAAATCGCTGGAAAATTTTGAACCCCATTGTCAATTCATCCAAAAGATCCCTCAGGGAAAAGCATTATGTCTTTTAGACCAATGTAACCGTGCAGAAAACGCTTTTACTTCAGATGAAAACCAGTTGACCCTTTGCCATGCTGGACTCTATAATCAGGCGATACCCATCAGAATGAATGGTCAAAAAAGGGCGGTTATACTTTATGGAGAAATGCAAATCGAAGGGGAAGCCTATCAACGAAAATCGATGCAACACCACCAGGAAGTCATTCGAAACTTAGGATTGAATACCCAAGATGCAGCTGAGTTAAACACTTTGTTTCTAAGTACAAAAATGTATTCTCAAGACCGGTTAGAAGAAATCGTGAATTTTTTCCCTAAGGTTGAAGAATGGTTTTACATTATCATGGATGAAGAAGACCGGTTAAAGACAGGTGTGGATCGTGTTACCCATGAAATGCAAACCCGTCTACAGGCAATAATAGCTAATGCAGAAAACCTGGTGTTGGAACTTCCCATTATTCATGCTACAGATGCCCAACGGATGGCGCGAGATGTACTTTTCAGTGCATTGGCTTTAGATACTTTGGTGCAGAATTTAGGCCACTACCTGGAAGATTATAATTTTCGGACTTGCTCTATAGGTCCATTGGTATATGAAGCGAAACGGATTTATGAGGCCGAAGCTGCCAGGCGAAGGATAGAAATTCGTATTTTTCTCAAAGAAGCCAAGGAGCATCCGGTCGAGATTTCACGAAGTCATATGCAGCATGCATTGAATAACCTGGTCCATAATTCCGTAAAATATTCTTTCCGTAGCGGTTTTGGACGACAGCGATTTGTCAAAATTGATGGATATCCCCAAAAGAAGTATTACATACTTGAAATTAAGAATTATGGTGTTGGTATCTTACCGGAAGAAATTGAAACGGGGGTTATTTACCAGGATGGATACCAGGGGAAATTAACCCAGGGTGAATACCGGACAGGATCCGGTAAAGGACTCAGTTTTGCTAAGCAGGTCATTCAAAAGCACAACGGCATGATTGATGCAGGAAGTCGCTTGTTGTCCGACAAGGTAGAACCAGAAGGAGAACCTCACCTGACTCGCTTTACGATCAAGTTGCCATATAAGCAGCCTAAGGAGTAGCTCTGATGTCGAAGACCATTATTTGGATCGAAGACGATGTTGATATCATTGGTCCTGTTATCCGACCATTGGAAAGGGCAGGGTACAAGATTATCTGCTTGCGATCCGTAAAAGAGGTATATGATAATGTGCAAAAGCTTTTGGATGCTGACTTGATCTTGTTGGATATGATCCTTCCCCATGGGGGCGTATCTATGGAGTTGAGCAGGTATACTGGGTTGGATATTTACCGGGATTTGAAATTCAATCATAATTTAACAACGCCTGTTGTTGCCCTAACTGTTGTGGCTCGAGAAGAAGTACGCAACACCCTTCGGGAACTTGGCGCAGCGGACATCATCCGTAAGCCTGTTCGACCATCAGAATTAAAGGAACGGATTGAACAAGTATTAAACTCATAAACTAACCAGGCCGATTCTTGTACTTGAGCAGGTTTTTTAATAGGAAAAAGGTATTAACAGAAAGAATATCCATTCCCAAGATATTAAATAAAAGGAACCTGTCCAAATTTTGAGAAGCAAAGAGTTCGAGTAAAATTAGAGAGTTGATCTTAAAACTTATCCAAAGGTAGAAGAAAAAATGGCCATTAGAAAAATAGCAGTTTTCACAAGTGGTGGCGACGCTCAAGGGATGAACGCAGCTGTACGTGCCGTTGTTCGAACAGCAATTGACCGAGGTCTTGAGGCTTATGCAATTTGCGAGGGTTACAAAGGGCTTGTCGATGGTGGCGACCAGATCAAAAAGATGACCTGGGAATCTGTTGGAGGGATTCTTCAACTTGGTGGTACAGTCATTGGAACCGCTCGCTGTGAAGAATTCCGAACCCGAGAAGGCCGAATGAAAGCCGGAAAGAACCTGATCGATTGTGGTATTGAAGGCTTGGTTGTTATTGGTGGAGATGGTTCCCTTACAGGTGCCAACCTTTTTCGGCAGGAGTGGTCCTCTTTAGTAGAGGACCTGCTAAAAAATGGAGATATCTCCTCCAAAAAGGCAAAGTCTTATCCGAGTTTAGTCATTGTAGGATTAGTTGGGTCCATTGATAATGACTTTTTTGGTACCGATATGACGATCGGCACCGATTCAGCTTTGCATCGGATTACAGAGGCAGTCGATGCCATTAACAGTACTGCTGCCAGCCACCAGCGAACATTTGTAGTCAAAGTAATGGGACGCAATTGCGGCTACCTTGCCCTCATGGGAGCGCTGGCTACTGGTGCAGATTGGGTCCTGATCCCTGAAAGTCCCCCAGATGTTGATAACTGGCAGGAGGTGATGGCTGAGAGGCTGAAGGCCGGAAGAAAGGCAGGACGTAGGGATAGCCTCGTGATTTTGGCGGAAGGAGCTCATGATCGGCATGGCAAGTATATTGGTAGCAGTGATGTCGCCAAAGCATTGGAAGAACGGTTGGGCGAAGAAGTTCGGGTGACGGTGCTCGGTCATGTTCAACGTGGAGGACGTCCCAGCGCTTTTGATCGAAACCTGGCTACTTTGTTAGGACATGCAGCAGTGGATGCGATTATGACGGCTGAAGCAGATGATGAGCCTCAGCAAATCGGATTTAGGGGAAACCGGATTGTTAAGATGCCCTTGATGGAGTGTGTTCAAAAGACCCAAGCTGTCGCCGAGGCAATCGAGGCAAAAGATTATCAAAAAGCGATGGAACTGCGAAGTTCAAGTTTTTCAGATGCCTTCAGCACCTTACGCACGATGGTTCGCGCCCTTCCCCATCCTCCCACACCAGGGCAATCCCGCTTTCGAATTGCGATGCTCAACGCTGGTGCCCCAGCACCTGGAATGAATACTGCTTCCAGGGCGGTGACACGTCTAGGATTGGATAAAGGGCATATCATGCTGGGAATCCACAATGGATTCGAGGGCATGGCAGCTTGCGAAGTTGACGAACTTAATTGGATGAGTATGAGTGGTTGGGCGTCTCGAGGTGGTTCTGAGCTTGGCACCAGTCGCCTCGTACCCAAAGGGAGCGACCTGTACAATATTGCTCGAACCATTGAGATCAATGAGATTGATGCTTTGCTAATCATTGGTGGGTGGAATGCCTACGAAGCAGCATATAAGCTGTTTACCGAGCGAGGAAATTTTCCTGCTTTCAATATTCCTATGGTGTGTTTACCTGCTTCAATTAATAACAATTTACCTGGTTCAGAGTTGAGCATTGGAGCTGATACGGCTTTAAATAGTATTGCCGACGCGGTCGATAAGATCAAACAGTCTGCAGTCGCTACCCGCCGTTGTTTTGTTGTGGAAGTGATGGGTCATTGGTGTGGTTATCTGGCGCTGATGGCAGGTTTGGCAACAGGTGCTGAACGGGTCTATATCAACGAAGAGGGTGTGACTTTATCGGACTTGCAGAAAGATGTGGCCATGCTGAGAAAAGGGTTCAAAATTGGTAAACGGCTTGGCTTGATGATTCGAAATGAATACGCCAATGATATCTATACAACTTCATTCATGTGTGCGCTTTTTGAGGAAGAAGGACGAGATTTGTTCGATGTCCGTCCTGCAATTCTTGGTCATCTACAGCAGGGAGGGGATCCTTCACCGTTTGATCGAATCCAGGCAACTCGTTTAGGACGATTATGTCTTGAGTATCTGATTGAATCCTGTGACAAAGGTCGGCAGGATAGTGCATTTATCGGTCTAAGCAATGGGGAATATCAATTTCAGGATATGCGTGATTTCACCCGGATGGTTGATCTTGTTCATCAACGTCCCATCGATCAATGGTGGATGGAACTCAGAGGAATTGTCAGGCTCCTCGCAAAATTAAGTCCGGAATAACAACTGAGGCTGTTTGACCTTTCTTGATTTCATCATTTTTTTCGATTTAGAAAATTGCCTGTTTTTAACATATCGGTAATTTGTACTGCAGAAGGTCAATACAACCCTATAAGCTAATATTTCACAAGATTCTTTTGGGATAACGCACGACAGAGCTTGGTATATCTCTCACTTATGGAATAGAAGGGGTAAATTTATTACCTGATATTTGACTGTATAAATTATGATAATGTTCATGCTCATCGTTTGTGAATTATTTTACAACTTCAGGTTATAATTACCCCGAATGAGCACCAATTAATATATCTTATGGATCATATGATCCGGGAAGTAGGAATATGGACGAAAACGAAAAACGCATCAATGCCCTGCAAACAGTCCCCTTATTTCAACAGATTTCCGAAGAACATTTCGAGAAAATCTTGGAAATAACCAGCCTGGTCGAAGTTGAGGCTAAACAGGAACTTTTCCGAGAAGGGGATCCTGAGGATTTTCTTTATGTCGTCATCCAGGGGCGGGTGGCAATCGAGATGTTTGTCCCTAGCCGTGGGCGAACCCGTATTCATACGGCTGAACCAATGGATGAAGTCGGATGGTCAAGTGTTACACCAGTGGTTCGTAGGCGCACAGCTGGCGCCAGAGCTGTCTTACCAAGCTGTCTTCTTAAAATCGATGCAATAAAGCTGCGCCAATTCTGTGATGAGGATTGCAGCCTTGGGTATATCATTATGCGGCGGATGTGCAACGTGATTGCAAGCAGGCTGCTCACCACCCGGTTGCAATTGCTCGATGTTTTTGCGCATCCAGGCAAGGAGGATGTAAGCAATGACTAATCCTTTTATTGACATCAGAACCACAGTTTCAATTGAGAAACCAGAATTGGATCACCTTCTTGCAGTAATCCAATCGATGGGTTATGAAATAATTGGTCCCAAAGTAAAAGATCATACGATCATTCACGCCCCAATTTCCTCGATATCGGAACTTCCACTTGGTTACAGCAGCAAGCAAGCACCTGGAAGATTTGAGTTAATCCAAAACGGCTATAAGAATTATTTTGATGTGACCAATGGGCCGCATTCCTGGAAGCAATATTTCTTTCCTCCAAAATCTGAACTGATGCACTTTCATAAGAACGAAGGTGACACACCTTGGTTAGTGGAAGAAGGAGAGAAGAACCCCCCTCGATATGCGATGCTTGGAGTTCGCCCATGTGACTTGGCTGCCATTGAGATCCAAGATAAAGTTTTCATGCGTGAGGAATGGTGCGACCCTATTTATCGCGACCGGCGATCAAACGCCCTTCTCATTGCAGTGAATTGTTTGAAACCTTGCGGCACCTGCTTCTGTGCCTCAATGGGTACAGGACCTGATGCGAAAGATGGTTTTGATTTATGCTTAACCGAATTGGAAAATCACTTCCTCGTTGAGGTTGGCTCCGAAGCAGGTCGAATGGCGATGAATCACGAATCAATTTCCTGGCAACCTGCCAGCGCTTTCATGCTGCAGACCGCCCGTAAAGGTTTAGCTGCAGCAAAGGAGAATATGGGGCGTGAACTACCCGACCCAGAAAGATTAAAAGAACAACTATTAGGAAATCTGGATCATCCCCGATGGGATGATGTTTCAAAACGATGTATGAGCTGTACGAGCTGTACCCAGGTCTGTCCAACTTGTTTCTGTTGGAACACATATGACACTACTTTGCTTCCAGGCGACACCATCATTCGTAACCGAGAATGGGACTCCTGTTTTAATCCAGATTACTCCTATGTTTTTGGAGGGAATACTCGACCCAACACACGGTCTCGTTATCGTCAGTGGCTTACGCATAAATGGGCGAGTTGGTACGATCAGTATGGAACTTCTGGTTGTGTAGGCTGTGGGCGTTGCATTACCTGGTGTCCAGCAGGAATCGACCATGTCGAAGAAATAACTGCCATAAGAGGGGGAATTATTAGCGAGGGAGAACCGTCATGACAATAGATATCAAACCTATTACGGAGAAGAAATGTGAATCCCATCCAATGATGCCGAATTGGGCCCAATTGGTTAATATCCAACAAGAAGCACCGGGTATAGCGACTTATTGGCTAAAATTTTTAGATGAGGAATTTCAAAATTTGTACTCATTTAAACCTGGTCAATTCAACATTTTATCTGTTCCGGCTTATGGTGAAGCTGCAATTTCGATTAGTTCGGATGTTGAGGATAAAGAAAGTATCGGGCATACGATTCGTATAGCAGGGGATGTGACAAACGCCGTTGCCAGGTTGAGAGTTGGCGATACGGTTGGTGTACGAGGCCCATATGGAACGAACTGGCCTATTGAGGCATGCATAGGAAAAGATGTGTATATTGCTGCGGGTGGAATTGGACTCCCACCACTTCGCCCGGTGATATACCATATCATGAAAAATCGTTCTAGTTTTGGTGAAGTAGTCGTCCTGTACGGGGCGCGTACACCGAATGACCTGCAATTCCGAGATGAATACGAAGAATGGCGAAAAGCAGACATCAATGTAATGGTAACCGTCGACAGGGCAACAGAGGGTTGGGAAGGGACTGTTGGTGTGGTTCCACTGTTGTTCTACCGCTTGCGAATGGATCCTGATAAGAGTATTGCCCTCACTTGTGGGCCTGAAATCATGATGCGTTTTGTGGTTTATGAAGCCCTTGCTCGTCGACTGCCCGAAAATAATATCTATGTATCATTTGAGAGAAACATGAAATGTGGTTTTGGCTCCTGTGGACACTGTCAGCTTGGACCGTACTTCGTCTGTAAAGATGGACCGGTTTTTTCCTATAATCGGCTGCAGCCTTATTTCAACGTGGAGGATTTTTAAATATGAGTAAACCTACGCTCGCAGTACATAAATTTTCATCTTGTGATGGCTGTCAGCTCTCTATATTAAATCTTGAAGATGAACTCCTTGATTTGGTTGGGGCAGTGGAAATTGCTTATTTTCTGGAAGCAAGCAGCAAAATACAGCCGGGACCATATGACATAGCCATGGTCGAAGGGTCAGTTTCAACCCCTCACGAAGCTGAACGAATCCAGGAAATACGAGCACAATCCAATTTCTTGATTGCGATTGGTGATTGTGCCACAGCAGGTGGCATCCAGGCATTACGCAATTTCACCGATCCTGGAAAACTGGCTGAATTAATCTATGACCATCCTGAATATTTGCATTACCTTGAAAAGTCAACCCCTGCCTCAGAACATGTTCAGGTTGACCTTGAAATTTGGGGTTGTCCGGTAAATAAGTATCAGCTATTGGAGGCGGTGATTGCACTGTTACAAAAGCGTAAACCGCATCTACCCACGCACAGTGTTTGTCTGGATTGCAAACGAAACGGCACGGTATGTGTGATGGTCGCCTATGGCATCCCTTGTGCTGGACCAGCTACTCGTAGTGGTTGTGGTGCGCTTTGTCCAGCAAATGGCAGAGGATGCTACGGCTGTTTTGGACCTGCTCCTGATTCAGACCTGGATACAATCGTACCCGTCATGCGAGCCTTAGAACAATACCCTGGTGAGACAGTACATCTGCTGAGGAACTTTGCTGGATATGCACCAAAATTCCGTGAAGCGGTGGATGCCATTCTGAAAGAAGGTGAATAAAATGACCAAAGATATCATTATTCCAGCTTTGGCGCGTGTTGAGGGAGAGGGTGCACTATATATCCGCACCAAAGATGGTGCTATTGACGACATCGAACTGAACATTTATGAACCCCCACGCTTCTTTGAGGGATTCCTTTTAGGACGTTACTACCAGGAAGTCCCCGACATTACGGCGCGCATTTGTGGCATCTGCCCGGTCGCGTATCAGATGAGTGGGGCTCAAGCCCTGGAAAATGCTTACGGTATCGAGCTTCCCGAAGGAATCCGCGCCCTTCGTCGCCTGTTTTACTGTGCTGAGTTTATCGAAAGCCACACTTTACACATCTATATGCTTCAAGCACCGGATCTGCTTGGCCAGGACAGCGTCCTTGGTATCGCTGAGATCGCCCCAGAAGCAGTGAAGAAAGCGCTGCGATTGAAAAAGATCGGTAATGATTTATTGCGCGCAATCGGGGGACGGAGCGTGCATCCGGTGAATACTAAGGTTGGGGGCGTTTACAGATGGCCGGATGTGGAAAAAATAAAAGGGCTATTAGAAGATATGAAGTGGGCTTTACAAGCCTCCCTGGATACAGTTCAATTTGCTGGTACTCTGGATTATCCGGACTTTGAGATGGATTACGAATTTGTATCTATCACCCGACCAGATGAATATGCGATCTATAACGGAGACATCCTTTCTTCCCGGGGAAAAAGAGTACCGGTGGATGAGTTCGAAACGGCTTACCTGGAATCTCATGTGCCTCAATCAACAGCTTTACATAGCCACACGATAGATGGGAATGCTTATTTTGTCGGACCACTGGCACGATTAAATAACAATTATGAACAGCTTCGGCCGATTGCAAAGCAAGCTGCTGAAGATATCGGTGTGCAGATTCCATTGAAGAACCCATACAAGAGTTTAATTGCGCGGGCTGTTGAATTGGTCGAAGTCTGTGACTTGGCGGTCGAGTTAATTGCGGCGTATGATCCGCAAGGACCAGCCTATGAAGAAGCGGTATTGAAGGAAAGCGAAGGCTACGGAGTTTCTGAAGCGCCTCGTGGAACACTTTACCACCACTATAAGGTTGGTGCGGATGGCTTGATAAAGTTTGCAAAGATCACGCCTCCCACAGCGCAAAACTATGCTCGTATGGAAGCAGACCTATGGGAGTTGGCACCTCAGGTAATTTCTCTACCACATCAAGAAGCCAGTTTGGCTTGTGAACACCTGATTCGCTCCTATGATCCCTGCATTTCGTGTTCTACCCATTTCCTTAAGTTGAAGATTGAAAAAGCCTGATTTGTCCTAACAGGTGACTGCGTACGGACAAAATAAGAATTGACTGCAAGAGCACAGAAAATACAGTGATGATGTTATCCACTGGGTTCTTTGTGCTCTTTGTGGTTAAATAGTTCTGAAATGATAGTCGTTGTTGGTCTTGGTCAAAGTTTACGAGGGGACGATGAGGCTGGTTTAGCCGCGGTGCGTCTTTGGGCAGACAGCTTCCCTTCCATCCGAAGGGATCCAAGCCTGCGAGTGGAACTGGCGGAAAGCCCGGGCGTGGGATTGTTAAACTTGCTCGATGGAGCGGAAGCTGCAATTTTGGTGGATGCGCTCCAAAGTGGGGCGGAACCGGGTTCCATACATATCCTGTTAGAGACTGACCTGGGTGCATTCCTGGCAGGCTCGAATTCCGCCCATGGTTGGGGCGTGGCTGAAACGCTGGCTTTAGGAAGGCGCATCGATTCCGATTTGCTTCCCAGGCAAATCATCCTCATTGGTATTGAGATTGCGCAGGTTGAATTAGGTGCAGGCTTTAGTAATGCTGTGGCTGAAGCAATTCCCCGAGCTGCCAACCTGATCCAGGAAACAGTGGAGGGGTTAAAGGAAGAAAGGTCGATTCGAAGGAACAACGATGATTGACCTCGAGTAATATTGTAGGGCATAAGGCAGGTATCTTTTCTTGATGAATGACTTTTTACCTGGTTATTTGGTTGACTGGTGTCTGATCTCTGCTGATGCATTATCCGCAATTTCCTAAAAATTTTATCCATATATCGCCGTTTTCAGTATAATAAATCCTAAGGAAAGGCAGGTGCAATATGCAAATTACCAAAGTTGAAGTTACACCAGTGGAATTAAAACTGAAGCAACCTGTACGGATGGCAGGTATTCCGGAGATTAACTCGGTTATGGCAATTTTTGTCCGCCTGGAGACTCAGAAAGGTCACAATGCCTGGGGTTGTGGGGTTGCTCATCCGTATTTAACCGGACATAATCCTGAAGATGTCCTGAAGGCCTGTCAAAAAGCTGCCGTTATCGTGCCGGATTTACATCCCATTGATATTGAATACTCCCTGTCGCATTTGATGCCTCTATTAGCTGACCTGCCACCTGCATTGTGTGCGTTTGATCTTGCCTTTCATGACCTTCTTGGTTTAGCAGCTGGGATGCCGCTCCACCGTCTTTTAGGGGGATACCGCACAAAGATCCAGACTTCAGCAACTGTACCTTTGGGCTCGATAGAAGAAAGTGTGGAAATTGCTCGTATGCGGGCAAGCAACGGTTTCCGTATGCTGAAAATCAAGGGTGGTCTGGATCCTTCACTCGATATTCAGAGAGTACAAGCGATCCAACGCGCTTTACCAAAACTATTGTTGCGTCTGGATGCCGATGGCGGCTATTCGATTGAAGATGCGCTTGAAGTTGCTCGGATTTTGGGTAAGGGACTCGAGATGTTGGAACAGCCAACCGCACCGAATGATTTGGATGGACTATTTCAGGTAACCCGTCACAGCCCGGTACCGGTACTGGCAGACCAGAGCATATCAGGTCCTAGAGATGCTTTGGAGTTGGCGATTGGTCATTACGCAGATGGCTTCAGCATCAAGATTGGCTGCTGCGGTGGTTTCAACAACGCTCGACAGATGGATGGTGTCGCTCGCGCGGTTGGATTGGTGATGATGGTCAGCTGCCTGATTGAACCAGCTTTGCTGACTGCTGCCGGGTTGAGTATGGCTTTGAGCAGCCCTGGTGTGGGTTACGCAGACCTGGATGGATACATCGATCTGTCCAACGACCCGACAGTCCCCGGTTTCCGTTTAGAGGAGGGTTGGCTGATAGCGACGGATGTACCCGGGATAGGGTGTACGGTGGAATTGTAACAAGAAAAAATTACCATGATCCACAAAAACAGGTATCCAACAGTGACTCTCCAATTTACAAATCCAGCTGCCAGCATGTACCCTAACAATCTCATAGAAACTGTGATATCAACTTCCAGGTCATGATCCCCAATCCATGTATGTCTTTCGGTTAAACTTCGCCTGGCAAGGGCACCATCCAGTGCATCTCCCATCCAGTCTACCAACATCAGGTACACTGCCAGCCTGACCCCATCTCCACCCTGATTCCATCCAATTCAAATCAAGCCTAAGGCCAACAACAAGCGTGTTGAGGTAACCAAATCGGCTGCATACTTTAAGTCAAGCATGAGACTCACTCATTTATATTATTACATATTTTTCCAGACTCCCATCATTTATGTTTTCCAATTCCTATCTCATATTATCCTATTGGTATTCTATTCCAAAAGGAAAACATCCTGGTTCATTGTCCCGGAGGTTTTATATTCATTCATTTTGCCTGATACCAATGGTAAAGATCAGGCTATCCACGGTGTGTGCTGTGGTGTGAGCCTCATTGGGCGGTTCACCTTGAATCAACTCGGTTGTTAGAGTCTCAGCCTGGATATAATTGCCCCAGGTTTGGAAGACATCTGATAAATCATCCCCAGCCTTGTACCAGGTTGTGATGCGGTCTTCGATATTGAAATCGGCGTCCTTCCTTTGAGACTGGATGCGGCGGACGATTTCTCTGGCAAGTCCTTCTGATTTTAGTTCAGACGTGACAACCGCGTCGATGGCAACAGTCAACAGCTGATCGGTGGCGACAGCTAATCCTTCAGCAGGTTCGGTATTAACCAGGATTTCTTCCTGAGTCAGGGTATAGTAAGTGCCATCGAGCTCGACTTGGACGTTCTGACCAGCTTCGACCTTCGCTGCCACTTCCTCCGCTGTTAAATTAGCTAGGGCAGCGCGAACTTTGGGAAAATTGGCGCCGAACTTTGGTCCCAACAGCTTGTTTACTGGCAACACTCGATAGTTGACTAACCTTCCTGGATCATCGACAAATTCGAAAACCTTTACGTTGAGTTCGTCTGAGACGATCTCAACCAGCTCATCGCTAAGTTCTGCCTGACCTTCGCCGACATGGACCAGAACCTTGGAAAGAGGCTGCCGGACCTTCAAACCAGCATTGCTTCGAGCGGAAAGACCCAGGCTGGCAACGCGACGGGCGAGGTCCATCTGGTAGACCAGCCTTTCGTCCACAATAGAAGAGTCTGCCTGAGGCCAGTTGGTGTGATGGATGCTTTCATATGCATCATCAAAGATGTTCCGGATCAGGTTCTGGTACATCACTTCGGTGATGAAAGGCAGCACCGGAGCCAGAGTCCGTGACATTTTTACCAGGACATGCCATAAGGTGGCATAAGCCGTATCCTTATCACTGTCCTGCTCTGATTTCCAGAACCGCCGCCGTGAACGCCTAACATACCAGTTGCTGAGGTCATCCATCAGTGCTTCGAAGGCAAGCGTGGCGGTGTAGGCATCGGAATTTTTAAAAAGATCAGTGACCTGGGAAACCAACTGGTTCAAACGAGCCAGGATCCAACGATCGAGGGGATTTTCGCTCTGTGGAGCTTTCCCTTCTGGTGTCGCTGGATCAAATTTGTTTTGGACATTGAGATCTGGCACCCATCCATCCAGGGAGGCGTAAGTAGAGAAGAAGGAATATACATTCCAGAGAGGAATGATGAAGCGACGGCGCGTTTCTTCGGCGCGGTTATAGCCGAAGAGCAGGTTGTTTTCCGGCTTTTGGGCACAGTAAAGCCAACGCATAACGTCCACACCCATGTCGTCCGCTGCTTCGTTGAACTCGATCGCATTCCCCCAGGATTTGTGCATCTCTCGTCCGTCTTCTGCGAGGAGGCTGGCGTAACCAAAATTTTCTAAGAATGGCGGTGTCCCTTCAAGGACAGTCGCCATGGCAAGCAAAGAATAGAACCAGTTCCTGAACTGACCAGGGAAGGACTCGCTGATCCAGTGAGCGGGATACCACTTCCGCCAGTTTTCTGGGTCATCACGGTATCCTAGTGTGCTGAAGCTGACAATACCAGCATCCAACCAAGGATTGCCAACATCAGGGGTTCGACTCATTTTGCCACCACACTTCTGGCAGGCGATCTTGACCTTGTCAATGAATGGACGGTGGGGTGTGTGCCCGAGGAATTCGTCCCAACCCTCGATGGCGCGTTCTTCAAGTTCGTGCTCGTCTCCAACCACGTGATAATGACCGCAATCCTCACAGATCCAAATTGGCAAGGCTAAGCCCCAGTAACGCTTTTTGGAGATCATCCAGTCGTGCATGTTGCGCAGCCAATCAAGTTCGCGCTTATGACCGAACTCCGGGATCCAGCGGATTTGATCGACCACATCCATGATCTGGTAGCGTAGCGATTTTTCTTTTTCGTCGTCGGTGATCTCTTCCCTGGGCTTATCATAGAGTTCGCCCATGCTGATGAACCACTCATCCACTAAGCGGAAGACCAGTTCCGTTTTACAGCGCCAGCAAGTCGGGTAGCGGTGGGTGTAGGGTTCGACATGATAAAGGATACCCTTCTTTTCCAGGTCTTTAAAAATCGGTGTTGCCACATCGGAGACATGAGTGCCGGTCAGCCAACCAAAATGTTCCACAAAATACCCTTCATCATCGATTGGAGCTAATAGGGGAAATTGGTTTTCTCTTCCGAGTTCGAAGTCCTCCGCGCCACATCCTGGGGCGATATGAACGATGCCAGTCCCTTCACTTTCTCCAACTTCATCCCAGAGGATGACCTGGTGGATTTGGGCAGCTGTTGTGTTAATATCCTTGATCAGCTCCTTTAGGACGGTAACGCCACCGGGTTGGTTTGCTGCAGGGAGTTCATCGAATGGGCCATCATAGGTCCAACCTTCCATCTCTGCTCCCTTGAGTTCGCCGAGGACCTGGATATCGCCACGCAGCATGTGAAGGGTGCCTTTGGACAGGTAGAGAATGTGACCATTGTTCTTGACCTTAACATAATCTAATTCGGGTCCTACGGCTGCTGCAACGTTAGACGTAAGTGTCCATGGCGTGGTTGTCCACACCAGCAATGATTCGGGTAAACCAGCCTCCCTCCTCCGACTACCATCTTTGGTACGTAGAGGAAAACGTAGGGTGACAGAGCGATGGGTAAGCTCCATGTAACCATCTGTGATGATTTCGTGCTGGCTGATTCCGGTGGCACAGCGCGGACACCAGGGCATGACATCTGCACCGCGATAAAGCCAGCCACGCTTCCAACAGGTCTGGATCATCTTCCAGATCATGTAGTTGTTCTCGTTAGAAAAGGTGAAATAACTGCCCCCCAGCTGGGCAAGGCCAAGCTGTCCGATCACCTGTTCAACTGTATCTGTAACGGTTTTTCCATTCGGACCGGTGAAGGTAATAACTTCCATCGGGTCTTCTAACAGCTTGTCTGCAAGCCAGTTTAGCTTTTCCGGATCGTTCCATTCCATCCAGTAACCAAGACGGATGGATTGTTGAGTTTGTACCCCGGCGTACCGTAAAACCCGAGCTTTACATTCCCTGACAAACATATCCAGACCGTATTCTTCGATATCCAGCTTTGATTGGAATCCTTTTTCCTTTTCGACCTCGACTTCCACCCACAAACCCTGGCAATCGAACCCATTCTGATAGCGTAGCTCCCGTCCACGCATGGTCCAGTAGCGGCTGAAGAGGTCCTTATAGGTCCGGCCCCAGCCATGATGGATCCCCATGGGATTGTTTGCAGTGATAGGACCGTCGATGAATGACCAGCGAGGCATTCCCCGGCGTAAGGTGCGCGATTTTTCGAAGGCGTTGGTTTTGTCCCAAAAATCAAGGATTTCATATTCTTGGGCGATGAAATCTACCTTGTTTGGTACTTGTTTGAAAGCCATAATCTCTCCTACTTGTCTATCAAAAACGAAAAACTCTCGTCCGTATTGGGACGAGAGAAAATTACACTCCCGCGGTACCACCCGCATTCCCGCCGTATGGACGGGCACTCATTCGAAGGCTCTCAGAACTTTGATCAGTAAAGAAGAAACAGGATTGAGTTGTAAGTTTGAAACACGAATACCTAGTACCTGATCCCTAGTTGCTAATCACCGATCTCTGTTTCATCTTCGTGCCTGGGGTAACGGCTGGCAAAGCCGGATTCCCTACTTGCTACTACGTTCAGTTCACAGCTCCGGAAGGATTTTGGGTCTGCTGTGCTGTCCCGTCTTACACCTTTTCCGGGTTCGCTGTCAGCCCGAAGCAGACTTACTCGTTTCCATCAAGGCTTTTCTAGATTCAATTGTTCAAAAGATTATGCCATAAATTAGAGATGTGGTCAACCAGATACCATTGTTAGTATTCTCTTGACAAAGGAATATTTAGAGAGTACAATCCGTTAAATTTAGGAAGGACTAAATTAAGATTTAGTTCAAGTTTTTATACATCATAAGTTATAACCAGTACTAAATTAATGGTTGGATATCTTGAGGACAAAAACCTTGAAACGTTATTATCAGAGGTGACGAATGCCTGATCCCCTATTTTCCCTTATCATCGCTGGATTAATTGCAGCTATTGTTTTATATTTATTTTGGCCTGAGAAAGGCTTATTCTGGCGCTTACAGCGTAGCAGCGAAATGACAGGAAGGGTTTTCCGTGAGGATGCCTTAAAACATATCCAAAATTGTGAAATCCACGGTGAACATCCTTCGGTAACAAGCTTGGCTGGGGCATTGAGCGTAAGCACCAACCAGGTGGCAGAAATCCTTACCGATCTTGAAGGGCGAGAACTTATTGAGGTCCAGGGACAAACTTTCCCGCTTACTCCAGCTGGGAGGGATTATGCGATGCGGATCATCCGCGCCCACCGAATTTACGAGCGCTATCTGGCTGATCAAACCGGGTATAAGGAGGCGGAGTGGCATGCCCGAGCGCACCAGGTTGAACACCAATTAAGTCCTGAAGAGGTAGAAGCTTTAGCCACCCAATTGGGTCACCCGACTCATGACCCTCATGGAGACCCCATTCCCATGGCAGATGGAACTGTGGTCTATCCCGAAAATCGCACCATCCTCACCCTGCTAGACCTTAATACTCCAGCCCGTATCGTTCACCTGGAAGATGAACCCGAAGCGGTTTATGCCCAGTTGGTGGCGGAAGGATTGCATATTGGTCAGGAAGTATATCTTATAGAGACCTCACCACAGCGGGTGCGGTTTTGGGCTGGTGATGATGAACATGTCTTAGCTCCACTCCTGGCTGCAAATATCGCTGTGATTCCAATGACCGACGAACCTGAGCAAGTTGAACTCCCCGGTCAGCCGCTCTCAACACTGAAATCCGGACAGGTAGCGCAAATTTTAAACTTATCGCCACGAATTCGTGGTGTAGAACGACGACGATTGATGGACCTTGGTCTGCTACCGGGAACAGGCATCAGTGTTGAGATGCAATCTGCTGGTGGAGATCCAATTGCATACCGGGTACGTGGAGCGTTGATCGCCTTGCGGAGAAGCCAGGCACAACTTATCACCGTATGCCCTGATGCAGGGGAATGTTAATCACAGAAAAAAATGATAGATAAATTACCTTTGATTTTGTGGTTGCTAAAATTGCAGTGATAGGTTCACCTGGAACCATCAATAGAACACGAATTGTAGGAGTTTTTTTATGACAACGATCGATAAGAAAACCAGTGAAGCCTGTGCCACCTGCCCGATCCATAATGCTGCAATGCTTAAAAAATTGGGCGTTGATATGACAGATTTCGATTTTGTAGTTGCCCTGTCTGGTAACCCAAACACGGGCAAGAGCACCGTCTTTAATGCATTGACAGGTTTACGACAACACACTGGAAATTGGCCTGGTAAAACGGTTACTAGAGCTGAAGGTGGTTTTGAATTTGGTGATCACAAGTATAAAGTCGTTGATCTGCCTGGCACCTATTCCCTCCTGGCAACCAGCCTTGATGAGGAGGTTGCTCGGGACTTTATTCTATTTGGGCGGCCGGATGTGACCGTTGTTGTGGTGGATGCTACCCGACTGGAGCGAAACCTCAACCTGGTGCTGCAGGTGTTGGAGATCACCAACCGGGTTGTTATAGCCTTAAACTTGATGGACGAGGCACGTCGATATGGACTTCAGATCGACGAAAGGCGCCTTGCCCGAGACTTAGGCGTCCCTGTCGTTCCGATGGCAGCCCGGCAAGGAGAAGGAGTTCCTAAACTCTTGCAAGCCATCAGTGAGGTCGCGAAAGGAGAGACGATTGGGAAACCCTACCGGGTTAATTACCAATCGCCGGCTCTAAAGAAAGCTGTCAAACAACTGACGACCCAAATTCACAAGCTATATCCTGACCTTCCTAATGCGCAATGGGTGGCTTTACGTATACTGGATGGAGATGAACGAATTGCGGAAGCCCTGCGAAAAGGAGAACTGGGTGACCTGAGCCATGGAAGCCTTGAACAACGCCCTGCTCAGCTGCAGGTGATTGGCAATCAGTGATTGATGACGAGGTATTAGGGATCAGGTAACAATTGTAAGTAATTTAAACTGGTTGAATGCGAAACAGAAAATTCAAAATGTTGGTATGAATAAGACTGGTTTAATTGGAGTAACTTAATGAGTACAGAAATAATCTTGGCTGATGATGTCCTTAATAATGCCCAGGCCTTACGATGGGAGTTGGGAATAGACTTCCATGAGCACCTGATGGAATCGATCTACACCGATGCTGCAAATATTGCTGACCGTGCCGTCACCCGCCCTGGAGGAAAACCGCGGTTTGATTTTGACCGTAATTTGGATAAAATACTTACCAGCCGAGTTTTTGGTTTTCCTTTAATGCTTCTGTTGCTAATGGTCATCTTCTGGCTGACTATCTCGGGGGCGAATTACCCATCTTCATTGTTGGCAACCTTTTTTTTAGATATCGTCCATCCCTTTCTGAAAAACCTTGCTGCCAGTATCGGCATGCCCTGGTGGCTGAGTGGATTCTTAATCGATGGTATGTATCTTTCTACCGCCTGGGTGATTAGTGTAATGCTGCCTCCCATGGCAATATTCTTCCCCCTCTTCACCTTGTTAGAGGATTTCGGTTATCTGCCTAGAGTAGCCTTCAATCTCGATAATTTATTCCGAAAAGCAGGCGCCCATGGTAAGCAGGCTTTGAGTATGACCATGGGTTTTGGTTGCAACGCAGCAGGTATTGTTGCTACCCGGATTATCGACAGTCCCCGAGAGCGTTTAATTGCCATTATCACCAATAATTTTGCCCTGTGCAACGGTCGTTGGCCAACACAAATCCTGATCGCCACGCTTTTTCTTGGCACTTTGGCACCCGCACACTTGGCAGGCTTGATCTCCGCGATATCTGTGGTTGGGATTGCCTTGTTAGGCGTTGGTCTTACTTTTCTTGTCTCCTGGGGACTATCTAAAACTTGGTTGAAAGGTGAAGTCTCCACATTTAGTTTGGAACTTCCTCCTTATCGCCCACCACAAATTCTACGGACCCTGTATACTTCGGTTATTGACCGTACTTTGATTATTCTTTGGCGGGCTGTTACCTTTGCCTTACCCGCAGGGGCTGTGATCTGGCTTGCTTCAAATTTAAAAATTTCTGGTGTCAGTATTGCTGAGCACTTGATCAACTTTCTCGATCCGATAGGTTTGTTTATAGGTCTGAACGGAGTCATCCTTGTAGCCTATATTGTGGCTATTCCCGCCAATGAGATCGTCATACCCACCGTTTTGATGTTAACAGTTTTGATTGCTGGCGTATCTGGATTGGGTGAAGGTGCTGGGGTGATGTTTGAACTTGAGTCTGGTGCGGAAACCATGGCGTTGTTACATGCTGGGGGATGGACCTTGCTTACTGCCGTCAACTTAATGTTATTCAGCCTGATCCATAACCCATGCAGCACAACCATCTACACCATCTACAAAGAAACTGGAAGCAAGAAATGGACAATTGTTGCCAGCCTATTACCATTGATGATGGGCTTTGTAATAACCTTTTTTGTAGCCCAGGTTTGGCGTTTGATTGCCAGTCTCCTATAAACCAAAAAAAGCTCAATGTTCAAAGGTTAGGAATCGAGTGGAAAAAGGACAACTTACCCAAGCTGTAGAAGACTATTTAAAAACGATTTACGAGATAGTCTCTTTACACGAACGGGCTTCTACAACCCAGATTGCTGAAGTTCTGGATGTAAAGCCTGCTTCAGTTACAGGTATGCTTCAGAAGTTGGCGGAAACCGATCCACCCCTGGTAGCCTATGAAAAGCATCACGGTGTTGTTCTTACGCCGAACGGTGAGAAGGCAGCCTTGGAGGTCATACGACACCACCGTTTATTAGAGCGTTTTCTTTATGAAGTACTAGGCTTTTCTTGGGATAAGGTCCATGAAGAGGCTCATCGTCTTGAGCATGTCATCTCGGAAGAATTCGAGGAACGGATGGCGGTTGTTCTGGGAAATCCCACCCATGACCCACATGGTGATCCAATTCCAAGCCGTGACCTCACCATGCCTTCCTATACAACTTTGTGCCTGTGCGATCTGCGTCCTGGTCAAAATGCTAAAGTAAAGCGTGTCCCGGATAATGATCCAGATTTACTTCGTTATTTAGCCAAGGTGGGGATCGTTCCTGAAGCTCATCTTGATGTGGTCGGTTATTCTCCTTTCGATGAAAATCTAAAAATCCAGGTGGAGGGTGAAGATGAGTTGGTTGTCTTGGGATCTGGTATCACCGCCAAGATTTTTGTGAAGTTGATTTGATGATTTTTCATATTTTTTTTATCCTGGTGTTTGTTGGTCTTATGTTTATACGGGTGTTTTACCACCGTAAAGCCAAAGCTGCTCGAAGAAAAGTTGAGTTTGGGGAGAGCAAACTGAACATGGCTGTTCGCGGCTTTTTTGGTTTAGGCTATATTGGTCTGTTGATCGCTTATATTTTCTTCCCTACACTTTTCGTTTGGGCTGACTTCCCACTATCAGAGTGGATACGTTGGCTTGGAATGATCATTTCCCTACTCAGTGTAGTGTTGATCTGGTGGGCGCAATGGGCTCTAGGTGTTCAATTTGATACCACCCTTCATACTCAAGAGGGACACCAACTGATCTCCCATGGACCCTATCGTTGGGTTCGTCATCCGCTGTATACTGCTGTGTTTTTAATAGGCGCTGGTTGGTTGTTTTTGACTGCGAATTGGTTCATTGGAGGCGGTTTGATGGCTGGCATCCTTTTAATCATCATCAGCCGTGTAAAAAATGAGGAGGCGCTACTTATTAAAACCTTTGGCGAACCTTATATTGCTTATATGCAAAAAACAGGTCGCTTTCTACCAAGAATTTAATACGACCGAGGAGATTGAAATGCCAAAAGATATCCGAGTATTAATCATCGAAGATGATCCTTATGCCCGTGACCTGATGTCTTTATTGCTAACCCGCGACTGGCGTACCCGAGTGGTTGGGGAGATCGCTGGGGAAGGAGACTTAAACTTTTTTCTTCGCGACGAGATGCAAAAATTGGATGTTGTCGTCCTGGATATGGAAATCCCAGGCGAACCGGGAATCCCAGCCCATTTGGCTGAACTCACGAAAGAGATGGGAACACCCCCAAAAATTCTATTTACTGGCACTAAGATAAACCGGGATATCCTTGAGGAAGTTATGTGCGATGGATGTGCTGGTTATGTCCTTAAGCAGGAAATCCTGTATGCCCTTGGCTCTGCGGTTGCGCTAACTGCCAGTGGAACCTGTGTAATCACACCTGGTATCCAGGCTGCTGCCCAGCGGTATGCCTTTCCGAATGGCACGATTATATTGGATGGTCGGAAAATTACCATTAATTTTTCCAGGCGAGAGAATGAGTTAATCAGGTTAGGAATTATTTTCAACCTTTCAATTCGCGATATTGCTGATGAGTTGGTGCTTGGCACGGGTTGGGTCTCCGAGATTGTCAGTACCATCTACAAAAAACTCGGATTACGGGAAATTCTAACCGGCGAAGTCCCCTTAGACATGTACTTTACAAATGAAACTGTGTTGGTACATTGCCAGGAAATTATCAAACGTTCTGTTTCAAAAGATCCTGATGGTAAACTCCGCAAAGCACCGTGGATGGCAACACTTGCTTTTCATCTGTTAACCGTGCCGGAGGTAACTGAAACCTGACAGTTTCATTAGGCGACCAAAATTACCCTATATTTTCCAGGTATTTTCCAGGAAAACCAATTGCATAATAGCTTTATCCGTATCGACAGGTAAAAGTATGATCTTCAAGAACCTTCTACGATATAAGGGGAGAAGTGTGCTGACCATTTTGGCAATCAGCATCGGGGTCGCCGCGATTGTTGGATTGGGAGCCTTGGCAAACGGATTAGAGGCGGGTTACGATTCTTTTCTTAGCGGAAGCAAAGCAGATTTTATTATCAGTCAACCCGACGCGATCGATGTCAGCATGAGCACAGTTGATGAGGCGGTAGGCGTTGAATTAGAATCTATGTCTGAGATTCTGCAAGTTAGTGGGATGTTGCAGGGCCTGGTTCAGGCGGATGAGATCCCCATATTCTTTGTGTTCGGTTACCCAGCGGATAGTTTTATCCTAGGCAGGTTTGCCATAATCTCTGGAGTTCCTTTACATTCTCGTGATGCTCAGTATGTACGAGGTAAACCGGTTTTACTAGGAACACAATCGGCAGAAGCGATGAACAAGCAGGTAGGGGATAGCTTGCACATTCAGGAAAGTACTTTTCGCATTGTCGGCATTTATGAAACTGGGAGCACCCTGGAAGATAATGGAGCAGTAATCCCATTGAAAGATGCTCAGGAACTTCTTGGAAGGCTGCATCAGGTCAGCATTTTCTATCTTCAGCTGAAGGATGCGGAATTTGCGGAACGGGTAATCCATCGGGTGGAACGACAGTGGCCGGATTTGACGATAAGCAGCAGCAAAGATTTTGCCGATAAACAGATTATGGGAGAGTATGCCCAAGCTTTTGTCTGGGCGATTGCTGGATTTGCCATCATCATTGGTGGGGTAGGTATGATGAACTCCCAGTTAATGTCCGTCATTGAGCGGACGCGCGAAATCGGCGTACTGCGTTCTGTAGGATGGAGTAAATACAGGGTGATGGCGATGACATTGGGGGAAGCTTTGTTGGTGGGTTTGATGGGGGGTGTAATGGGTATATTCATCGCCTGGTGTTTATTAACTGGTTTTAAGGATTTAGCTGGGTTTTTTGGAGCCTCAAGCGCAAACATTACACCTGACCTGATCCAACAAGCTTTTTTGGTTGTTATTATTTTAAGCATTATTGGTGGGGCTTATCCTGCCTGGCGTGCCTCTCGTATGCCACCAGTTGAAGCACTGCGATATGAAGGTGGTACCTCAGGTGAAAATGTTAGGCGGTTACCCTTTGGGGGGATGGCAGTTCAGAGTCTATGGCAGCGGATTACGAGGACTTTTTTAACTTTTGGTGCGATCGGTATTGCGGTTGGAGGCATCATCGCTTTGGAAGCAACAGTTAACGGGATGTTGGACACATTCAGCAAAATGGGCGGCGATGCCGAAATTATCGTCCGGCAAGCTGGTGTTGCGGATACAGAATACAGTGCTGTTGATGAGCGAATAGGTGATAAAATTGCTGCATTATCGGATGTTGCTTTTGCCAGCGGGATGTCCTTTGCGGCGACGATTTTGCCGGATTCGAGTACGATTTTTATGATTATTGGTTACGCTCCAAACGAATATAAAGTCCAACGAGTCAACCTGATTGAAGGAGAGCGGATTACAGGAAATCACCAGGTGATGTTGGGACGGATGATGTCCGAATCGTTGAAATTGGGGATAGGGGATAACATTGAACTTGGTGGTAGCCGATATAAGATCACCGGAATCTATGAATCAAGTCTTAGTTGGGAAGAGATGGGTGGTATCTTCAGTCAGCGTGACGTTCAGGCATATTTGGGGAGACCACGCAAGGTAAGCCTCTACATGATTAAGGTAAAAGATCCATCAAGTGCACCAGCCCTTGTTGAAAAAATTAACAGGAAATTCCCGGAGGTCCACGCTTCTCTCAGTGGCGAATTTGTCTCCCAAATGCCGGATATAAAAAATGTCAATGCATTATTGGGATCAATTTCGTTTCTAGCAATTCTGGTAGGTGGTGTGGGTGTACTGAATACCATGTTAATGGCAGTCTTAGAACGAACCAGGGAAATAGGCGTACTTCGTGCCCTTGGTTGGCAGCGAAGGCGAATTTTACGTTTAATAATCACTGAGGCAATGCTTCTCGGTATAATAGGGGGGCTGCTGGGTATTGTCATTGCCTTGGTTCTTGCTCAGGCGTTTAACTTGGTCCCGATATTTAGAGGAATCCTTCAAGCACGATGGGATTTACCAATATTCATCAGGGCAGTTTCAGTTGCGCTGATGTTAGGTTTCTTGGGGGGACTATATCCCGCTTTCCGGGCTACAAGGCTTCAACCAGTTGAAGCCTTAAGATACGAATAGTGATTAGAAATAATAATATTTTTTAAGGAGATTTAGAGATGGATCGAAAAAATAAAAAACATCTTCAGTTCTTGGTAATCAGCTTGATTATCATTTTCTCTTTTATTGCTTGTAGTACCCAAGAAGCGAAAGTAACCCCAGAGACTAAACCTGATCTTCAAGACTTCACACCCTTTGTCAGTGCAACTGGTGAGATCTTACCGAAACAAGTAGCGCTGTTAAGTGTCAAAACCGGAGGGGTTGTTGCTGAAGTTTTGGTCAGTGAAGGGGATGCTGTCCAGGCGGGAGAAGTTTTGATTCGCCTTGAAGGGACTGAACAGCTTCAAGCGGCAGTATCTTCGGCTCGGTTTGAATTGGCAAATGCCCAATATGGCTTGGATATCTTGAATAAAGATACAGATCTGTTGGCAGCCCAAGCTTTACAAGCTAAAGATGAGGCAGAACAGGCTTTGAAAGATCTGCAGGATCCAGAGTTACAGCAAGCTCATGCATTAAAAGCGATTGCAGATGCCAAGAAGGCAATTGATGATGCCCAGAGGAGGTTAAACACGCTTGGTCTACCTGCGGATAAAGCCGATATAGATGCCCAAAGATCCCAGGTAGTTCTTGCGAGAGATGCGTTGGAAAAAGCACAAGATGATTATAAGCCTTATGAGGATAAACCTGAAGATAACCTCCAACGAGCGAATTATCAAGCCAAATTGGCTGCTGCTCAAAAGGAATATGACGCTGCTGTGCGGGTTCTTAACTCCCTCGAAGGTACCGCGACTGAAATTGATATCATATTAGCTCAAGCTGATTTAGCACTGGCAAATGCGGAATTACATGAGGCAGAAGAGGAACAGGAGCGACTCAAAGAAGGTCCAAACCCAGCTGATGTTGCGTTATTGGAAGCCCAAATTGCTGCTGCTGACCGAGATTATGAGATCTTTAAGGACGGACCTGACCCTGACGATGTGTCGATTGCTAAAGCCAGGCTAGAAAATGCCACTGCCCAATTAACTGCTGCTGAGGCACAACTGGCAGATCTGGAACTTGTTGCACCTTTTACTGGAGTTGTCAGTGAGTTGCATATTAACCCCAGTGAGTGGGTGAATCCAGGCCAACCCGTACTGCTCCTAGCGGATCTCGACCATTTACAGGTGGAGACAACAGATCTCGGCGAGATTGATGTTGCTCAGATTGCTGTTGGTGAGACCGCTATCATCACCTTTGATGCACTCCCAGAGGAGACAGTTGGGGGTACAGTAATAAGTATTGCTCCAAAGGCTTCTGAAGGGTCAGGTGTAAACTACAAGGTGATCCTCGAAATCGACAAGGTGCCTGCAGCTTTGCGTTGGGGAATGACTGCTTTTGTTGATATTGAATTGGGCAAATAGAGATATATTCGGTTGAAGTATAGGGTGTGGAGGTGAAGCATGACAGAGAAGAATGACACACCGCTAGTTGAGACTCTAAACCTGACTCGAGTCTATGGAGATGGGGAAGAAATTCGGGCGTTGGATGGTGTGTCGATGGTCATAAATAAAGGAGAGTTGGTTACCGTTATGGGACCGAGCGGTAGTGGAAAGAGCACCCTTCTTAATATGATTGGCGCGCTCGATCGACCCACCAGCGGTTCAGTTTGGGTGAATGGAGAAGATTTGGCGAAAGTACGAAACCTGGATTCGTTTCGTGCCCAAACTGTAGGATTCGTGTTCCAGCTGCACAATTTGATCCCGACATTAACCGCCAGAGAGAACGTGGAGGTACCGATGATGGGGCAGGTCAGCATGGGAGAACGTCATCGCCGGTCGAAAGAGTTATTAGCCTTAGTCGGCTTGCCAGATCGCATGCGCCACCTTCCCAACCAACTCTCAGGTGGGCAAAGGCAGAGAGTGGCAGTAGCTCGTGCCCTGGCTAATAATCCTCCTTTGGTCCTGGCGGATGAACCAACAGGTAGCCTGGATACAGAAGCGGGGAGAGCTTTGATGGGTTTGCTTCAAGAAATAAACCGCAGCCAGGGGACGACTTTTATTGCTGTAACTCACGATCCAGCAGTCGCCCGTCAAACAAACCGTGTGTTGGTAATGGAAGATGGAAAAATAACACGTGAGGATTTTATTGGATCCCCGATCGAAGAAGACTTGAAGATGTGGCGTCACTCGGGTCTTGGACGTCGAATCGTAGAAGGAGATTTTGATGGGGTTTTGTCCGAATTGGATTTAAGTGACCCATGGGTGGACTCGGTTCGTACATTTTTGCAAGTGACGGATAGGATGGAAACTTGATTGTGAAAATCTGAGGAATATTCTGAGTGATTTTCCAATTTACATCTTTTCTTGGAGTAATAAATGAGGCGATGGTTTCAATTTAGGAAGAAAAAACCTATCATTGTCATCTCGGGGTTGCCCCGATCTGGCACATCCATGGCAATGAAGATGCTGGAATCTGGTGGGATTCCACCACTCACGGATCAGGTTCGCATGGCAGATTTAGATAATCCCCAGGGATATTATGAGTTTGAACAGGTAAAGAAACTTCGTGATGGAGATACAGCCTGGCTTGCAGAGGCAGAGGGGAAAGCGGTTAAAGTCATTGCAGGTTTAATCACCTACCTTCCAAAAGATTATGAATACAGGGTGTTATTCATGCGTCGAAATATCGCTGAGATCCTTGCTTCCCAGGCCAAAATGCTTGAAAATCGAGGTGAAGATTCATCGATTGATGATGTGGAGATGGCAACCTTATTTGAAAAACACCTAAAGCAGGTACGCGCCTGGATGAATAGTCAAACCAACCTGCTTTACCTGGACCTTGACTACAATACCCTAGTGTCAAATCCAAAACCCTATATTCGCCAGATCAACCAGTTCCTGGATGGGGGTTTAGATGTAGAGAAAATGTTAACGGTTGTGGATCAATCACTGTATCGACAGCGAAAATAGAAGAAAATCAATTTAACTGTACGATAAAAGTTAAAATTTATGGCAATTACTCCATCTGTTCGTCGTGTAGAAGGCCAGGAGATGCTGGATTTACTTTTCTGGCTGGACAATTATGCTTTTAGTCCCACCCCCCCTTTCCCGGAACGTGTTGAATGGGAAAAACGGATAAAAACTCGCAAAACTACGATTTATTATGCGGTCTTTGAAGGAGCAAAAGGGCTTGCAATTACTGCCTGTCCAATGTTCACTCAGAATGTACGAGGAAAGATTTATAAAATGGGAGGGTTCGCCGATGTCAGTACCCACCCGGAAGGCCGGCGTAAAGGGTATTCACGCATGTTAATCCGACATGCATTTGAGGAATTAAAGGAGGAAGGGAATGTCCTTTCCTGCCTTTATCCCTTTCGCGAATCTTTTTATGAAAGGCTAGGGTATATAAACTTCCCTCAATCTCGGCAGGCGAAATTTAAACCTGAAGCGATGGCCTCGCTGCTCGAGCAGGAATTGGAAGGCGAGGTGGTATTATCCTTGATAGGGGATAACTATGAAGTTTACCGTACTTTTACCACGCAAATGCAGTCCGATATCCATGGCATGGCTTTATTTACGGATCTCGAAGGTCAGCGAGAAGCGGCGCAGGCAAACCGTTCTTGGCTCTCTTTGGCAAAAGTGAAAAATGAGGTGGCAGGGTTAATGGTTTACAGTCTTCAAGGTGAGGAAATGATGAACTACGACCTTCGCGCCGTTCATTTCTATTATCGCAATAGCCAAGCGAAGTATCTCTTACTTGCCTGGTTGGCACGTCATATCGACCAGGTTGGAAATGTAGCACTATGGCTTCCTGCTTATGAGCAACCGAATACCTGGGTTGCCGATATGTGTCCGAGACTTGAACCGGTGTTTGTTGCCCCGATGGGTCGTGTGCTTGATGTCTCGAAATTGGGTGGAATGAAGATGGGTATGGGTAGTTTCACAGCCCGGGTCATTGATGGGGATTGTCCATGGAACAATGGCATCTGGACCTTCGATGGGGAGTCCGGCCAACTGGAAATACATCCTGGAAAGACAGCAACGTTTACCCTGACCATCCAGGGACTGTCAGCATTGGTTTATGGAGTCAATGATCCAGCTGATTTTACAATTCGCGGTTGGGGCGACCCTCCAGTGAATTACCAGACCATCCTGCGAAAAATGTTTCCACCAAAAATACCCTATCTTCACGAATATTATTAAGGGATTGATTGTGGAAGTTGGTGCTATAAGTTAAGATAACTACAATTTGATTCCATGTACGATATTAGGTAGCAGCGATGATTAGTAATGCCGTGAAATAGGAAAATAAATCTCACCTATGAGGGTGTTTCGATTCCTGGTCTACCTGTTCCTAAATCGACCCCGCTTTTTATCAATGTTGGAACCTTGAAATGAGGAATATTGCCACTTGAATCAGGGAAAATACGTCTTGAATATTGGTTCTGGCGCAGGAATATCAGCAGCCTTTCCTGTCTTCCTAAGTTTAGGAGAAGCTGTTTACCGACGCTGGTTTGGTTAACCTTATATTCAAGTAGTATGATATGACCATAGTTGAAGAAGGCAGAAATCAATCCGCCTTGTTGAGTCTTGATGCTTATCTACGGGTTGGAGCCAAAGCCATTTGGACTCTAATCACAGACCCGGAAACTCGGTCGTTGATTAAATATATCTCCTCATTTCCTAGACAATATTTCGAACATATTGGGTATGGCCTTTTTGTTGGGAGAGTGCCAGTATGAAAACTGATAAAGAGACTTCTCGCCTGGTAATCCGCTGGTTGATCCGTGAGTTTATGGGAACCTTGATGGCTGCCCTGATCCTGTTCTTTTCTGCCGGTCGCTGGGATTGGGGTTGGGGTTGGGCTCTTGTAGGAGTATATGCCCTATGGGTAGCTGCCAACGCAATCCTGTTAATTCCACGCCATCCTGAGTTGTTGGCAGAGCGCGCCCAACGGGACATAGAGGGGATGAAGCACTGGGATAAGACACTATTGAGTATCATTGGGTTAATTACCCTGGTAAAGTATGTTCTCGCCGGGTTGGATATCCGTTATGGCTGGTCACCCAGCATCCCGGTATGGGTCCATATTGTGGCACTTCTATTGGGTGCTGGTGGTTATGCTCTAAGCACCTGGTCAATGGTAGAGAACTCTTATTTTTCTATGGTGGTTCGATACCAGGAAGAACGAGGCCATGTGGTCTGTGAGACTGGTCCATATCGTTTCGTACGTCACCCGGCTTACTTTGGGACAATTCTATTTCAAATGATGGCACCGCTGATCCTTGGTTCGCTTTGGGCGCTTATCCCCGGACTTATCATCTCCATTCTCACGGTGGTGCGAACCGCTATGGAAGATAAAACGCTTCAAGATGAATTGCCACATTATCGTGATTATACCCAACATACTCGCTACCGATTGCTTCCAGGAGTTTGGTGATAACCTTATTTCAACGGATTTTCCAAATCGAAAATAGGGCACGATTTTTCGGCTTATTGTGGGTGTAAGTGAGTAATGTGGCAATAGCCGTAAAGATCCAGTAATATTTTAAGGATTTAAATTCAGATCAAATTTCAACTCCCTGGTGTTCAGTTGTGATATGACTGGTGATATCGTCCTGAACCTGTCACTCGTTTTCCCTCACATGTAGCAGTATAATGAGCGTATCCCAGTGACGAAAGGAGTGTGTATGAAGGTCTTAGGCATTGATGTTGGGGGCAGTGGAATTAAAGGTGCACCTGTCGATACCAAGAAAGGAGAACTGCTGACTCCACGCTTCCGTATCCCTACTCCCGAAGGAGCAAAACCCAAGGATGTCGCAAAAGAAATAGCAAGGATCACCGCTCATTTCAAATGGGAGGGACCAGTAGGCTGTGGCGTTCCTGCCGTAATTCAACATGGCGTAGCCCGTACTGCGGCAAATATCGATAAAGTCTGGATAGGTACAGATATTAAAAAGCTGTTCACCAAGGAAAGCGGCTGCCCATTCCATGTAATTAATGATGCCGATGCGGCTGGTTTGGCTGAAATGGCTTTTGGCGCCGGGAAAGGGCACAACGGGGTGGTGTTAATTGTCACCATCGGCACGGGATTGGGGACATCACTGTTTACGGATGGCGTTTTGTTACCAAATACGGAACTTGGGCATATTGAAATTGATTGTAAGGACGCTGAGTTAAGCGCCTCAGATGCTGCTCGAAAGCGGGACGATCTGTCTTGGGAGAATTGGGCAAAACGGTTTGATTCCTATTTAAATACCCTTGAAAGACTAATCTGGCCCGACCTGATCATTTTAGGAGGCGGAGCCAGTAAGAAACATGATAAATTCTTTCATAATTTAACCGTTCAGGCAGAGGTTCTCCCAGCTGCCACATTGAATGAAGCTGGCATTATTGGCGCAGCCCTGGCAGTGCATAATAAGAAGACTCGGTAAGTGGAAAATCTGTGGTGATGCTTTTGTTATGGAATGATACGATGACATAATTCAAACAAAGAAGAGGGTGGGAATGATGGTTTCCTCTTCTTTGATTGTGAAAACGTCAATTCAGAAGATTGTAAAGATATGCTCATAAATAAACTTAAAAGGCGCTGAAAAACCATCCCAGAGCTCGGGTTATTAGTTGGATTGATTGATAAAGCTGCTAAATATCGGGAACTCAGTCGCCGTAGCCAGGACCCTCTTCAAAAAAGTCGTAATTGAATTGGATATCTTCGGTCAAGTCAACGACTTCATCGGCTTCAAGTTCTTTAACAGTGTCGAGAACAACGGGATTGCCATCTAGATCCTTTCCCTCATAATGACCGGTAAGGTCAGGGCGGTTGATGAACTCACCCCCAGCTGCTTCAAAGGCGGCAGGGACCTCATCTTCTGGGAATATTGCTTCATAAGGACATTCAGGAACACAAGCACCGCAGTCGATGCAAGTTTCAGGATCGATATACATGGTAGGCCATTCATCAAGCGGTTCTCCAGGAACAATGCAGTCTACGGGACATACTTCCATACAACCACCGTCTCGAAGGCATAAGCTGGTAATAATATAACTCATAACACTCTACTCCTTATTCTTAGAAGATGTACACATGAAGATTTCCTTTATTGATTATAGCCTATAATTCTCAGCATTCAACTCTATGTGCGCTAGAAACTTGGTGATCGAATCAGAGATTGGCACTCAGTAAATAAATCTTAGAAGATAATTAATATTTTTCTGATATATTTTACTAGTCTTGACAAATTTAGTATAATTCAACGAAATTCACGTTCAATAGAATTGGTATATTAACTTAATATCAAATATGGAGGAATCATGTTTTACAAATTAATCGAAAAGATAGATAGAAATTACGGCTTCGATCAGGCAAAAGCACACTGTGATATTCCCTGTGGTATTTATGACCCAATAATAGCTCAAATTAATGCCCTGACTGTAGTTCGAATGATGGATCTGATGGCAGCCTTGGAGGGAGAAGGTCTTGCCTATGAAAATAGTATGTCCAGGTACATTGCCGTAAAAGAAGAACATGCTGAGAAAGCGAAAAATGAAATCCGTGTTATTTACGGGGACTTCATCAAGGATGCTCATATTAAACAATATCCTGAATTGCCTACCTTATTCCATGAAATTATGCAGCTTGGTAGCAAAGGTCGTCAGACCGCAGATCGAGAAGCCGGTCTTGCGCTGGTAGAGGCAGTCAATAAATTTGCTGCAATTTTCTGGGAAATCAAAGGGGTAAAGACGAAGAAGGCAAAAGCGCCCTACGCCCCTGCTTTAGAAATGGTCTACCCCGATCTTTAATGTTCAAGTTTATCAAGGTAACAGGCAACAGCCTGTACCCTGAATATCGAGAAGGGGATTACGTGATGATAACCACGATCCCCTTCTTTTCTTTTAAAAAGGGGGATACGATCATATTTGACCATCAAACCTATGGGAGAATGATTAAGATCATAGATCGCATAGAGTCTGATAAAATCCATGTAATTGGAACGTACCCGGGCAGCATTGACAGTCGTCGTTTTGGTCCAATTAACCGGGAATCTATCTTAGGTAAAGTGATCTGGCATATCCAACGCCCTAAGGCATAAGTCCTATTGTGGGTTTAATTAATTTTTGCCAGGTTAAACATTATGGATTCTTCATCAGACCGCCCAATCATTCCCCCACTATTTGCCATTCCTTTCGGAATTTTGGCAGTATCTACTGCCTCTATCATGATTCGTTTCATCCAGGCGCAGGAAGTCCCCTCATTGGTGATTGCAGCCTGGAGGCTTACCCTTGCTTCCTTGCTCCTGGCACCGATAGTGCTAACCCACCATCGTATCGAACTCCTTTCCCTCACCCAACAGGATCGCAAACTGGCCGCAATCTCCGGCGTCTTCCTGGCAATCCATTTTGCAACCTGGATTACTTCCCTGGAATTTACAACCGTCGCCAGTTCGGTGCTGTTTGTAAGTACATCACCGTTATGGGTGGCAATATTCGCCCCACTGATACTTCGGGAACCTATCTCACGAATTGTTATCATCGGGATGATCCTGGCACTGGTTGGCGGAATGATTGTGGGATTGAGTGACTCATGCAGCTTGGCATCCTTAGGGATTCTATGTCCTCCACTTAAGGAGTTTACTAGCAGTCGAGCCTTCTTAGGGAATGGTCTTGCCCTGCTCGGTGCATTCGCAGGAGCGGGATACATCATCATTGGCCGTCGTTTGCGCGAGAAAATCTCGACTATGCCTTATATTTTCATGGTCTATGGGATTTCTGCCCTGGTCTTAATCTTGATCATGTTTTCCGCTGGAAAAAGTCCTTTTGGTTACGAGCCAAAGGATTTTTTATGGTTTTTTATGCTGGCGGTTATACCGCAACTATTGGGACATTCGATTTTTAATTGGGCTTTGCGTTACCTCTCGGCAACTTATGTTTCAATTACCTTATTAGGTGAGCCGATTGGATCTGCGATTCTAGCTTATTTCTTTCTCCATGAGATCCCTTCGGGAATAATGGTTTTTGGTGCTATACTTATTCTGATCGGTATTTTTATTGCTTCAAACCGTTTTGGGGACAGATGAGTCCCATTTTGCACTATCTCGAGAGTTATGGCAACAAAAAAATTATCAGCCAATCGTAAATCAAGCACTCAGAGTAAAAAAAACGGACAACAGAACACAGGGGTGTCCGAAAAAGCATATAGCATCTGGAAGCGTTTCGAACGCTTTTCATGGGATATTGGTGGGGTCAGTCTTTTAGCAATTTCCCTGATGACGCTGTTAGCACTGCTTATCCCTAAGCTTGCTGGGGGTAAAATAATCCTTTGGTGGACAATCACCTTGCGGCACTGGTTTGGTTGGGGAAGTACATTCATTGGAATCACCCTCGGTCTTCTAGGCTTAGTTATGCTTAGGCGCAGGATAGAGGATTTACCAGGGATAAGATGGGGTCGGATATTTGCCCTGGAGGGTGCAGCATTTGCTGCCCTGACTTTGATGAACCTGTTGGGAGAGGGCACATTGGAACAAGCCGAATTGGGATTTGAGGGTGGTTTGATCGGATGGGGCTTGGCAGAATTGATTGGGATGATCTTGTCTCCATCCATCTCGATCCCGATTCTATGCTTACTCCTATTTATTTTTTTGATCACCGGGTTAGGCTTGGGACATTGGTTGTCCGTTAGGTTCCGCCGAATCTTTACCGGAAAGAAAGCTGCGGACTTTGAATCTCTAACTGAACCTGCGGTGAGTATTGCACCAGCACAGGGAGGAGAGATAAAGAAAGCCCATGGAAGCAGTTCTAGAGCGCAAAATATCCAGGTCGCACCTGAATTCCGCAAGCAATTTAGAATTGATTCCCAGGATGACCGTTCATTATCTGCGCTACCTAGAGATGACAGACTTCCACCACTAAACATCCTGATTTTAGAAAAAGATTCCCGACCGGATGAGCGTCATATTAACCAAAGAGCAGGATTAATTGAACAAACATTGGCAGAGTTTGGAGTTCCGGCGAATGTGATTGGCTTTCAAGTTGGGCCGACGGTAACCCAATTTGCGGTAGAACCTGGTTTTATTGAAAAGACCAATGCTTCTGAAGATGAGATGGCACAACTTCGAAAAGTGCGGGTTTCTCAGATCTCTGGGCTAGCCCGCGATCTTGCACTTGCCCTTTCTGCAGAGCGGTTACGCGTTCAGGCTCCTGTGCCAGGACGTCCTTATGTAGGAATCGAAGTACCCAATGCTCGTTCTGCTATTGTTAGGCTTCGACCTATTTTAGAGACAGAGACCTTTAACAAGTACAGGTCGCCACTGACTCTTGCCTTGGGTAGAGATGTTTCCGGTAACCCTGTGGTTGCAGACCTTAGTGCAATGCCTCACTTGTTAATTGCTGGAACAACTGGATCGGGGAAATCGGTTTGTATTGCCGCTTTTACCACCTGTTTGGCAATGAACAACATGCCGGAAGACCTGCGTTTAGTGATGATTGATCCTAAAATGGTTGAACTTGTGCGTTTCAATGGACTGCCTCACCTCTATGGCAAAGTTGAGACAGACCTTGAGCGTATTCTAGGCGTTTTACGGTGGGTTGTTGCTGAGATGGACAAACGGTATATCCTCCTGGAGCAATCGCGGTCTCGTAATATTGATACATATAATCGCAAGATGCGTCGTCGTAAGGATGGAGAGGTTTTACCCCGTATTGTGGTCATGATTGATGAATTGGCTGACTTGATGATGTCTGCTCCAGATGCAACGGAACATAATTTGGTCCGACTGGCACAAATGGCCCGCGCTGTGGGGATCCACCTTGTCGTAGCGACCCAGCGACCGAGCACGGATGTCGTGACCGGTATAATTAAGGCAAACTTCCCAGCGAGAATGTCTTTCGCGGTGGCATCTTCAATCGATTCTCGCGTAATCTTGGATACTCCCGGTGCTGAGCACCTATTAGGTCGAGGGGATATGCTTTATCTACCACCAGAAGCCGGCAGCCCGGCTCGTGTTCAAGGTGTATGGGTAACAGATCAGGAGGTTGAGAGGGCGATAACATTCTGGCAGAAATCCTATGTCAAGGAAGAAGAGGGGGCACCACCCTGGGATGAAATGTTGGAACAAGAGGCGATATTGGCTGATCGCGACGAACTGATCGATAAAGCAATCCGTCTGGTGGCGCGAACCCAACGTGCCAGCGCCTCCATGCTGCAACGCCAACTACGGATTGGTTACCCCCGCGCTGCACGGCTGATTGATGAACTTGAAGAGCTTAATGTGGTTGGTCCTGGGCGTTCTGGCGGTCGCGAACGGGACGTTTTAATCGATCCAGATGCAGATATAGAGGATGTTATTTAAGTTGAGACCTCAGTCAATGTTCCATAATTTGCATTATAATTTCGTACTGCTTGCCATCCTTCACACCTCGCGTTAGCATAATCCCTTTAGTTAATTGGAAAGGTAGGAACCTTGTGGCCCAAGTAGCAAATCAAAACCAACCATCAAAGACGTTGACCGATCAAATGCGTGCCCTCTTTAAAGGCGTCCTAGAACCAGTCGCGTCATTTTTTAATCATATAGGGATATTACCTAACACAATGACCCTGATTGGTTTGGCAGGGCATACATTAGGAGCGTTTTTCTTATTTCAGGGAAAAATGTTAATTGGGGGATTGATCCTCTTTGCCCTGGCACCAATCGATGCATTGGATGGTACCATGGCGCGTTTACGAGGTGAGCCAAGTAGTTTTGGAGCTTTCGTAGATTCTGTAACCGATCGTTATTCAGAATTGATTATTTTTTTAGCGTTGATAATCTTCTATGCCCAGCAGAGTGAATGGTTGAATTGCATTGTAGTATATATGGCAGCGTCTGGCTCAGTGATGGTTTCTTATGTCCGCTCCCGGGCAGAATCCTTAGGATATGAAGCCAAAGTCGGTATCCTGACACGGATGGAACGTTATTTTGTCTTAATCCCTGCTTTTATTCTGAATATACCTATGATTGGTTTGTGGATTGTGGCGGTGATGGCGAATGTAACTGCAATTCAAAGGATAATTCATGTGCGCCGTCAGGCTCGTACGAAGATCCTGAAGGATAACTGAAGACTTGCATTTCACAGTATTGAATCAGTACATTTGTAACCCCCTAAGAAAAAAATTTCTCTTTTTCCCAATTCCAATCTTATTTTTAATAATTTTGTAAATCGTACTAAATTAGTAGAGGAGAGTTAATTTATGCCAATGGGATTTCATATCGGACCGGTTTTCGTCCGTTATTACGGAATAATCATCATGATGGGAGCACTGGCAGCATCCTTATTGGCTGCACATGAGGCTAAACGTCGCGAACAGGATCCTGAATTGGTCTGGGACGGTTTTGTTTGGGTGTTAATTGGTGGGATAATCGGCGCCCGTTTATGGCATATATTAACCCCTACCCCCGCAGACATCGCAGTCGGATTAACGACCCAATATTATCTGACCCACCCATTGGATGCACTTAATATCCGCAGTGGGGGGTTGGGAATCCCTGGTGCGGTGATAGGAGGTATGATCGCCTTATACCTTTTCTGTCGGAAAAGAAAGATTAGTTTTACCATGTGGGTTGATATTGCTGCACCAGGTTTAGCCCTCGGTCAGGCGATTGGTCGTTGGGGCAATTTCATTAACCAGGAACTATATGGTCCACCTACTGAGCTGCCATGGGGGATTTACATTGAACCACAGTATCGTTTGCCAGGATATGAATATTTTGAGCGCTTCCATCCTTTGTTCTTATATGAATCTCTGTGGAATCTAATGAACATGGCAGTGTTGCTTATTCTGCAACGAAAATATGCCCACAAGCTAAAAACAGGAGATCTTCTCTTTATTTACCTGATCATTTATCCAGTTGGCAGGTTCCTATTAGAATTTATCCGTTTGAATGCAGCAGAAGTTGCTGGAATCAATGCGAACCAAACAGTAATGCTGATTGTTGCCATTGGTGCGGCGGTTGCATTATTTTTCCGACATCGGAAAGATCACCGGGATGAAGTCCTTCAGGACATAGAAAAACAATAAATTCATGATCCTGACCCAAGGCTTAACGAAAAAATTTGATGATTTCCTTGCCGTTAACGACGTCAGTCTGGAAGTTCAGCCGGGACAAGTTTTAGCCCTCCTTGGACCCAATGGCGCCGGAAAAACAACCACGGTTAGGATGTTGACATCTATTTTACGACCGACTCGTGGTTGGGCTAGGGTCGCTGGTCATGATGTGGTCCAAGATCCGGCTGCGGTCCGAGCTTCGGTCGGTGTACTCACAGAGCAGCATGGATTATATGGAAGAATGCCAGCTGAGGATTACCTGGATTTCTTCGGTCAGGCTTATGGAATGAGCCGGAGTGCCAGGCAGGATCGTATCAACTACTTGTTGACCTTTTTCGGCCTCGCTGAAAACCGTGGGCGAAAAATTGCTGAGTACTCAAAGGGGATGCGTCAAAAGCTAGCCTTGGCGCGAGCCCTGTTACATAATCCCCCTGTTTTACTCCTCGATGAACCAACCTCCGCCATGGACCCTGAAAGTGCCAGGTTGGTAAGAGATTCCATAGAAGTCCTTCGTTCAGATCAAAGGACGATTGTTATTTGTACCCACAATTTAGTTGAAGCAGAAGAATTAGCTGACCAAATTGCCATCATCCGTAAAGGGAAAATTATCGCCAAAGGGTCTCCTACTCAATTAAAACGGACTCTCTTGGGTCAGGAGGTTTATATCTTACGTCTCGCAACTCCTCTGAATGGAATTCCGGAACTGCCATCAGGGGTAAGAATCCTGTCACAAGGGCTGGATTGGATATGCTACCAGACAGACTCTCCCAATTCCACCAATTCTTCTCTGCTGAAGATTTTTTTGGAAAACGATTATCCTGTGATTAGTTTGCAGGAAAAACCACGCAGCTTGGAAGATGTCTATTTACAAGCGATCACCACCACTAGTGAAGTAGAGGTACTTGATGTTCCATGATCTCCGTAAGGCATTCATTATCACCCGCCGGGAAGTCAGGGATCAGTTCCGCGATTGGCGCATAATCGCTCCAATTCTGGTTTTAACCTTATTTTTTCCCGGATTAATGAATTTTACCGCTCAACAGGTGATAAATTATGTCGAGCGTTTTGATGCTGCCCTGATTGGAGACCGTTTGATCCCATTTTTGTTAATGGTGGTTGGTTTCTTTCCAATTTCAGTCTCATTAGTGATTGCTCTGGAAAGTTTTGTGGGTGAAAAAGAGCGAGGAAGCATAGAACCGTTACTCAGCAGCCCATTAACAGATTTCCAGCTTTATCTTGGCAAGCTTCTCGCAGTGATTGTCCCACCATTAGGAGCCAGTTATATCGGGATTATTGTATACCTGATTGGGGTTTTTCGTCAGGTAGGTTGGATACCACAACCCATATTGTTGATTCAGGTTGTGTTGTTGACTACGGTACAAGCCATACTGATGGTTAGTGGTGCGGTAGTCATATCTGTGCAAGCAACATCTACTCGTGCTGCAAACCTATTGGCCTCCTTTATCATTGTGCCGATGGCTTTGCTATTAGTTGGTGAAAGCATGGTCATGTTTTGGGCAAATTACAGCTTACTGTGGTGGGCTATTTTGGGGCAATTATTGATTACTGGTCTCTTGATCCGCACTGGAATTGCTTATTTTAACCGGGAAGATTTGCTCGGTCGCGATTTCGACATGCTTAATGTCCGTAAGAATCTAAAGGTGTTTGGGGTAGCTTTTAAAGGTAGTGCAACTTCGATTATCGATTGGTATCGCGAAGTGTTTCACCAGACTCTGCCTAAGATGGTCTTACCAATGCTTCTTGTTTGTGGCGTCTTGGTTGTAGCAGGATTGGTGGGATCAAGCCAGGCTAGTGTTTTTGTTCTGCCTTCCCATGCATTTGATTTTAGTAATCTGGAGGAAGGATTTGTGCAGGGGATTGAAGGATTAGACACCCTCCGCTTTTTCTCTGTTCGTGGGGTGGGTTCTGTCTGGATGCATAACTTAAGGGTTATTCTCCTGGCAACTTTCCTGGGATTATTTACCTTTGGTGTTTTCGGGATATTGGTGTTGATGCTGCCCTTTGTTCTGATTGGATATTTCACTGCTACTGTAGCTGCTGCCGGGGTTTCACCGCTAATTTTCCTGGCCGCGTTTATATTACCCCATGGTATTTTGGAGATCCCAGCGATTATCTTGGCAGGCGGTGCTATCTTCCGCCTAGGTGCTACCTTGACAACTCCAGCGAAAGGTTTGGCGATGAGTGAAGCATTATTGCAATCTTTTGCGGATTGGTCCCGGATAATGCTTGCGCTGGTTGTACCGTTATTTTTCGCTGCAGCAATATTTGAAATGTATATTACACCAAAGATTGTGCCCCTTTTTTTTAGCTAATAAGAAGAATTGAAAGTCAATTTTGGTTGAGATATGGCTAAGTTGATTGTATTGGGATCTTCGGATGCGGTTCCAACAGAAGATCATACCAACACACATTTTATCCTTATTGGTGATATGGGGAGCATATTGGTCGATTGTTCGGGGAATACCTGGGTTCGTTTGGCGCAGGCTGGGATCGAATATCATCGCCTAAAGGATGTGATTCTAACTCATTGTCATCCAGATCATATCTCTGGCATCCCCTCATTCCTCATGAATTTATGGCTGACTGGAAGAAAGGATTTACTGCGAATTTACGGCCTCCAGCATACCTTGGATTGCGTTGAACAGATGATGATGTTGTACAATTGGAAGTCCTGGCCTGACTTCTTTCCGGTGACTTTCTACAACCTTCCGAACCAGGATATGACCCTCGTGTTGGAGAATGAGGATTTCCGTATTTTTTCTTCTCCGGTCATGCATATCATACCAACGATCGGCATCCGAATTGAATCTGTTATCAGCAGTAAGGTGATTGCTTATTCATGTGATACAGAACCTTGCAAACAAGTGGTTTCGTTGGCGAAGAATGCGGATATTCTCCTTCACGAAGCCACCGGTGGCTCCTTTGGTCATTCCTCCGCAGCCCAAGCGGGAGAAGTGGCTCAAGCGGCTGGAGCTCATTCCTTGTTTCTCATCCATTATCCCCCTAATTTATTCGGTTCTACTCAAATAATCAAAGAAGCTCGTAATCATTTCCCCGGTGAAATCCATTTTGCAAAGGACTTCTTAACATTGGATTTTTAGAATTCCTTACCAACCCATCAGGTAAGGTCCCCATTCCTCGTTGATTTTTGTATATCTAGCAAAAATATAGGTGGCTGAAGCGGAGGGTTCTCTTGGTTTCTTAGACAACTTCATGCCTGCCTGTAAAGCAGTTCTGCCCCCTTTTTTGTGATTGCAATAAGCGCAGGCGGTGACCAGATTCTCCCAGGTATGAGTTCCTCCCAGGCGTCGGGGGATTACATGATCGAGGGTCAGGTTGCCACCACGAGTACCGCAGTACTGGCAGACGTAATTGTCTCGACGGAATATCTCTCTTTTACTTAGTATGACCCTGGGTCGAGGACGCTTTACCATTCTTCCGAGGCGGATGATGGATGGTTTTTCCAGTAACTCTGAGACCGTTTTTATCGTACCGCGGCCATTCATCACCATACTGGCTCTACCAGTAAGGAGTAAACCAATTGCCCGGCGTGTAGTACACACATTTATAGGTGCGAAGTTCGCATTTAATACGAGTACTGGTTCTTGCATATTGCGCCTCGAATTTTGCAAATTATAGCACGGGATGGATTTTATAACAAAGATACCAAGTTTAAGTTTGTTAACCTAATAGGGCGACCATCAGGCCGCCCTATTAGGTGTTTCTTATTTGGATCTCAACAAGCTAAACCTAATTCCTCCAGCTTTTTCCTGGTGGGGATCCCATCCTTGTCCCAACCACGTGCCTGGTAGAAGGCTGGAAGCATTTCATCCAATTTAACAACAAGACCCTTGGCAGGTCCTTCGGGCATAGGTTCGTAGAGCATTCGGTAGGGCAGGGTGTCATCCTCTTTGCCTGAACCAGCCCCGATAAGGAATAAACGCTCCAGGTTGTAGATTCGTTCAGCAGCTGTCATAATTTCTGTTGGGGTATAAGAAGCGCCGGTGGTTAAGTTCATTATTTCAGTCAAGCGTGTAGGCCACAGGTTGACATCCTTGTCAAATACATAACGTACACTTAGGAATACACACAAACCAGCTGAGTCAATCAAGGCGAAGGCGTCTTCAAAACGCTTAACTAATTCCGGTTTTCTATCTGTTGACAGTCCATCGAGCTTCTCGGGTACACCAAACACTTCAGAATATGCAAGGTCGCCTTCCATGTGTGATGCTCCGATGTTTGATGTTGCGTAGAGCAATCCCATTCCCTGCGAACCACGAGGGTCGTAGCCCGGAAATTCTTGTTTTCTAGCTGTAACCGCGATTTCTGGATGACCATATTTTTCTGCCATGCGGTAGCTACCCATTGCCAGGATATTGCCAAATCCCTCTCGATAGGCAGTCTTTTGGACCATCTCGATCATTGCATCCGCGTCACCGAAACGCAAGGGCTGCCCGATGTCACTTTCTGGAATATACCCTTTTTCATACATTTCCATGGCACAGGCAATCGTCATCCCTGTGGAAATCGTATCAAGGCCAAGTTCGTTACAATAATAATTCGCCCTAATGATGGCTGCCAGGTTGTCAATCCCGCAAGAACTCCCCATCGCAGCCAAGGTCTCATACTCTGGACCTTCACCTTTTCCCTCATATCCAGGTTCATTCACCTCAGTTAACCTTCCGCAGGCAATCGGGCAGCGGTAGCATGGCTTGTGCCTGACCAGGAATTGGGCGTTAAGTGCTGGACCACTGATATTCTCAACACCTTCGAAAACACCAGTCTGTAGATTCCTGGTCGGCAAAATACCTAATTCATTGGTGACAGGTGGAACATAGGCAGTACCATATATCCTGAGAGATGAGCCTTTCTTGACGTCTTCACCAACCTCTCTGGAAATTTTGAGGCTTAGCTGTTTCATGCCTTTTTCATCAAACATTTTCGGGGATTTATTCCCCAGGCAAACAACAGCTTTTAGTTTTTTACTTCCCATCACTGCGCCAATCCCTGAACGCGCTGCTGCCCGGTGTTTATCATTCATGATCGCTGCAATCAAGGAGAGGTTCTCACCGGCAGGACCAATGCAGGCGACTTTGGCATTGGGGTCCGTTTCTTCGAGAAGGATGTCTGTTGTCTCGTGGACATCTTTTCCCCACAGATGTTCTGCAGACCGGACTTCAACCTGGTCTTCATTTACCCACAGGTAAACGGGCTTCTCTGCTGCACCCTCAAAGATAAATAAGTCAAAGCCTGTTCGTTTCATCCATGTTGGAAACTCTCCTCCAGCATTGGAGTTCGTTAATGCGCCCGAAAGTGGTGATTTGGCAATCACCATGTACCGATTACCAGTTGGTGCAGGCGTCGAGGTAAGTGGCCCGGTTGCCATAATGAGTTTATTTTTCGGACCCAGGGCATCTACCGTAGGATCCACCTCGTTATATAAATACCGTATCGCAACGCCACGTCCGCCAATATAATCCTTGGAAATTTTAGGATCAATATCTTCGATAGAAACCTTGAGGTTGTTAAGGTCTATTCGTAAAAGTTTGTTGTGCCATCCGTACATTAATGTCTCCTTTTATAGTACGTTTATCAATAATTATAGAGGTTTGATTGAAAACCGGTTCACTCATAGCTTTCTTATAGGTTCTAAGATCTGCCAGCTATGCTTTTAGGATTTTCACTATTAAGACGACCTTTTCCGTTTTAGCTAACCGAAATTTATAAATTGGACCCGGATATATGCGGAAGACGCGGATGCTTCTTCATTATTTCTGCAAAATTATCACTTCTATCCATATTTCCAGACATCTCCATGTTATTCAGCCTTCGTCAGTGTACTATTCAATGTGACGATTAGATGGCTATTTCCTTTTAGCCTCGTAGTAATATTAACTGAAGGTTGTTGGTTGAGTAGAAAAATATTGATCTAACTCATTATAGTTGATCATCCTCCTGCTATCGCTGAAAAGGCGGCTAAAACATCCCCATCCATCAGTTCCTTGTCAAGGCTTTCCGGTGTCAAGCCGTTTAGTAAGAAAACGCTTTCTTTACTGAGCGGTACACCATAATTAGTCATTAAATCTGCGATGGTTGTTCCTTTGGGTACTTCAACCTCAAATTTGTTGCCATTCGCTTCGGGAGGAAGCAATTTTCGATAAGTTGCCAGCAGCTTGACGAAGACTTTCATGATTTACATTTTAGCATAATCCGGATTTCACGAAAATGGACAAACTTCCTATTGAAACTGGTATCTATACCCTGTTTTTGAGATTACTCGATCCATGTGTTGTCAGGGTTGGAAGATTAGGCCATTTTAAAATGCCAGCGGGAAAATATGCCTGCAAGGGAAGTGCTCGAGGACAAGGTGGATTGCGTGCCAGGCTGGGACGCCATTTACGAGGTAATGGGAAAACTCATTGGCATATTGATTATCTACGGGCGAAATCAGAAGTGTTGGGATACGCTTATTTCAAGGCGGAGGAGACAGGTACCGGTGACTTCCCGGCTGAATGTGCCTGGAATCAAGCCTTACTTGACTTAAATGTTGCCTCATTGCCTGTTCCTGGTTTTGGTACCAGTGACTGTATGTCTGGCTGTGGAGCACATCTGGTGTATGTTTCTGCAGGGAAATTATTTGATGATCCTCTTAGAGGAAGAATATATGCTGTCCTTAAATCGGTGATCATTGAACTCTATCAGCCTTCAAGAGCGAATTTAGATTCCCTTGATCATTGTTCTATGTTAATTCTCTATCAAGATTGCTTAGATTAATTGTTCGGTTTCACCCCTAAACAGTACGCCCGACAATTTCCGGGACCCATTCCAATGACAGGATTATACTTTTCGGAAATTTATTATTAATCGGAAGTTGGGGATGGTGATAGGGATGGTGAAAGCGTGGGTGACAGTGTAGGCGACGCTGTTGGCGATAGCGTTGTTGTAGCTGTTGAGGTCGGTGAGGGAATAAGGGTCAGTACATATATCTGAGGAATCCATCCAATCCGTCCCTCTTTGTCCATGACTTCAATCCAAACCAAACCGCTAATGACTTGCTGACCATAAAGGACAGTAAGAGGATTGCCATCATATAAAGTGCCAATAATGGGACCGTTGGGGTATTGACGAAGTCGCGAACCAGGGAAAACCAGTCCTGTTACATATGCAGGATATGGTGTTGATGTAGATGTAGGGGTAGCGGTATCTGTCGCAGTAGCCGTTGGGGAATGAGTAATAGTAGGTGTGGATGTATCGGTGGAGGTAGCTGTAGCGGTGTGTGTGGCAGTTGGGCTGGGACCTAGGGTTGGGCTGGAGGTGTGGGTTGGTGTATGGGTCAGGGTTGGTGGAATTTGCGGATCTAGTTGAGCGACAATGATCTGGTTGATGATTAATTGGACCTCGGTATCTGGCTTGATCAGGTTCTCATTAATTAAACGCGAGGCAATGGCGTTACGCAATTCAACTGTTTGAGAGTGGTATAAAGAATCAGGTGTTCGGATAGTGATATTAAGGTTGATAACATTCTCTTCGTCTGAACGTATCCACTCCACCAGTTCCGAATTATTAATTTGGGCAACTTCTTCAGCAATGATTGTTTCAAACGATGATCTCTGTGCTGAAAGCTCCCGTGTTGCAGTTGCTTCCCGTACGAATTGAACGCTGAAGTAAGTCAAAGGTCCCAGGAGCGTGGCTGTTACAATGGCTGAAATCAGCAAGCTGTGCGGGATTTTCCCGAAACCCCCGGTAGCCTCACCAACCTTCGGGCTGAAGCCAAGGGCGACAAATACAAGCATACCAGCAAATGCAATTGTTACAGAGTTTGTGATGAAAAGAAGGAAAGCTCCTCCCGCAACATCCCAACGCGTAAATGCCAAGCCAATCCCTACTGAACATAAGGGTGGCATTAATGCAGTTGCAATTGCAACACCTGGCAACGCTGCTGAGATATTTGGCATCGCAAATGCGAATGCTGCTGCTAGACCTCCTGCCAGGGCTATTGCCAGGTCAATTGGACTGGGCTGTGTGCGAGCCATTACTTCTGTGGGTAATGCAGCCTCTCTCAGGTCAATAAATGGCATATAAATGTTCCATAAGGTCAACAAGAAAGAGATCAGGATAGAAAGCAAAGCACCACGTAGTAATGAGGATACAGCGTCTCGTAATAACTTATCATCACCTCGAATGGATCCCAATCCCAACCCGATGATAGGGGACATCAATGGAGCAACCAGCATTGCGCCAATAATGGTAGCAGGTGAATTTATCAGCAGTCCAAGGGTTGCAATTACGCTGGAGAGTAAGACTAGTAAAAAGAAATCAAAATTTGGGGACGAATCATCTCGAATTCGACCCTGGACTTCGCCTCGTTGTTTTTCGCTAATAGGAGGTACGATTCGACGCCATAAGAAACGTAGAGCAACACGGAATGATGAGGGTTTTTTAGATGGTGATTCTTTCATTTAGAATTATTTTACCTTAATAGATGGATTTAAAAGGTGCAGAATTATCAGGGCCTTGATAAAATATAAAGCTTGTTTGGATCTGAATCGAGAAGCAATTCAGACCGATCATTTAATAACCTGGTTTGACATCTTAAGATTGATTTTAGGTTTTACTTTTCAGAGATTGGTTTTTAAGTCTATCCATCCACCATAGAGAGTACTAGCGAGATTGTTAAGACAATGCGTGGTAAAATCGCTTTTTGAAGGTAATTACGATAGATTTGTGTGCAATATGGCTGTGACGACTAAGGTAAAAATGACCGTCCCACACAATCAGCTTCGACCTTTTAATCCCCTTCGAGATTCAGAAGCTGTTGCTGATTTAATTGAGTCTAGTTTTGCTAGTACATTAGATCCAGATGGCAGGCGGTATCTACGGCAGATGCGGGTTGGAACTCGCAGCAAGGGCATAAACCGTTGGGCGGTGTATTTTAATTCAAAATACAATCCAATGTCAGGATATGTTTGGGAAGAAGATGGCCAAGTCGTGGGAAACTTAAGCATGGTTCCGTTTTTTTACAAAGGGCAACGAATAAACATGATCGCTAATGTCGCGGTTTCTCCTTTGTACCGGCGGCGTGGTATTGCCAGGGCCTTAACTGCGGTTGCGCTGGAAAAATCCTGGAAAGGAAGGGCAAAGGCTACCTGGTTACAGGTTCGGCATGATAACCTGGCGGCTATCAACCTCTATCAGAAAATGGGATTCGTCTCTAAAGCCAGTCGGACGACTTGGATTGCCAACCCTGATGCATTGACCGGAGAAGCCTCATCCAACACTCGAGTCAGTTTTCGTAAGCGCAGTCATTGGAATCAACAGAAACATTTACTGGAACAAAATTATCCTTCTCAGCTACGCTGGTACTTCCTCTTGAATATAGCCGCTATGGGACCAGGGATCCTTGCAACTGCTTACCAATTCTTCTATGACCTTGAGATTCAGCACTGGGCAGTGATGAGAGAGCACTCTTTGTTAGGTGTTATGAGCTGGCAGAGATCACATCGATACGCAGATTATTTGTGGTTAGCAGCTTCCCCGGAACACGAAGACGAGGTACTTGAGACTGTGTTGCCAGTGATTGGACGATTACGCTGGATGAAACGTCCACTCACCCTTGATTACCCGCAGAATCGTGCTGTTAATGCCTTAACAATGGCAGGGTTTCAACCAAAAGTTACCCTCAATTGGATGGAAGTAGACCATGATCGGTACAATATGCATTAATAATCTATCGAAAACCTATCTGGGTAAACAAAGAAAAGGTTGATTTAGGTTATAAATGCGTGTAGGTAATCGTCCGAGATTTGCTTTGTTTTCACTAAGTATGATAAGATCCCGCCTATAGAATTTTGTGGATAATGATAATTGCCTGTAATGATGAGAGATTTATTGCGGATGAAAAACCATCAGAGTAGAGAGATCGTTATGAGATCCTTGACGCGTGACTTGATTGGAGTAAGTGGAAAAAATAGGAGTGAAATATGAGCCGTTTTATCATCCGTTGGGCAATTAATGCCGTTGCACTTTATGCTGCCATCGAACTGATACCAGGGATCACAGCACAAAGTACTGATTGGAGGGCGATTTTAGGCCTTGCCCTGATTTTTGGATTAGTCAATGCCCTGATCAGACCGATTATAAAGCTGTTGACCTGCCCTTTGATTATTTTGACCCTTGGTCTTTTCACTCTGTTGATTAACACCTTTATTTTTTATTTGGCTGGTCAATTCGGTGCATGGTTTGGCATAGGGTTTGATGTCTCCGGTTTTGGTGCTGCCTTTCTGGGTGGATTAGTCACCAGTATTGTCAGTATTTTTTTAACTTTTTTATTCAAGGATGAGATGAAATCACCGCGGAAACAGGGGAAAACAGCCAGTTGACTTTCCTGGCGAGTTAGCGTATACTGGAAGTAATGTTGGAGGTAGCCAATTTATGCGAGGTTTGAGATTAGAAGAATATTTCAACCTTTTGGAGAAGAGACACGCGCGCTGGCGCGTGTTTTTTGTTCTGATTGGCCCCTCTCATCTTGTATTATGAGCTTCTACAATACAGGTCAAGTAGAAGAGATATATAATAATATTTGGATAAGGAGATTTTACGATGGATTACGGGATGATTGGCAAATTAGAGAAAGCCAAGCGTTATGCCGAGGAACGCGATCGAATTACGGTGGAAGCACTTACCGTTACTTTCGATGGAACCAACAATGCCCATACGGTTAATTTTTCTAAAGGGGAATGGCAGTGTGATTGTTCTTTTTTCCAGACTCGTGGTCGCTGCAGCCATACTATTGCATTGGAAATGATCCTTGAAGGCATGCTTCCCGAACTTGCTAAATGAATGTTTCTTTGTTCTATTGCTTTCCTCCCCGCTGATCGAGTGCGGGGAGTTTTTTATTAATCTGATGGTTATTTTTCCCCCGGCAAATCGATGAAATCCTGTTATAATCCCGCACCATGAATGATAATGACCCCCCTGAAATCCAATCCAAATTTACTGATGATCTTCCCGATGATGTACAAAAGTTTGGGCAATCATCTGATATGATGGTGTTCAAGCGTTCCCATGTTTATGCAGCACTGCTTCCACTTGCCTTTGTAGCTGGTTTGGCTTTTGGGTATATTTTCTGGGGACGCGGTCAGGTCCTGCCATCAGATTATCCTTCTCAAAATGTTAGGGATGAAACTTCCCAAGGGACCGAAGTACCTCAAACCCAAAACGAGCAGGTTCAAGCGATACGAAGATACGAAATCCCAGAAGATGATGACCCAGTATATGGTCCTGAAACAGCAGAAATTACGATCATTGAGTTCAGCGACTTCGAGTGCCCGTACTGCCGCAAATGGCATACAGAGGTTTGGCCTCAATTAAAAGCTGCCTACCCGGACCAAATCAGGTTAGTCTATCGAGATTTTCCATTAACAAATATCCATCCAAATGCTACTTCCGCTGCTTCGGCCGCTAACTGCGCTGGTGACCAGGATTTGTATTGGGAGTTCAATGAATTCCTCTATAGTGGTAGTCACAGTCTGTCCAAGACGAGTTATCTGGCATATGCTGATGAGCTTGGCATGGATATGGACGCATTCACTGAGTGCCTGGAGAGTGGTAAATATAATTCTGAGGTAATGGCGGATTTGGAGTTTGCAGCCAATTTCGGTGTTAGCTCTACCCCGACCTTTTTTGTTAATGGAATCCCTGTTGTGGGTGCCCAACCTTTTGAGGTTTTTTCTGATTTGATCGATAAGGAATTAGCTGGAGAGATTCAATAATTGGAAAAGAACCTTTGTTTGTCGACACCACCTTCGCTTAGGTGGTGTTTTCATATCTCTGACTAGGTAAAATATATTAAAATAGGCGCAAATGAACCTGATACGCTAAAATCACAAACAACATCCAAAACCAACCAGTTATGAAATTGAGTGAGTGCACTTGATGAGTTTTGATCCTAGTAAAGATTACAATACAATTCTTTGGGAAGGTATTCGGGCGGCAAAGGATGGCAGTAAGAATCTGGCTTGGGTACTCCTAAACCAGGCAACTCAGTTAAATCCCTTTGATGCAACTCCCTGGATGTGGCTGACAGAAGCCACAGATGATCCAGTTGAAAAGGAGGAGTATTTAGAAAAAGCCCTCGCTTTGGATCCAGGAAATATCGCTGTTCGAAGGGGGTTAGAAAAAATAAAGATAAAAAGGGGGAGTCTTGATGAACCACCAGCCTTCAATGCAGACGAAGTCAGTCATAGGACACATACCGTCGATCCAGTTGTTGCTTCTGCGAAACGAATTTTTTCTTGCCCTGGCTGTGGCGGCCCCATGGATTTTAATTTGCAGACAAACACCCTTACATGTCTATATTGTGGGTTGGCTCAAGTGGTTGAGGAACGATCTGCTGCCGATGATGAACAGGTGATGGCACGGGTATTGCCAACCGAACAAGGACATCTCTGGGCAGCCGCACAGCACAAGATGGTCTGCGGGAAATGTGGTGCCAACAGCCTGTGGCCTCCAGGACAAACCGCGGCTGAATGTCCCTATTGTGGTTCTCGCCAGCTATTACAATCAGAAGAGATAGAGGACCTCATAGACCCACAAGGTATCGCGGTCATGCAGATCGATGAAAGTCAGGCTGCGGAAAATATCGTTCAATGGCTTGGTAAAGGCTGGACAACACCTGACGACCTGAAAGAATCTGCCCGAAAATCTTTGCTGAGGCCAGCCTATTACCCGTTTTGGACCTTCGATGGTACCCTTGAGGTTCAATGGTCCTGTTATGTAAATGAAAGTAACCGTGATAATCAAAATTGGGCAGAAAGGACAGGGGTGGAATTTGAACTATTCGATGATGTGCTGATTCCAGGATTGAAGTCCATGAAGTTTTCAAGATTAAGGAAGATGGGGAAATTTTATTTGAAGGATGTCGTGGATTTTAAACTTGATTATTTGGCAGGTTGGCCTGCACTGACATATGACCGTTCACTTGCCGACGCAACATTGTTGGCGCGAGAACAAATAGTACGAAAAGTCCGACGAGAACTGAATTTCAGGGTTTTACCTGGGATTCAGAAGAGGGATATCCAAACGGGTAGGGTTAACTGGCAAGCAATGACTTTTAAACTTGTCCTATTACCGGTCTGGATTGGGGAGTACCGTTATAAAGGGAAATCATTTTCGATATTGGTTAATGGCCAGACAGGTCATGTTGCGGGAGAAAAACCCAAGGATACCTTTTTGGTAATTGGGATTCTAATCAGCATCATCTTCACGATCATCGTTCTAGGCTTGATAGGGGCAATCATCGCTAGTGTAATGGGTTGGTTATAGTCTAATTGCAGGAGGGGGAATAATGTAAGGATTTAATT
>CAZTJD010000013.1:0-9857 GCA_964613985.1 uncultured Anaerolineales bacterium
TGAATGCCCATTAAAGGTTGGATCGAAGTCGATGAATTCTATTGCAAGGGGTGCTCGTTATGTGTTTCCGCCTGTCCAAAAGAGGTACTGGCACTTGACACGAACCGTCTGACACCAAAAGGCTACCACCCTGCATATTTAGTAATGGAAGGATGTACTGGTTGTGGAATCTGTTCTGTTGTTTGCCCTGATGCTGCAATTACTGTCTACCGCGAGGTCCGAGATAAAAAGATGAGAGTAAGTGAGATTTCATAAACTTGAAAGAAAATTTACGAACCATCTTGTTGTTCCAGATACCATTTCAGGAGTCAACATTTGCATAAAAACCTATTAAATAATATCACCCGAGTTCTTTTGATTACAAAAATTTTCCTTATGATGAATCTGATAAGAATAAAAGCGGAGCCATCTTTAAACCTCAGGAGGTGTTTGACGTGGCAAAACAATTGCTAAAAGGAAATGAAGCCTTCGCCGAGGCTGCAGTAAGAGCCGGGGTTGAAGGCTTTTTTGGCTATCCAATAACGCCATCTACAGAATTCTTAGAATACATGTCAAAAAGAATGCCAGAATTGCATCGTTCCTTTGTCCAGGCTGAAAGCGAAGTTGCTGCCATTAATATGGTCTATGGTTCAGCTTGTACTGGGAAACGTGTAATGACAGCATCATCCAGCCCAGGGATAAGTCTGATGATGGAGGGTATCTCGTACATTGCCGGTACCGAGGTCCCAGTTGTGGTGGTTAATGTAATGCGCGGAGGTCCGGGATTAGGGAATATCGCCCCATCACAGGGTGATTACTATCAAATGGTAAAAGGAGGCGGTCATGGGGACTATTTCCCCATCGTTCTGGCTCCTGCTACTGTTCAAGAAGCGATTGACTACATTATATTGGCATTTGACCTTGCAGAAAAATATCGAACTGTTGTTCATGTCGTTGTCGACGGCAATATCGGTCAGATGATGGAACCTGCTGAACTACCACCGATGAGGGAAATACCTCAAAAAGCACCAGCGTGGGCAGTTAGAGGTGCAAAAGACCGTAAACCAAATATTTTAACATCGATCTATATTGATCCGGTGGAAGAAGAGGTAACCAACATTCGCTTATTAAAGCGTTGGTTGGAAATTGAAAAGAACGAGGTGAGATTTAAAGAATACTTCATGGAGGATGCGGAGATTGTTGTTATTGGTTTTGGAACTGCCGGACGGGTTTCTTCTTCGGCAGTTCGCAGTGCGAGAGAAGAAGGCATCAAGGTTGGTTTGTTCCGCCCCGTGACCTTAGCGCCTTTCCCTAAAGAACAGATCGCTGATATTTCTCGCCGCGTAAATCACATCCTTGTTGTTGAAATGAATTCGGGGATGATGCTTGAAGATGTAAAGAGTGTTGTTCAGGGACGAATTCCAGTTGAATTTTTTGGTCGCATGGGGGGTATAACCCCCTTCCCTGATGAAATTTCCGAAGAAATCCATCGCATTGCCTGCAATGGTGGCCACGTTGAGGGACACGAACGCGAGGAATGGCTGGCTCGCCTTGAAGAGAAAATCATGGGAGAAAAAAAATGATCCTCAAAGAACAAGAAGCAGAAATAGTATATCAACGCCCTCAATCCCTTACAAAAATCCATACCCATTATTGTCCAGGATGTACACATGGCGTCGCCCATCGCATTATTGCCGAAGTGTTGGATGAATTAGGGCTAAGAGAAAAAACCATTGGTGTAGCCCCAGTAGGTTGCAGCGTATTTGCATATAACTATTTTAATTGTGATTTTGTAGAAGCTGCCCATGGTCGTGCACCAGCCATGGCTACAGGTATTAAGCGTGTATTGCCAAACAACACAGTTTTTACTTACCAAGGAGATGGCGACCTGGCATCTATTGGTATAGCTGAAATTACACACGCTGCCGCTAGAGGGGAAAACATCACGGTTATTTTTATCAACAACGCGATTTATGGAATGACCGGGGGTCAAATGGCTCCTACGACTTTGCCAGGTATGAAAACAACTTCCTCGCCTTTAGGGAGAGATGTTGAGCTTGCTGGTTATCCTATCCGAATGTCTGAATTACTTTCGACGTTGGATGGTACTGGATATGTTGTCCGGCGTAGTCTTCACGATGCAGTAAATATACGGAAAGCCAAGAAAGCAATCAAAACCGCTTTCCGAGTCCAAGAGCATGGTTTGGGATTTGCTATGGTAGAGTTGCTTTCATCCTGCCCGACAAACTGGAAACTTAATCCCCAGGAAGCCCTTGATTTTATCGAGAATAATATGATCCCTTTTTTCCCACTAGGCGATTATAAAGTGAGACCAGAAGTCATCGAACAAAAACTTTAAGGAAATACATTATGGAAACAAGTATTATCATTTCCGGATTTGGTGGACAAGGAACCTTGTTTGCTGGGCAATTACTGGCTTACGCTGCCTTAGATACTGGTAAAAATGTATCCTGGATTCCTTCCTATGGACCCGAAATGCGTGGTGGTACAGCTCATTGTACGGTCATTATTTCAGATGATGAAATCGGATCACCAATAGTACGTAATCCAACCATCGCCATAGCGCTCAACCTTCCATCCTTAGATAAGTATGAGGTGTTAATTAAACCAGGGGGGTTAATGGTAGCGAATGAATCGCTTATCAACCGCGTTGTCGAACGCAAAGATATTGATTCAATTCACATACCTGCTAACAACATTGCTGAGGAGATTGGAAACCCACGCTTGGCAAACATGGTAGCCTTAGGTGCGATGATTACATCAAGACCTGTTCTTTCCTTGGATGCCTTGAAAAACGCCCTGAAGGATCATCTTCCAGAACGACATAAAAAACTCCTCTCAGCAAATTTTGAAGCGCTGAGACAAGGTTCGGATTTCGCCGAGAAATTATTGGCAGAGTCTGTTATCTAGGTGATATGTTGAGAAAATAAACCGCGATGCACCTGTGTGGTGCGTCCCCTTTTTTTTTTAGAAATCAATGCGTTATTCCCTTAAAGTCCCTGCAAGAATAAACATCCTTGGTAATCCCAGTGATGCAAACGAAGGTGATTTCGCGACCATCTCAGCAGCTATAGATATTTACGCTCATGCCACCATTGAACCTTTGTACCATAGTAAGAAAATCATCTTGGAACAGGTCAGCCTAGATCAGGACCAAGTAAAAATTATACTATGCGGGGAATATCATCAAGGCGAGATTCCTCTCTCCTACAACGGCGAATTAGACTTGATCAAAGGGGCAATTAACCTTCTGTTTCGCTTCAGTTCGGAATTCCAGAAAAAGCTTAACAATCACGGATTCATCTTGAAAACCTGGACAGATGTCCCTCGGCAGTCTGGCTTAGGTGGTTCATCACTTTTTGTGATCCTGGCTTTGGGGGGATTGAGAGAACTTTATGATCTTGATCCCTACCAACATAATGATTACATCGTAGCTGAATTAACCCAACGTGTTGAGGCGAAAGAACTTAATATTACTGCCGGATTTGCAGACCGATATGTACCGATCTTCGGAGGTCTCGCTTACCTTGATTACCGCGGTAAACTTCACCAAAAGTCCATTCATGATGAACCGTACGTTACTTATGAGCGCCTTGATCATTGGGTAGAAACCCTACCACTGGTTGCAATCAGTAGTGGTTTGGAACGTGATTCTGGTGATGTTCACCACAAAATGCGACCAAAATACCTTCAAGAATATAATTATTGGACTTCTCATGGTGGTAAGCGCCCCCCCATGCTTGAATTCATGCAGATTGCCTGGGAAACTGCCTGGCGTGGAAAAATTGCCTTGCTCCAAAAAGACTGGAAAACTTTTGGTAGCTTGATGAACCAAAATCACACAGTTGTTGATCTAATGATGGAATATTGCGGATTCGAGGACGGTGCCGGGTGGGCAAATAACTTGCTGATACAAACCGCTTTGGAAAATGGCGCTTACGGTGCGAAACTGACTGGTGCAGGCAGCGGTGGTTCAGTCTTTGCAGTTACTCATCCGGATTCAACCAATCATCTCATAAATAACTGGAAAAGAACTGCTGATCAGGCTGGTTTAGTCAAGGCACAAATCTACCAACCGCATATCACTCGTCGCGGATTAATCATCAAATCCACTGCGGAAGAGTAAATTAGTGAGGAGAATCTTGCAAGCTGTTATTCTCGCTGCTGGGAGAGGGAAACGTTTAAACCCCATTTCTACCAACCGAACAAAAGCGATGGCGCCTATTATTGGCAAACCTATTGTCGAAAGGGTAATGGAGCTGCTGGTAGTAAATGGGATTAGATCCATTATCATCGTAATCAGCCCAGACGATCATGAAATTGTTGAATATTTTAATCACACCTCAACAATTAATGCAGAAATCACCCTGGTACCTCAGCTTGAACCTCTAGGGATGAGTCATGCACTCCAACAAGCATCTCCCTTGATAAAGGATGATTTTGTCCTATCCGCCTGTGACAATCTTGTTGAAGCAGAAGAAATAGGTCTTCTATTAAAAATCTGGGGTGAAAAAAGACCAGATGCATTACTGACTACCATTCGAGTTGAATCCAAAGATATTCCCAGAATGGGTATCCTAGAAATTAAAAAGGGTAGGGTACTGCAGATAGTGGAAAAACCGGCGATAGAAGACGCACCCTCCAATTTTGGTAGCCTTCCTCTCTATGTTTTTTCTACCAACATCCTGGATAACCTGGATAAAATCCCCTTGTCACCAAGAGGAGAATATGAACTCCAAAATGCAATCCAGTTGATAATCAACCAGGGGGCTGATGTTCGTGCCGTGCAACTAAAAGGTCGAAATGACCTAACTAACCCAGAAGATTTACTAAAAATAAACCAGCAATTCTTGATTAAAAATTACCATCAGAAGAAATTAAATCTTGAAAATGTTGAAAGGAGTAACATTTTCATACCACCTTTTTTCATTGAAGATTCAGTTGTCATTGGCGATCACTGTCAAATCGGACCAAATGTTTACATTGAACATGGAAGTAATATTGGGGATAAAGTCCATCTTCGCGATGTCGTTGTGTTAAGAAATCGAAAAATACCAGGAAATACAACTATTGAGAACCAGCTCGTTTGGTGATCTAAAAGTGAATAAGTCGAAAAATCTACTCGCTTTTCTATTGTGAACCAAAAACTTAAACCAGTGGGGTTATATATTGGTGAATAAGAATGTTTATCCAAACAACTAAGTCTACACCTTTTCTGTCACAACCACCATCACAGATATTGTGATCATAGTCTCTCTTGGTTTTCTTTTATTTAGAATTCGAAAATTATAAATCCTATAAATTAACACCAAATAGAAATTCTAAATGGCGAAAAGCAGCGAAAAAGAAAAAACTGGTGGTCGGTTAACCACCAGTTTTGATTTTCTACTGGAGCGTAATACGTATTTGAATTAATTTGATCCTCTGTAACTTATAATATAGAAAAGTGAATGAATAACTGATACTTTAGGGGAATATACTCCTCCACTCAAAATTAGCAGGCATGAGATTTGGACAAATTTCCGATGGTGATTCCCCACTCCTGATCCGGGCTATATACTCTTGATAACTTATACCGCATATAGTAGCACTCTCACCACGATTTTCACCACTTTGCAGGGAGAAAATTTCACGGAGTGTCATTCCATCATTCAACATCGCGACCACATCTTCTTGAGTCAGTCCTAACCGCTCAAGGAATTTACCAAGTATCCAAGCAGATATTCTATGGATCAATTCTATCCTCCGCGACAATTGATCCGAATCTTCTTGTGTAATCAATTCTTCGTCCACGGCCAGTTCTAACACTGTTTCTTCTACTCGCTCAAAAAGATCTGTAAAATCTTCGCCAGTATATCCCAGCTCCAGAGCAATTTCTCTGTATGTCATACCATCATCTCTATATGCCTGAATCTGGCTTACAGTTTTACCGGTTTCAATTGCAAACGCTTCAAGCATTAAATCACTCCAAACCACTAGATCTGGTACATTTTCTACGGCATATACTGTTCTTACCCCAAGAAACGAGACTAGAAATATTGCTACAATAAAACTAATGCAAAATGTCTTCCTCATCATCCACCTCACAATTACTGGTCGTTCAAAATACTGCTACTTGCTTAATGCTTCTTAGATACTATTATTTTATCAAATTCTTGATTGAAAATCAATATTACCAAAACGTTATAAAGAAGCTAGATATATTAACGATTAATTTTCCTGTTTACGACCAATCTCAAATACCTGTCCAGACGGGAGGGCATATATATAATAACGCACACCACCAAATTCGTCAAACGCCTCATCACCAAAAGATTTAATTACTTCCACTTTACTACTCACCCATTCCTTTGCATCTTCCGGAACGGCACCATCATAAGAAATATCAGCAATGATCTCAAAGAAAACCGACGTAAGATCAGTGTAATCCATATTCCCAAAATAGAACACTGTCGTCTCAATCAGGTCGATACTTTCAGCCGTCCGCCCCCAAATTGTAACGACTAACTGGTAATCCTCAGTTCCAAAAACACATTGTTGCTTATAGGCCCCTTCTCCCTGTTCGTCAAACTCGGGACAATCAAAGCCAAACCCAATTAATTTTTCAACCAGAACCAATGCTCGAAATCCAGGGATTCCCGCTACTTCTTCAGTTGGTTCATTCTCTTCTTCAACCTGAACCTCACTAGGTTCTGTTGCAGTGAGTGTTACCACCACAGTCTGCTGGTAACCTGAATTCTCTAAAGTAGGTGTCGCGGTTACAAATTGCGCGGTTCCTGTTACTTCTTGCCCATCGCTCAAATCCTGATCAGGTGATTCATTCAAATCTTCATTCACTTCGCGATCGTTCGAAGCATTTTCCGTTGCTATTTTCTCCCAAAAGACCATTTCATCTGGATTAACGACCGCTGTTTCCTCCCCATTCTCCTGACTCTCAGAAACCTGCTCTCCTGGCTGAGGCGTATTTCTAAGAACTCTTTCAGCTCGCTGGGTCAGGGTTAAAGAAATCATCGTGGCAATATCATTATTATCTGGCCAACCTTGCGTTTCAAGATCCGAAACAGGCGAGCAGGATACTAACAGCAGGCCAAACAAGATAAAAAAAGCAATACAGTCCTTCCAATTCATACTGGCTATCCTTCACAACCTCACCCCAACAAACTAATTCATAGGCTCAACCTTAAAATACCACATAATTCCCTAATCTAAAATTAAACTTTACTAATTCTTACAGCCTTGGCTGATAATCGACGGGACAATACACATCAAACAAACTTAAAAAATAATAATCCCCTCATTCTTAAATACTAATCTTTGATCAAAATTTTCATTCTCTGAATTCATGTTCGAAAACCCAGCCGCTAAAATCCCAGTCTCTTAGCATCCCTTTTAATTCCAGTTTACCGCCAACCTTGAATTTACCCAGCACATTGCGGATATGGGTTTTCACCGTACTCGATGAAATCATTAATTTATTTGCTATTTCCGTATTTGTATACCCCATGCATACACAGACAGCTACATCTCTCTGTCGCGGGGTCAGGTTTTTCCAAGCTCTCAAGTTTTCCGTGGAGGTCCACTGGTACTGCATCCCAAACCGGATCATATCCCCAGCAATAGCTCGTATTTCATCCGAGCCAACTTCTTCATGCGGATCATGCCCCACATCATGAGCGATTAAATCCTCTAAACCGCTCACCAGCTCCTCATCCAGCCGGACGTAATTACCTGGTCGGATGATGATCTCAAGTGCTTCAACAAAACGATCCAAAACGTAACCCATAACCATCTTACATTATAGAACAATTGTTCTATAATGTAAAGGGCTTTTGAAAGAAAACAAAATTTTTAATACCCAACTCAAGCTCCGTTCTCTCTTCCATGTATTATGTTTATGCAATCCACTGAGATTAGGTAAGGATACACAGACTGATAACCTGGAAGCGTTTAAATGTAAATATCCTGATGAATAGCAATTGCTAAAATCCAGGAAAGTTACTGCCAATTGTTAAGCAATTTACATGAATCCCTCTTTGAACCAGGGTACAAACTCTATTTCTCCCAATCCCAATTCCTCGCTTTTCGATTTCTTGCCAGAAGCAGTTGCAATCACCAGGTCGAGAAGCTCACTCGACAGGTTTTCCATCGTTTCACCTCCCTCTAGAATCCGACCTGCATTAAAGTCCATATCCTCGATCATATGCAGAAAGGTTTTTGTGTTAGTGCTAACCTTCAGGCTTGGTGCGGGTTTAAACCCAAAGACTGAACCTCTTCCAGTTGTAAATAACACCAGGGTGCAACCTCCAGCGACCATGCCAGTAATGGAAATTGGGTCATTTCCCGGTGTATCCATAAACACGAATCCTGGTATCTGGATTGTTTCAGCGTAATCGTAAACTGCCCTCATGAGTGAACTACCACTCTTGGCGATAGCGCCTAATGATTTCTCACAAATATTTGTCAACCCACCAATCCTGTTTCCTGGGCTAGGATTATTTTCCAAACTGCCACCAATTCTGATAACATAATCTCGCCACCAAGTTAGTTTTTCGATAAGCCTCTGACCAACTTCAGGTTCGATAGCTCTCTTCAGCAGTAAGTGTTCTGCTCCAAAAACTTCGGGCGTCTCTGCCATCACCACTGTACCACCTTGATTGACAATCAAATCGGATACTTGACCGACCAGAGGATTTGCTGTAATACCGGACCAGCTATCGCTACCCCCGCATTCCAAGGCAAGAATGAGTTTTGATAGGGGCTGAGGACTGCGTCGTGCCTTGTTTGCTTCCACTAAAATTGCCTCCACTGCTTCGATTCCAACTTTTATGGTTTTTCGGGTACCACCCAAAGCTTGGATTTCCAATCTTCTGGGTTGAGCTGCCAGGTCAACCCCTATCATCCTATTCCTACTCCACATTTCCTCTAATTGGTTGCCCTCACACCCCAATCCTACCAGGACAGCACCAGCGACATTTGGATGATTGGCTATCCCGTTAATGGTTCGTCGTAACAGATCATAACTTGTCTGGCCGCATCCACCATTGTGAGTTAATGCAATGACCCCATCCACGTTAGGATATTTTTTTAGGTATTCCGAATTAAAATAGTTGGCAATTCTCTGGCATACTTGTGCAGCACATTGAACACTAGCAATCACCGCAATATAATTCCGTGTGCCCACACGGCCATTAACTCTTTGGAATCCCTGGAAGACTCGCTGCATTTCAGGGTGATGAATTATATTAGCCTGATCTCTTTTCGAAGAAGAAATTGATCTCCAATCCAACTTAGAAAACATATAATTCTGGTCGTACACTGTGGGTTTAACATTATGGGTGTGCACATGTTCACCCACAGCGATCTCTTGAGAAGCTGTACCAATCGCTTCACCATAACGAAAGATCGAATCCCCCTTCCGTAAAGGTTTCAAGGCAACTTTATGCCCTGCTGGAATCCGCGCTATTACCTGAACCGACCTGGAATGATCCACTTGGGTATTAATTGGGGTACCAGGTTCAAGGTTTTTCTTTGCGATAGCAACATTATCCAATGGGTTTACTTGAATAAGAACATTCGTATTTATGCGCATAAGTATATCCATGAACAAGAAAATATAATCAGGTGATTCCCTTTCGTTAGGAAATCGTTAAAACCTACCTGGATTCTATCATGCCATTCAGCTATGGCTAAACCAGACCCAAACAAGCGATCATCCGACATTTCAAGTGAAATTGATTTGGTTGATAAGAGTAAAATTATCCTTAAATAAATGGAATATATCTCTACAATACCTTGACATGCATATTATTTTATGCTACAATATTTTTCAGAAAATAAAAAAGGAAAAGGTTAATATG
>CAZTJD010000013.1:9867-50927 GCA_964613985.1 uncultured Anaerolineales bacterium
CTTACCTCTATTTTAATCTGGGGCTTTTATACCTAAAACTTAATAAGGAAAAGGTTAATATGAAATCCATCTCACTCCGTCAAATCATTACGATACTCGCTACAATCATCACACTCACCGTTAATGCTCTGGCCATTCTACTCCCCCTTAACGGGCAGACCACGGGTGAAATATCTGATCGATTCGAGATATTATTTGTCCCTGATGGCTATGTTTTCTCGATATGGAGCATTATCTATTTGGGATTGATCTTCTACACCATTTACCAGGCTTTACCTTCTCAAAGAGAGAATGAAGTACTTGTCAAAATTGCACCTTACTATTGGCTTAGCAGCCTCGCCAACAGTGTTTGGATCTTTCTTTGGCATTATGAAATGTTCTCCTTAACCTGGATTGTAATGCTAGTAATTCTCGGAAGCCTAATTGCGCTTTTCACTCGTCTATCCAAAGCCGGCAACAAAATGAACACATTACAGAAAGGCTTTGTGTCCATCCCATTTAGTATCTATTTGGGATGGATTTCTGTTGCTACGGTCGCAAATATCACTCAGGTACTCTTTTATTTCGATTGGAATGGGTGGGGGATAAACCCACAAATCTGGACTGTTGTCATGCTGATTGTGGCAACAATTCTAGGAATTTTAATGTTACTCAGGGAAAAAGATATTGCCTACACACTTGTCCTAATCTGGGCTTTCATCGGTATTGCTGTCAAACAGGTTGATACCTCCCTGGTCGCAATGACCGCCTGGGTCACGACCTTCATCCTGGCTCTCCTCCTTATCATCACTCCATTCCTAAAAAAGAAATTCGGGTAAGAAATTAGTTATCAGTGGAATTCCCATGACAATAACTAATCCTCAATTATTTACAAGTTGGTTATTATGTTCCTCTAAAAAATTTTTGGGAGGATTACCTGGTATAAAAACAGATTTAATCCCCCAAAAAAATACAACACAGAAAGGATGATTACTTATGGTTTTTCTTCGAATTCTACAAATCATCGCAGCTGTCGCAACCATCTTCACGGGTATTGTTTCCCTTTTCTGGCCACTTAAAGTTCGTAGTTTCACGGGACTCGAGGTTAAAGGAGGCAGAGGAATAACTGAAATTCGTTCTATCCTGGGCGCTTTTTTCATCGGCCTGGGATTTGCTGCTTTATATTTCAATATTCCCGAAACCTACCAGATGTTAGGTTTCACCTATCTGGTCGTTGCTCTCGTTCGGGGAATTTCCATGTTTGTTGATAAGTCAGTGGTCTCGTCGAACGTCATCAGCTTGATTGTTGAGATCATCTTTGGCGTAATTCTTATCCTTCAATTTGGAGGTGTTCTGTGAAAACAGCAAAAATCATTGCCGTAATTGTACTTATAGCCATGTCCGCAGTTCTCATTTATGGTTTTACGATTGGGGATTTTGCAACTGATGGCGCACAAATCCTAAATAATCCCTGGGGGATCGTATCCCTGGTTGACCTTTATGCAGGTTTTATCCTCTTCTCCATGTGGATCGTTTATCGAGAGAAATCAGTTCTACGATCACTTCTCTGGATTATTCTAATGATGGTATTAGGATTCTTCACAGGCAGCCTTTACGTACTTGCTGCTCTATTAACCAATGATCGAGACTGGAAAGTGTTTTGGATGGGAAAACGGGCGAATGGATAAAATTCGGGAATTGATATCTGAATTAAAATTGGTTTTCTCGAAAAAAGGTGCCCAATGGCTGGATTCGTTGCTTCCGCTGTTATTTTTTTTGATCACAGTCCCATTGGCAGGGAATGAAATCGCGTTATACACTGGCATAGGGATTTTTTCTGTTTTTATCTTCCTCAGACTTTTCAAAGGCGATTCTATTGTCTATGCTTTGGGTGGGTTAGGTAGCGTTCTATTAGCATGGATTTTTGTCCGTTTAAGTGGAACAGAAGCTGGATTTGTCTTACCGGGTCTGATTACTGGTGCAGTTACCATCGTTTTATGCGTAGTCAGCGTGATGATAAACCGACCCCTCGTCGCCTGGACCAGCTATATCGTGCGCCGGTGGCCCTTGAATTGGTATTGGCACTCCAAAATCCTCCCTGCTTACAACGAAGTCACCATTGGTTGGGCAGTTCTCTTCTCTGTTCGATTGGCTGTGGAGTATTGGTTCTATCAGCAAGGTGCCGTAGGGACCTTAAGCTGGTTGGAGATTTTCCTCGGTTGGCCTTTTACGATCATCTTGCTAATTGTTAGTTACCTTTATGGGCGTTGGCGTTTAAATCAACTCAATGGGCCCAGCACTGAAGAGTTTAAGTCTGGTGCTGAACCTCCTTGGGAAGGTCAACGCAGCGGTTTTTAATATTGTATATTTTTAGGAGAACATTCCTCTATCCCCGCCAGTTTAAGCTATCCGCAATACCAGGTCCATTCAATCCCTTTGGATAATTTCTTGGTCCCGGAGGCATTGTCCGGATTATCCCCTACCTCAAAGAAATTTAAGAAAGAGATACGTACTTAACTAAGGAACCTTTCTTCGCCAGAAGGGGTCGGAGTTGGTGTTTCCGTTGGAGCTACAGATTCTGTAATCGTTGCTTGCTTCTGTTCCTCAGTATCTGTCAAAATCTCGTTAGATTGAGCATCTGCTGCCATCGCTTCCAAGATCGCAGTTTTAACCGCGCCCTCGGAAGGCGTTTACGCACAACCATATGAAACGAAAAGGATTACAATTATAAAGACTAATTTTTTCATGGTGACACCTCCTTACTAAGCAGCCACCAAACAAGATCCGCCGATGGATCTTCACTTCCGTACTCCCTTGTTTGCCACCGTATTGGGAAATCCCTTCCACTTGGGTAAACAACAATAAAACCATACTCATCTGCAAGGGTATTAAACCGAGTGATGGATTGTTGTTGAGCTGGCCACGACGCGAAACAATGCACTGACAAATATTACGATCAAAATCATTTTTAATACATTCATTTAACACTCCCCCTATAACCGATCAAGTATGTCTCCAAAACGAGCTAATGCATCTTGGAAATTCACCCTACCAAACCCAATCCGTACATGTTGATCGCCGTATTGGAACATCTGAGAGGGCACGAGCATGATACCTTTTTCTTTAACTAACCACTCGCAAAACTGCAAGGTACTGTGAACTTTCAACATCCGTGGGAAACAAATGGACCCTCCAATAGGTCGATTCCATTTAAAATGATCTTCAAAATGTTCCATAAATGCATCTAGAAATTCGAGGTTGGATTTTAATAGATTCTTCTGTCGATCGATGATTTTCTTGCGGTTTCTCAACGCAATTAATGACAATATCTCACTTGGTGCGCTGTTGCAAATCGTGGTGTAGTCTTTTAACTCGATCACCCGATCTAGAGTTACCTTATCTTTAGATGCCAACCAGCCAAGTCGTAATCCTGGGAGACCAAAAGTTTTGGACATACCAAACAAAGAAAAAGCACGATCATATTGATCACATGCAGAAGGCAAAGTTGATTCTCGGTCAATTTCTAAAAACCGGTACATCTCATCCGAAAAAAGATAAAGCCCTCTTTCCCGTACCAGGCCTAACAAGATTTCGAAGTCATTTGCTGTGGGAACATAACCAGTGGGATTATGAGGAAAATTAGCTATTACCATCCTGGTCTCTGGTCGGAGAATCTTTTTCAAACGCAACATATCAAATTTCCAACCGTCGGATTCTTCTGGCTCCCATTTCGATACATGACAACCAAGAGCATGAGCAATCTGATAGAGAGACTGATATCCTGGAAAGATAGCCACGACATGGTCACCTGGTCTTAGCAGCGCTTGCATCAGCAGGAAAATCCCTTCTTCAGGGACACAAACAACTATTTCATCCTCACTGATACCATCGTATAACTCAGATATTTCCTGTCGCAGAAGTGGATGTCCTCGGGATTCTGTATAACCTAATTTGAGTTCTTTCCATATAACCAAGGATTCTTCATCTGCCATTGTTAACAGATCAGCCATGGAAAGGGCTTCACAATCAGAGCTGGATAAAAGATACTTAGCCGAAAATTCATGTTTAGCAAAATAACGTTCTAAAGCGAATGGTTCTATTTGCATCATTGATTTGTTTTTCCTCGATTCAACACCAAAAGATTTTTTCCATTGACACAATATGATTATATATCAAACCAACCCGGGTCGAGTTGAAATAAAACGCTAATAAAGGTTCGATATATAAATTCTCGTATTTGTTCTTCTTAAGAAGATTGGATTAGCTATTTGTGATTGATAAATAAAATAACCCACAAGGGGAAATTTGTTGAAACGAATGCCAGTAGATTAAGCGTTGTGAAATAGAACGATATATCAAACATTCGTCTTTGCTTCGATGAGTAACATGTTCATCAAGTCAATTGCAGCTTAATTCCTTTTACACAAACTTCAACAGCCTTTACCTTCATACTTCCGTCTCGGAAAAAGAGGCGTATACTTCTAAATATGAAGTTGCTATGAAAAAACTCCTCTCAAAATTGACTACATGGTAGGTAACTTGTTAGCGGAGGTAATGTATGAAAACAATCGGATTGTTAGGTGGCATGAGTTGGGAAAGCAGTGCCCTGTATTATCGCACAATCAACCAATTGATTAGAAATAGGCTGGGAGGTTTACATTCAGCAAAAATTGCTATGGTCAGTGTTGACTTCCATGAAATTGAATCATTACAAGATAAGGGGCTATGGCAGCAAGCAGGAGAAATTTTGGCGACATCTGCCAAACAGATTGAAGCCGCGGGGGCTGATTTTCTCTTGATTTGCACCAACACCATGCATAAGGTTTCAGCGCAGGTTGAGTCTGCGATTGATATTCCTCTCATCCACATTGCTGACGCAACTGCAGATCAAATAAGATCTCAAGGAATCAACACAATCGGCCTGCTGGGAACTCGTTTTACAATGGAAGAGGATTTTTATACAGGTCGCTTAAAAAACCTGCATGGATTGGAAGTGATAATTCCATCCAGTGCAGATCGCGACCTTGTAAACCGGGTAATATATGATGAACTTGTGTTAGGAATTATTAAAGAAGAATCTCGTCAAGCTTTTCTCAAAGTCATGGCGGACCTTGTAGAACGCGGTGCCAATGGTATTATTGAAGGCTGCACTGAGATCGTAATTCTTGTGGAGCAAAAGCACACAGAAATCCCCTTATTTGATACCACAGCCATCCATGCAGAGAAAGCAGTAGAACTTGCGTTAATCTAGATCCTAACTTGTCCTTTCATCTTCTCCATGCTAAACTGGCAGGGATGTCACTAACCCCAATTAAATCTTTGTCGAGAATCCCTCCTGCAAGTTCGAAACGGATCGCGATTCGTGTAACAGCTCAAGCGGAACAAGCTTTACGAAAATTTCATCCCTGGTTGTTCAATACCTCGATTACCAATCAAAGCAAAGAAGGTAAACCGGGGGACTTAGCGGTTATTTTTGATAACGCTCGTCGATTCTTAGCAATTGGACTTTACGATCCAACTTCTCCAATTCGGGTGAGAGTCCTTGCTCACCGCGTACCTGTTCCTATCAATCGAGACTTTTTCGTAGACCAGATAGGTGCTGCTGCCAATATCCGTGAGGCACTCCATGAAAACACCACTGGTTATCGTCTAGTGCATGGTGGCAACGACAAACTCCCAGGATTAGTCGTTGATCGATATGCTGATACTTTGGTAATCAAGCTGTACACACCCGCCTGGTTTCCTCACCTTAAGGATATAATCACCGGGTTAGAAGCTATTTCGAAATGGGAGCGGATTATCCTCCGCTTAAGTCGCAGTTTACATAGATTCCCAGAGCTTTTATATCAATTACGGGATGGCGAGGTCCTGTCAGGATCATCCATTACTGGTCCTGTTCTGTTTCAGGAGAACGGCTTTTGGTTTGAAGCTGATCCAGTTAAAGGTCATAAAACCGGCTTCTATCTTGATCAACGAGACAACCGTGCCAGAGTAGGCAATCTGGCAAAGGGAAAATCTGTTCTTAACGTTTTCGCCTATAATGGTGGTTTTTCCGTTTATGCTGCTTGCGGTGGCGCCAGACAAGTAACCAGCCTGGACATCAGTAAGTCAGCTTTAGAAGCTGCCAAACGTAACTTCACCTATAATAAAGAAAATACCCTATTAAAACTTTGTAACCATGAAACAGTAATTGGCGATGCCTTTAATGTACTTGCCAATATCAAAACTCGACAACATTATGACATGGTGATCATTGATCCTCCTTCCTTTGCCAAAGATCGGTCTCAAGTACAGAAAGCAATATCAGCATATAAACAACTAACCCGTCTTGGGCTTAACTTGCTGCGAAGCGAAGGAATCTTAGTCCAGGCATCCTGTTCAAGTAGAGTCGCTGCGAATGATTTCTTTGCTGCTATTCATAAAAGTGCTAGGGAGATGGGTCGTGGATTGAAGGAAATCGAACGAACTAACCACCCTATCGACCATCCAATCGGTTTTACCGAAGGAGCTTATTTAAAATGTCTCTTCGCCAGCGCCCAATAGTTATTCGAGGATCCAGAAAATTGATATTGAAGAACAGGCTGATATTTAGTATATTATTCTAGAAAGAAAAACATCATCAAAACAGAATAATGACAAACAAAAAAGAACACTCATCAGGGGTGATTGAAGCAGCTGGTGGATTGTTATGGCGCAGTGCCCCAGAAGGAGAGGAAATTGCGATCATCCACCGTCCAAAATACAATGATTGGACCCTTCCTAAAGGTAAAAAAGAGCCAGGTGAATCCTGGATCGAAACTGCCTTGAGGGAGGTCCATGAGGAAACAGGATGCCTGATTCGACTTAAGGATTTTGCAGGTGGTCAGGTATATATAGTAGATGGAATACCAAAGGTCGTCCTTTATTGGCACATGCAACTTGAGCAGGACAAGGGCTTTTCTCCAAATGAAGAGGTCGACCAACTCCTTTGGTTGCCACCAACTAAAGCGATCCAAAGAATGAGTTATCCTGTGGAAAAACGATTTCTCGTAATAGATAAAGATCTGAAAGAAAAATAAAACCCCTGCACATAATGCAGGGGCTCCATTGAACATAATGAGGGGAAAAAAGAATTGCTACATTGGATCGACTTCAGAAGCCTGAGGACCTTTAGGCCCGATTTCAACGGCGAATTCGACCTTTTGACCTTCTTCAAGATTGCGATAACCTACACCACGAATTGCGGAGTAGTGAACGAAGACGTCATCACCGTCTTCAACCTCGATAAATCCATAGCCTTTGGTGCTATTGAACCATTTTACGGTTCCAACAATACGATCGGACATTACATTTGCTCCTTTAGTAAAACGGCGGCAATCTTATCAAGATACAATGAAAAGATGCCTAAATGAATTATTATGAGGTGCTATTGTTCCTTTGGAGCAGTTGAAACGGAATGGTCTAGCAAATGGCCAGGATCCATTGTACTTCTTCTTCTCCCAACGAAAACGACTTGCAACCTACAATCGGACAGTATACCCATATCCCCTGTCAATGTCAAGAAAAATCAAAACTCATCTTGTTCCATAAAGTTGGCAATTGTGAATTATTAATTGATTATGTTTATCTCCTGTGGGGAGAATGGTGACGGTCGAGATGAAAAAACTCATCTAAGAATGCAGATAATTAGGGATCGATTATTTAAAAATCAACAAATCATATTTGCAGATTTATCTATATCATTCTTAACCGTCAGACGCATCATCAAAACCACATTGGTTAGCCCCTAAACAAACAGCGGCATATTTCTTGCATCTAAAAAACCACAATAATTTCGGGAGAATCCTATGTACACACACACACTTGCTGAACTCACTTATCTCATTCTTGTAAGCCTCTTCCTCCTTGGTATGGTCACATTAGCAACAGGCATTGTAGTACTACTAACCCGTACAATGGGTAAGGACCTTCGCGCCATCACGAAAGAAGCAAGCAACCTGGCAAAAAAAGGACTCATCGAAGACCTGTCTGGTTTTGTCGGTAATGCTTCTGCCCTCCTTTCAGCAACAAGTGAGATGGTAAAAACGACCGCCGGTGTTGGTATTCTATTGATCATTCTAGGAATGATCGAGGTTGCAGCAGTTATTGGTTTAATTGTCTACTTAAATTAAAGGCCAGGAAACCATGACGAAATTTACATCGATTCTTGATTTAAAAGAGACAATACCTGAAGATTCCTGGTCCTGGGTAATCCCAGCACTGCGACAGGACCCCCTGGTCTGGAACAGCCTTCAAGATTCAAACCTGTTGAAAAGTGCAATCCAACGAATAGGCCCTCATCCCCGTTGTTGGACTCCGATGAATATCGCACTGGTTGCCTTAGGGCTGGATCTAAAAATCGAAGAATTACGCTCTCACCCTTTAGAAGAATTGTCCCCTCACCTTCAACAACAGGTTAATCAAGCTTATGAAAGATTCACCAGTACATCATCTCCTAATGTGGATTTAAGGATATCTGGATTACTCGCACTTTATTTCAACGAACATGAATCGGATATAAAACAAACCACACCAAGAACAAGTCTGGCTTGCCTTTATTCTATTCTCCCACAGCCACTTGAAATCATATCCCAATTAAAACCGGAAATTGTCATTCATGTTATTCTTTCAAATCCACAAAAACCTGAAGAACAGATCGCAATTTTCTGGAAATACATTAAACAAGCTGACACAAATCTTAAGCCATCGATTTTAAGATATCTTTCATATAAAAGGCCTCGAATTGCCACTCAAATAGCCAGGGAAATGTTAAACGACTGGCCTACATCGATGACGACCTACAACGCCAAATTCATTAATAATTCACCATTGAATCACTTGGCAACGATTATTGCAAATACTGAGATTCTTTCTATTGCCAACCAAGAAGATAGATTCTTGAGTCAGGTTGACGAGGCTTTGGGAATGACAGAAGAAATTCAAGCGGACCTAACTACAAGCTTGATTGAAAAGGATATATTGGCTGGTGATATTGAGAAGGCATATATTCGGTGGAAGCGTGTTAATAAAATAGTAACCCCAATCCAGGCTGCGAATGTTTTCCTTACCCTTGTTGCCCAGAATAATAAAATGGAAGCTGTAGACTGGTGTAAAAATCAGTTATCGGATGATCAGCAAAAAGAACCAGAATACCTTCTGGCTAGAGGATACCTGGGGTATTTAGAAAAAAACGTCGAACGGGCGAAAACATTTGTGCTTAAAAGCCTGGCAGGGTTTACAAAAAAAGATGAACCGAAATTAGATCACCTTCATATATTAACCAGGCTTGCTATGGATATCAACCTTCCTCATGAGGCTCTCGAAGCAGTGAACCTGGCACTGGAACTCGAACCAAATGATATTGTCTCAATAAACCTCCTGCGAGAATGTAATCTTGCTCTTGATCGACAGTCAGAAGCGATCGAGGCAGCTCACCTTGCTGTTTGCTTAAAACCAGATTGCATCCAATACCATCGAGAATTAGCTAAAACAATGGAAATTGCTAACCAATGGTCTCATGCTCTTCAAGTTCGCAGCGCAATTATGTCTCAACACGAATCTTTCAATCAAAAAGAAGCCTACCAGGATGCATTCAATTTTGCGGTGTGTGCATTAAAGATAGATCATCCTCAAAATACGGCTGGAGTCTGTCAAAAATTATTAAAAATTAATCCTGATGATTCCGAAGTCCATCACCTTCTGGGACAGACGTATCTCGCAATGGGAGACCAAAACAAAGCCCAGGCACATTTCTCCCAGGCAACTCGACTAGCCCCGGATGTAGCCAAATCATGGTTAGCATTAGCCGATATTTTCAAGGAAACCGGTCAGAAATCCAGGCAAAAAGAGACCTTACAGGCTGCTGCAAATATTGTAACGAATGACCCTGAAATTTTCTTGGTTCTTGGTCAGATCCACCTTGAAGAAGCATCTCCAACCCAGGCTTTACAGGATTTTCGTAACGCTAACAGGTTAGCTAACGCTGCCTCTACTCCTACTCCGAAGCAAATTAAATCCAAAATTGCTTTACTTCTAGGAGAAACCTTAGATCAATTGGGGCATCATTTCGACGCCAGATCAGTTCTGGAAAACGCATATCAGGCAGATAAAGGCAACATGCAGCTAGCTCATGCATATGCACGTTCTTTACTCTCAACAGAATCCCCAAAAGATGCTCTGCCAATTTTGAATGAAACCAGAAAAAAGGCACCCGATTTATTAGATATTAACCTGGATTTTGCTAAAGCTTGCCTTGCAACGACATCGAACCTGGATGAAACAAGAGATGCTCTGCTCAAAATTCTTGACTCAAATCCGGACCACACAGAAGCAAAAGCCTTGTTAGCGGAAACATACGAAGCTAATCAGGAGTTCGACCTGTCACTCAAAGCATATCAAGAAGCCCTCAGCTCCTCTCTCCGTGAAGATACTAACTGGTTTACACGTCTTTCCATAGGCTTAGGCAAAGTCTACCTGGGAAAAAATCAACCTGAAAATGCCATTGCTGTCCTTAATAGCGCTTTGAAGCACATAAACAATGAAGAAAAAGTCCTAAAGCTCCTTTCCAAAGCTTACCATTCTGCAAACCTAAGAGAGAAAGCAATATGGGCAGCAAGATCGGTTTTTGATCTTAATCCAGCTGATGAGGGGAATCTTGATTGGTTCATTCAACAGGCCATTGACATGGGAGCAACGAATAAAGCAATTGAGGTCTTAGAAGAAAAGACGACCAGGGATAACACTTTTGCGTCTCATTTGATAAAACTTGGTTGGCTATATGTATATGAAGGAGAGTTCGACAAAGCTCGAAAAGCATTTTACAAAATCAAGAATATCGAACAGGTCACATCAGCTGAACTACACCAGGCTTCTAAAGGATTATTAGCAATCGAAGACGCAGCCACAGCAATTGACCTGATTGAAAAAGCCATCCACTTGAGTAATACCTCCGGGAATAAAAAAATTATTCCTGAGCTCCTGCTAAGTAAAATAATTGCCTACCAAAAACGCTCTGCAAGAGATCTAGCTCTTAAAACTGTTGAAACTGCTATTGAAATTTCTCCAGACGATCCAGTATTTGTTTCGAAAAAAGCTGAGGTGCTGCTCGACTTACTAGATTATAAAGAGGCAATTAAATGCATAGAGGAAGGGCTAGATAAGTTCCCTACAAACACAAACCTTCATTTTCAAGCAGCAAATATCTACCGGTCGAACGGACAATTACTAGAAGCATCCACTCATACCCGTAAAGTAATCGAACTTTGTCGAAGAAACGAGAAAGAGGTAGTAGATCCTATCACGGCGACCATTGTTACTGACCTTGCTGATGCCATGATCCAAACCAGTGTGCTTGACGAAATTATTGGCATGGTCAAAGAAAATTCAATGACTCCAGAACCTGTTTCCATCCACTTCCACTGCCTCCGCGGTGAAATTGCCCTGGGTTCTGACGATGAAATGCAGGCTGCTGACTCTCTGAATGCTGCTTTAGAAATTAATCCTGTTCATCCTCGTACACTGGCATTGCAAGCACGACTCACCTCCCGGCAGGAAGATCATGACAATGCAGAAAAGATATTACAAAAGGCTCTCAAAACTTTAGGAAATTATCCAACACTGAATACAAATCACAAGGGTATGGATGTCGGCGACGTGTTTTACGATCTTGACTATCCAGTCAGTACCTATATTGCCGTAGGCAAAGCTAGTCTTGAATTTAATGAATGGCAATCGGGTATTACTCTCCTTAAAAAGGCGGTAGAACTTTCACCTGAGGAACCACGTTCACATTTCCAATTCGCTCGAGCCCTGGTATTAAGGGCTGAAAACCAACGCCTTTGCGATACATTAGATGTCATCAAACATGCGCCTGGAAGGTCTGCAGTAGCAAATTTTGCATACAAAGAATTCGAAACCGCGATTTTACAAGCTGCTCACATAGTCGCCAGGTTTTCCCAAAGCGTGATTGAGGCAGATCAGAATTTCAACGATACCAAGGATAGGATTGCTACTTGGTTAGCAAGGGGCCAGGCAGTTTTCCAACCGAGTCATGAGCATGCTAAAGCTATTGAAATATTACCAGACCCACCGGACAATATTGCTGCTTTACTAGCTGCTCTTCGCGAATGTGGAGACATGGATAAAGCAAGGAAAATCGCTCGGGACCTTTTGGGGAAAACCGATAGACAAAAAATAGATCCACGCCTCCTCGCCCAAATCGCCTTGACTATTGCTGAAGAATCACCTGATTTGGCAATGGATTCCAGTCAAAAGGCAATAGATTTGAGCCGGTGGCAAAAATTACCTGAACAACCTATTTTTTATGCAATAGCTGCTTTGGTAGCAAAATACAATAACGATATCGAACTACAGAAGCAATTCCTCCAGAATGCACTGGAGATTTGGAAAGATGAACCCATTTGGCTATCAACTATTGCCGATTTATACCTACAATCCGGGAAAAAAGATGATATTGAAGAATCAATTCTATATCTTGAAAAGGCTTCCCGTTTAGAGCCTAAAAATATTGAGTATTATCTAAAATTAGGAAAAGCTCACCAATGTTTGGGAAACCCTAAAGGGACCATTATTGTCCTGGACCAGGCAACCCGGGTACTTCCAAAACGACCTGAACCCTGGATGTTCCTCGCCAAAGCTCACCATGCAAATGGAGAAATCCCCCAAGCAATCCGATGTGCAAACACAGTTATCCAACTCGATCCTAAGATCCATGAAGCTCCATTTTTGTTAGCAAAAATATCTCTGGAAGTAAATAACCCTCAAAAAGCAGCCCGATATATTAAGGATGTACTGGATCTTGATCCTGAAAATCCTGAAGCACTGATTTTGAGCACAAAGATATTTTCTGCTCTCAACAAACCTGAACAGGCTTTGGAATCATTGGAAAAAGTATTACCTATCCTATCATATTCTATCCCTTTACAGCTACAACGTGCTCAATTGGTTCAAGAGACGAAAGGTACCGAAGATGCTCTAGAAATCTTAACCCAGCTTAATAAAGAACACCCACAAACCCCCCAACTTCTTGCTGCCATCGCTGAGATTTATTCAACCATGAACCAACCAGAGAATGCTATTCAGAAAGCTCAAGAAGCACTAAATGCTGCCGATGAAAACCTAAGCAGGAAGGAGCATCTCGCTACACTTACCTTGTTAGGTCGCCTTTTAAGGAAGACCGGCCATCTAGATCAATCTCTTTATTACCTCAACAAAGCCATAGAAAAAGATCCTAAAAACTCTGGTCCTTTCATAGAATTGGGTCGTTGCTACCAAGAGCAGCGATTATTCGATCGTGCTTTGCAGCATTATCAAAATGCAATCCAGATATCTCCCGAAGATTATCAACCTTATTATCACGCTGGATTAGTCTTTAAAGAAATCAAGGATTTCGTAAACGCAGAAAAGATGTTCAAAACTGCCGCAAAATTAGCACCGAAGAACATGAATATCTATCGACAACTGGCTGCTGTTACTGCGATCAATTTTGTTCAGCATCATCAAAGCAGGTCAGAAACTGATAACACGATGTCTATGGCTGTTCCAATGGAAAGTATAAAAAATGAATAACTATCCCTCCCCACTCCCCGCTGATCAGGCCTGGTCCCGATCGTACCTAACTCAAATTCTCGATAATGCATTGCTTGCTGAAGAATACAACTTCACTCGTCAGACCGCTTTGGCATGGTTGACATCTTATCCGGGTGATCTTCCCATAAAATTATATCAAGCAGAAGCAATGATCTTAAGTGGTTTGTCGCGCCAGGCGTTACCAATCCTCCAACATCTTGTGCGTATTGACCCGGAATATTTAGAAGCGTATAAGCTTCTTCAGAAAGCTAACCAGGTACTAGGGCTTCAAGAAGATGAATTCACGAATAATTGTATCCTCGCCTTGGAAGATTTTCAAGAAGAAACAGCTGCTAAGGCAGCCGAAGAAGAATCTTGGGGGCACACACTAGCTACAATAAGGTATCAGTTAGATCAAGACGACATCGACACCGCTCATAACAGGATTCAACAACTTCTAGGTATTGCATCTCATGCGTCTTTGAGTGGAATTACACATCTTCAAATCTTAAAAGCTCAAAAAGAAACACCCTGGCAATCGATAAGAAAATTAGCAGAACACTACAATCAACAATGGCCTGATTGTCTTCAATTCATTCTAATCCTTGCTGAGATATTAATGAATGGTGGCGATACGGTACGGGCAGTTTCTCTTCTCCATGCTGCCGCTTCGAAAGATGTAACTGGTCAGGTTGCCATCCGTTTGTGGGGTTATGATCATACTTATCGTAACCTATGGCCCGATAAAATAAAAGCCTTTATCAATACTCAGATTCCTTCCAGTGTAGTAGTGAAATTGGGTTGGAATTTATTGCCACTACCCAAAATTGACCTCGATGAAGGTTATCCGCTTAGTCCAATCGGTAATGGAGGCGAATCAAAAAATCACCCCACTACCCATAGGGAGGCTTCTCTCAATCAAAACGATTCGGAAGTTGGAACTTCACCCGGAAAAAGATCGTTCATTAGGAATGTTATTGCTAAGAAAGAACCTAAACCGGAAACTTTAACATCCATTGATTCCGAGTTGATAGCAGCTCGTCAACGAAAAAAAACAGCAAATGCTGATGGATTATTCCCAGTTTATGTAATTTTTACGACCAAGAAGGGTTTACAAAAGAAATATGGTATTGAGACAACGGCTATACTCGACGAAGCCATGCGAAAATTAATAACAGCCCTTCGAAAACGCCTCGATTGGGGTTCGACATTGATCTACGCTGATGATCCAACGAGTATGGCTCAATACGGTCTAAAACCTGCCCCCGAAGAAGACCCTTGGAAACTTAAATTAGCAATTTTAGATCTTGATAATGCCTTGGCAAAACGTGGTGCGTGTGTTGGGGCAGTTCTAATCGTTGGTGATTCCCAGGTCGTTCCTTTCCATAACCTGCCCAATCCAACGGATGATTCTGACGTTCAGGTTCCTTCAGACAACCCATATGCCACGCGGGATGAAAATTATTTTATTCCTGAGTGGCCAATAGGTCGGTTACCTGGGGGATCTGGCAAAGATCCAGGCTTGCTGTTAAGTACACTTCGTTCTATGACTGAATATCATTCTAGTATTCCTGAGAAATCTACAGGCTGTATATCCACCCTTCTCCAATGGTTATTACTCCAATGGCTAATAAATATATTCCAAAAGCCAGGGAAATCATTGCGGAAAAGTTTTGGATATTCAGCTGAAGTCTGGAAAGATATTTCTAGCTCGATCTACCGGACCATCGGCGATTCACGCTCTTTGATCACTTCCCCCCCAAACGAAGCAGATCGGATAAAATTATTACCGAATACTCGATTAGGATACTTTAATCTACACGGGGTTCCCGATTCTTGCGAATGGTTTGGTCAACGAGATCCCAAAAACACGGTTGAAGGTCCGGAATACCCCATTGCATTACATCCAAAAGATATTTCAAATGGTGGAAAGGCTCCCCAGGTCGTCTTTAGTGAGGCATGCTATGGCGCAAATATTTATCAGAAATCAGTTGATGAAGCGCTTGCCTTAAAATTTCTCGCCTCAGGAAGCATAGCGGTAGTTGGTTCTACAGTTGTTTCTTATGGTTCCGTGAACCTTCCCTTGAATGCAGCGGATCTATTAGGAAAGGCATTTTGGGAAAATTATAAAGAAGGATTAACTGCAGGTGAGGCACTCCGACGGGCAAAGATAACCGTCGCCAGTGAAATGCATGAAAGACAGGGTTATCTGGACGGAGAAGATCAAAAAACCCTCATTTCTTTCGTCCTATACGGGGATCCTCTCGCCCAAGATAGGAGTCTTAGAAGCTTACGACACCAAAAGACTTTCAACAGAGCAGCAGCCCCTCCAGAAATAAAGACGATTTGCGACAGGGTTAACATCCCAGGGACATCTGATCCAATTTCCAGAGAAATGGTCGGTCAGATCAAGAGTATTGTTGAACAATACTTGCCTGGTATGAGAGATGCTCAGATCAGCCTGAGTCACGAACATGCTGAATGTTGTTGCGATGGTCATGTCTGCCCAACCGCTCAACTGGGAAAAAAATTCAATCTAGGTCATGAACCGGAACGTCGCGTTGTAACCCTTGCAAAACAGGTAGTTCGATCTCATTATGTACACAAAACTTTTGCTAGGGTCACACTCGACAAAAATGGGAACATGGTTAAGCTTACCGTCAGCCGATAGGTAACTCTCCGAGGGAGTCTCAATGATGATGCTCCCGTATGTTTCATTTGTACATGAATTTACTATAATCTTGGTATTCGTAAAAATCCTTCTACACGCTTCAAAATACATTTATAAGTCTCACAACCCAGATGTTGAAGGGGAAAAACCTCTAATTTCCCAAATGATTCTTATCAACACTCAATAAATTCAACCGTTTTCACCTGAGTATCATATAACGCGAATGTACTTCGACCATTCATGCCCATTAACTCGCCGGGGTTTAGTACCAGCGTGTTCCCCAACCACTCCTCGTGTGCAGTATGATCATGACCATAACAAACCAGGTCATATTTCCCTGATTCCGCCAATGCATGGGCGATTTTGGGATAATGATTAAGGGCAATATTGCACCCATCTAGATCCAGGAGAGCAAAATCTCCGTGGAGATGAATATTATTAGCACTGGCAGCTACCTCTGTTAGCAATCGCTTATCCCCATCATTATTTCCCCAAACAATATGAACAGGCTTTCCATTCGTGCCATGGATCAAACGCATGATCATAAAAGGGGAGATGATATCCCCGCAATGCAAAATTAAATCCGCATCAGCGAGATGAGAAAATGCGTTTTGTAATTTCCAGATATTATCATGGCTGTCACTCATCACGGCAATAATCATAATCATCCTCCAACAGAGTTCTATTTTTGATCCATAAACCTCCTACGGAATCATTAATATATTCACAGGCATTATACTCGTTGTACCTCAATTACAAATCTCCCTAACCAAAAATTTTCCACAGTCTCATCAGAATTCTGAGTAATCACCCTCATTTTTATACAAAAACCCAATTGCCAGCCCTGGTACACTTGTGATAAACTGACCAAAATAATCCCAGAAAATATCATGCAATGAAATATAAACAAATTCTACTTTTCTATATCCTTTTCTTTACAGGTGCAGCTTTAGCCTTTGGCTTCGGCTATTTGACCCGACTTCTACAAGATCAGACAGTCTCCACAAGGTTTCCTATCCTGGAAGAAGCTTATGATGTCTTGAAAAACCATGCCTATGATGACCTCCCTGATAACCCAAAGATCGAATATGGGATGATCCAAGGCATGGTTGAGGCTTATGGTGATCCTTATACTCGTTTCGTCGAACCTGTTCAACACGAACTTGAAACGGACCAACTTAGCGGAAGCTATGGAGGCATTGGAGCCAGCATGGAATATGATACAGAAAAAAATATCATCCTGCATCCTTTTCCAGAAGGACCTGCTACTGAAGCTGGTATAAAAGATGGGGATCGCCTGATCAGGATTGATGATCATGAAATTCTCCCTGAAACACCTCTCGATCAGGTTGTTGCTGCTATCAGGGGACCAGAAGGAACAAAGGTTTTGGTCGTAATCTCCCGACCTCCTCAATATGATATTTACTCTTTTCAAATCAGCAGAAAAGACATCCCCCTACCATCTGTAACTTGGTATCGAGATGTAACCGAATCCCGTCTCGGTCTCATCAAAGTCAACCTAATCGCGGAAACTACAGTAAATGAAATACAAGGAGCAATAGAAGAGCTCACCAAACAGGGATCCTCACATTTTGTAATTGATCTTCGTGGGAACCGCGGTGGGATTCTTTCCGTTGGCGTAGATGTTGCTCGACTTTTCCTAAGAGATGGGGTAATTATTCAGGATCACTATCGAAACCAAGAAATAAAAACTTATCAGGTCGAAAAACCTGGTCCCCTTGTGAATGTTCCACTAGTAATTTTGGTAGACAGCAACACAGCAAGTGCAGCCGAAATCATCGCTGGTGCTTTGAAATTCCAGCAACGAGCAAAAATCATCGGAACAGAAACTTTTGGGAAGAATTCGATACAACTGGTATTCAGCTTGAAAGATGGGTCTAGTTTGCATGTAACAGCAGCAAAATGGTGGACACCAGACCTCGATTCGGTAATTGAATATATCGGGGTAGAACCTGATATTCTTGTGACAGAAGATTATTCTGAAGGTGACCCATACATTCAGGCTGCGATCGATACATTATTCAACCAACCATAAACCTATGTTAAATTATTCTCCTTACCCAAAACAACAGGTTGATCCAAGAAACAAATCTATTCCATCCGTTCAAAACCAATATACCTGGGCTGAACCTCGTCCAAAACGACGTTGTGGTTGTTGTCTGTTCTTCGTGATTGTTCCCATCTCACTAATTACTTTATTAACTTTCTGGGTATTTCTTGTCCAACCTGGTAGAGCGAATATCTTGATTTTAGGTATCGATTCACGTGAAGATACCAATCTCGGCCGCAGCGATACCAATATCCTGATAACGATCATTCCCTCAAAACCTTATATCGGTATGCTATCTATCCCGAGAGATCTTTGGGTTGCCATCCCTAATGTTGGGGTAAATCGCATTAACGCTGCTCATTTCTTTGCAGAAGCACAAGAACCTGGTACTGGACCAAAGGCAGCCATGGAAACCGTTCAAACAAATTTTGGTGTAGATGTTCATTATTATGTCCGATTGCATCTGATAGGATTTTTAGAATTAATTGATGCGCTCGATGGCATTGACGTTTTGTTGCCCCAAGCGATGTCCGGTTATGCTGCCGGGACTCATCACTTGAATGGAGAACAAGCCTTGGCATTAGTACGTGATAGGGCAGGAAGTGATGATTTTTCGCGCATGCAACGCGGCCAGATCATGCTAATTACAGTTATTAAAAAGCTAGCATCTCCTTCAGGATGGTCCGAGATTCCCACAACCTGGCAAATCATCACCGATAACGTCGATACGAACATCCCTTTATGGAAAATCCCATCTTTTATTTTCACATTCTTCCGAGTGGGTACAGATGGAATCGATGCCAGAATCATCGATCGGGACATGGTCGTTCCTTTCACCTCGGAAGGAGGTGCAAGTGTTCTTGCCCCAAACTGGGATCTTATAAACCCGGTTTTATTGGATATGTTTGGACAGTAAAGCTTGAAAACGCCAATGGGTATCCATTCGCTCACTATATAAATGAAGTGTAGCTACATACTAACCATTTTCAAGTCAAATCCCCGACCCATCAAGGAAATCTCTTATTGAAAGGAAAGAATTTTCAGCTTCTTTATAAAAGAATACACCAAAAAACCAGAGGTTCAAGAAAAAACGTAAGCAACATCATAACCTGCTCCCTTTGATATTTAGCACACATGGTAAAATCCTAAATATGAGTGTAAAAGTAATTGCTACAAACCGTAAAGCTCGTCATGACTATTTTTTATTAGACACATACGAGGCGGGTATTTCGCTTTTAGGTAGTGAGATAAAGTCTATTCGTGCTGGACATGTCAGTATTAAAGAAGCATACGTGAGGGTTGATGGAGAGGAAGCCTGGTTAATTGATGCCCATATTTCTCCATATGATCAAGCAAACCGTTATAACCACGAACCTCGCCGGTCTAGAAAACTCCTATTACACAAAAAAGAAATTCAAGATTTATATGATGATGTCCGCAAAAAAAGTGTTACGATTATCCCCACCCGCCTATATCTGAAAAATGGATTGGCAAAGGTGGAAATCGCAGTTGCCCGCGGAAAGAAAAAATATGATAAGCGTCAAGCAATTGCTGAAAGGGATACGCAAAGAATCATTGAACGACAGGTACGCAGAAGAGATGATTAATCAGCGGATATAAATCAATGTCAATCCCCTCTACCCTTGCCGGTATTAACCAGCTACCACGGTCAGATAAACGAACAATTTATTCTCGAGTCGTACCACCGGAACTATTAGACCGATTTCAACTAAGTCCATTTCTGGTCGATAAATACGGTAAAGACCTTCTGCAACTGAATGCGCCATCAGGAAGCACGAGTGTTGAGATGTCCCTATATCATAAGCATGGATTTCAAGATCCAATCTTATACGGGCATATTACAGATACAATAAACGGTCAGCTTCACATCTTGTTGTATGTTTTAAACGACCCTTACTCACCCCGATTCGATGTAGATCGGATGCCAGATGGTAAACCGACTCACTTTGGTACTCAAAATCGTAATCTTGATGCCGAAATCGACGCTATCCAAGCGGGTCTCAATCCGGGACAAGTCCGCCGCGGCCCTCATCTCCTATCTGCTGCTATTCTAACATTTGAGACATTTGTTGTAGGGTTGGGACATCAGATTTATTTTGCTGAACCACTGTACTACCATAACGCAGTTCTATTTGAACGATACGGATTCACCTATCAGCAAGGTCATCGACGGATGGTCAGTTATGATGAAGGTTTTCAACCTGGGGGAGAGTTAAGAAACCTTTTGGATGGTAGTACTCCCTTTCGCCAACCCGGAGCTGGTGACAGCATCCGGCTTCGTTCCTGGGCTATTCATGACGATATCCTAGGAGAACCGTATACTAATATCACCATGTATAAAAAGGTGGGCAAACACGCTGGAATTTCAACTACTCGCTGCGATTGGTAAAATTTGACATGCTCAATAATTCATTTCTTGCGTTATTTATCACCTTCTTGGCAGCTCTTATCTGGCTTCGGCTGAATGATTTCGCTGCCAACCGCGGCTGGATAAGTGGCCGTTTAAGTCGGAAAATAATTCACATAGGAACCGGTCCGATTTTTGTCCTTTGCTGGCTCCTATTTCCTGGAGAACCGATTGATCGTTACCTTGCTGCCCTGGTACCGGGTTTATTTTCAATCCAGTTTGCCCTGGTGGGTTTTGGCGTTATCAAGGACGAAGCCGCAGTTCAGGCCATGTCCAGAACCGGCAATCCTCGCGAAATCTTGCGTGGCCCGTTGTTTTATGGAATTGTCTTTGTTGTTCTTACGATTATCTATTGGTTGGATACACCGATCGGGATAATCAGCCTTATGCTGATGTGTGGAGGAGACGGGTTGGCAGACATCATTGGAAGAAGGTACGGCAGCAAGGAATTACCATGGTCTAAACAGAAAACCTGGCTGGGATCAACAGGAATGCTGTTTGGTGGTTGGTTATTTGCTATGGGTATCTTGGGAATATTTGTCACTGCTGGTACTTTTCCAAGTCCATTTGAACATTATATCTTTCCTATTACAATGATTGCAATTGTTGGTTCTCTTGTTGAATCTCTGCCCATAAAGGATATCGACAACATTACTGTCACCATAGCAGCCACACTACTTGGGCACTTCTTTTTTTAATATTCCATTTTATATGAGGGTATCATGATAGAAATCGACGGGAATCAATTAACCATCGATCAAGTAATTGATGTCAGCCGACATAACCTAAAGGTAAGGATTGCGGACCGTGCTTTGCAAAGGATTCGAGAATCCCGTCAGTGGATTGAAGATATTTTGGTTTCAGGACAACCGGTTTATGGCATCAACACAGGGTTTGGTATTTTTTCAAACCGAACGATCACTCAAGAAGATGCAACCTTGTTAAGCCGCAACCTGATCCTGAGTCATTCCGTGGCAACAGGTTCCAACCTCCCCACAGAAGTGGTTCGAGCAGCCATGTTGATTCGAGTAAATACACTAGCGAAAGGATTTTCCGGGATTCGACCAATAGTCATCCAAACGCTTATAGAGATGCTTAATCGTGGTGTCACACCCTTGATTCCTTCGCAGGGGTCACTTGGATCATCAGGTGACCTTGCCCAACTATCTCACATGGCCTTAGTTTTTACATCGGACACAAATGACTTAGAAGAAGAATCGGGGTGGGCAGAATATAAGGGGAAACGCTTAAGTGGTAAAGCTGCCATGGCTGCAGCAGGGATTCCCAGGATAATCCTTGGGGCTAAAGAAGGGCTAGCTCTTAATAACGGCGCAACCTTCTCTACAGCAATTGGCGCATTAGCTGTGTATGACTCCGAGATACTTCTGGAGACAGCCAGCGTTGCGCTTGCGATGACTCTTGAAGCTTTGTTAGGTGTCCTTTCTGCTTTTGATTCTCGTATCCATCAGGTTCGCAACCATCGCGGTCAAATGGTGGTTGCAGAACAGGTACGCAAGATTACAAAAGGCAGCACACTTATTGGAAGCCGCAAACGAGTCCAGGATGCTTACTCACTCCGTTGTGCCCCACAGGTCCAGGGAGCAGCCATGGATGCACTGGCTTTTATTAAAGAACGAACCATTAATGAAATCAATGCTGCAACAGATAACCCATTAATCTTTGGTCCAGGAAACGCCATTTCTGGAGGAAATTTTCATGGCGAACCTATCGGCATGGCAATGGATTTTCTCAGTATTGCCTTAACGGAAGTAGCGGGGATTTCTGAAAGACGCACATTCCGGCTGACAGATGGGAGTTTAAATGAAGGTTTGCCACCTATGTTGGTTGATTCGCTTGAAGCTGCTGGATTAAATTCGGGTATGATGATGCCTCAATATACTGCTGCATCGCTTGTCCTGGAAAACCGGACCCTTTCCTCTCCAGATTCTATCCATTCTCTCCCAACTTCTGCTGAACAGGAAGACCACAATGCCAACGCAATGACTGCTGCTAGGCACGCCTTTATGATCGTAAAGAATACGGCACATGTCCTGGCGATAGAAATTTATTGTGCAGCTAGAGCACTGGACTTAAGGTTACGCCAAATTCCGAATGCTAAAATGGGCCAGGGTGTTAATGAGGTATATAGAGTTATTCGTGAATCCATCCCTTACAAAGCGGGTGATTCCTGGTGGGGACCGGAAATCGAGCTTGTCAATGATCTCATTTCTAACGGAATTCTTATTCACCGTGTTAAGCAGATTGTTGACAAGATACCACATAATTGATAAAATTTATCGGATATATTGTTCTCTAGAAAACATAAGAAAACATAATACGCATATCTTTACTTTCATTCCTCTCTGAACAGATGTTATTTGTCGGGTAAAGATGATCAAATAAAAACCAAAAGATACCTAATCACTAATTGGAGAATAAAATGACCCTTATTGAATCAACGAAAGAAAAAACCTTAGGACTTACCTACGCAGCTGCCAATGCAGTAAAAGATCTTCTTGAGAAAAGGAACCTGGAAGAGTATGCCTTACGCGTTTTTATTCAAGGCGGTGGTTGTTCTGGTTTTCAATATGGCATGGCATTAGATAACAATATTCGGGACCAAGATACAGTTGTTGAAGAACATGGTGTTAAGGTCCTGATTGATGAGGTCTCATTAAGTTATATGCAAGGTGCATCAATTGATTACGTTGAAAATAAAATGGGCAGCGGTTTTAAGATTGATAATCCAAATACACTTTCGTCTTGTGATTGCAACAGTTCCTATCAATCTCAAGATGGAAATTGCACATCAAGTGGTTGCAGAGGATGTGGATAGACACAAAAAAAGCCAGTTCAAACCGGCTTTTTTTTGTGTCTATTACCTTCGCCGAAGTAAGGAGATAATCAACCCAAATACCCCCAAAACGGTTAGACCCGTGATCACGAATCCAATCGGTATACCACCTGTTCCTGTATTCACCTCCTCAACAGGAAAAGTTGGAATGACTAAAGGTGGAGCTTGTGTGAAGGTTGGTAGCCGTGTTGGAGGGAGATCAACAATGAACTGGGATGCCAGTGTAGGATCAATAGTTGGTGTAAATTGAGGTGTAGGGGTTGGGGGAGGTTCGACAATAGGCAATATCCCTTCGATCCGAACAAGCGGTGCATATACCCATGCTACACCACCCTCAACCCCTGGATAAGCTATTTGCACCCAAGAACCACCTGGAGTCGCCCCTAAGGCAGGTACTTTTTCCCGGTTAAGCAATACACCCACTTTCGGATATTCTGTTCCTGGACCTGAACGTACGTTGATCTGTTCTTCAGGTTCCGAATATACAATCGCTATAGGTCCAGTAGGTGTACCTGTAACAGTTGGGATTGCTACTGTTGGTTGTTGTTGATGCTTATCTTCAGGCTGGTATCTTTCTACCGCTGCTGTAACATAGCTAGGTTTAATTAAAATTACGGCAAAAATAAACATAATAATACCCACGCCTGCTTTTTGACTAAAACGATTCATTCGACCTCCAGGTCTGTTATTCTGATCATATTCTTTCTAACCTACCAATATTAAATGTGTATTTTAACCCAAAACCTATCCAAGCGCACTCATAACTCCATGTTCCTGATATAATTCCCAAAAATATAATAATCCTTTAAACAACCAATTGATCAGGACGATAAAATGTCCAAATTGGATAATATTTCTATGCTCTAAGCAGGAATTTTTATCATCACTACGTAAAAAAATGAATAAGATCTTTCACGGAAATATAAAACCAAGAGATTTCGCCAAAGCACTCATCGCCGAATTTGACCGTGGCAACCTTCGTGCCCAACAACTCGGTGGGAGTCGGGAAATTGTCATACAGATTGCTACCCGGGAAATACGAAGATCCGGTGGACAAACTGCATTGACAGTCACGTTTGAAGAAATAGAAGATGGTGTTGCTGTTGATATTGGGAAACAATCGTGGCTCGGTGTAGCAGCAAGCCTGGGCACAACTGCGATAGCCACTTTGCGAAATCCATTCACACTTCTAGGTCGTCTGGATGATGTCGCTCAGGATATCGAAAGCCTACAAATTACGGATAGGGTATGGGAAATCGTAGAAAATGTTGCCTATTCCGCAGGAGCCTCCTTTGAACTCTCCGAACGACTCCGGCGATTGGTATGTGAGTACTGTGGAACAGCAAATCCAGTCGGAGAGCCTAGTTGTATCGCTTGTGGTGGTCCCCTTGGTATAGTCCAACCCAAAACATGTATTCATTGTGGTTATGTCCTGAAGCACGAAGAAATAATTTGTCCCAACTGTAAAAACCCTACCTAAACTACTCATTTTTCTCTTGACGAAATTGACGCAGTGCGTTAGTATATTGGGGATAACGCAGCGCGTCATAGGCTGTACACTCTATTAAAAGAAGATCATATTGATAAAAAATATATCAGGAGGCATTAAATGACTGTTGAACATAACTGTTCGGAGAACCAAGAGCAAGAGCACCCTCCCTTGGCAGAATTGGTAAGGAAAGTGATGCTTGCTGGAATTGGTATGGCTTCACTTGCTCAGGAAGAGGCAGAGATATTCATTCAAAAACTGATAGAAAAGGGCGAGCTTGCAGAAAAAGAAGGACAAGGCTTGGTTAAAGATTTGCGCGAGAAGCGACATCAAAAAATTGAAGAGCGGCTTGATCATCGGGTGGCTACCATTGTTGAGAAGATGAAAATCCCCACTCAATCAGATATGGATACCCTAAAAGAAAAGATCGCCGAGCTCTCTAAAAAAATCGATGACTTAAAGCAATGAGATTGAGAGTTCTCATATGCCTTTGATCAAGAGATATCCAAATCGTAAACTATATGACACTAAAAATAATAAATATATCAATTTAAACACGATCGCCCACATGATAAGCGATGGACATGATGTTCAAGTGGTAGACCATGTTACTGGTGAAGATTTAACTGCTTTAACATTTGCGCAAATCATTATGGAACGTGAAAAAAAGGAACGAGATTTTGTACCTAAAATGATCCTAGCGGAGTTAATAAAATCTGGTGGGGAATCGATAAATTCCATTCTACATAAGCTGTCTTCACCAGCTGACCTAATTAAGCAGGTTGATCAAGAGATCTCTACACGCCTTGAAGGGTTAATCAAACGAGGAGAAATCGCTGAAGAAGATGGCAGGAAATTACGGGATCAACTTATCATCAATAGGCAACAATGGTTCAATTCTCATAATTTTTCAGATGATGATATCGTCGACGCCTTAATGAGACATGATATTCCAAAAAAAAACGACTTTCAGAAAATTATCGATCAATTAGAGGCATTATCAGCCAAACTAGACAGGTAAGCCAGATAATTTTCTTAATCGCTAATGACACAATAAAACAGAGACGGTGATCATATCGTCTCTGTTTTTGTATTCCTTTTGAAGAATAATATTATGTTTAATTATGGTGATTTCAAAAGTAAAAGGGCAGTTTGTAATGTTGGAAGTAAACTACTTTCTTCTGAACTGGTTGTTGGAGCAAATGGCATGAACCGTTGACCATTCATTCGAGCCTCAAGCTTTTCTGCCAATTTTTCCAAACGAGGAATGGTTTCTAGGAATCCAATATAACCAGCAAAATGAATAGCCTGTCGACGAATTTCGATCGGAAGCTTGTGATCAGTAAAGATATCACTTAGGATTTTCCCTGCAAAAGAACAGGCTTTTAATAATAAAGCTACATTACTTTGAGAAATTGGCTGATAGTCTGCAACCTGTAATAGGGCAAACACCTTTCTTTGTCTCATCTTCCCAAGGGAATATTTCACCCGCCTTTTTACCTCAAAAGGGGTTAATAAACCCTCTCCATCTCGTGACAGCAACGCTCCAACAGTTTGAACGACATTGAACCGAAAATCGATATTCTCATCATCCAGACATGTTGTCAGGATATAGGCGACAATTGGTGAAAGACGATGAGCATTAAGTTTCGTTAATTGCTTCAGACCACTAAATCGATTTTCAACATCTGGAGAAATCAGACTTTCCAATGCCTGCCAAACCTCAGGAAATAATTCAACCACGTCTTCAGTGGTATCGGATAGATCAAAGAGTTCGAGCTGAACTTGATTATCAAATTTAGGCATGTCGTCAGTATACCTCATTCTTAGTGAAAAGATTATAAAGATTCACCTAGATTTCATTACATCAATCATGATATCTAAAAATTTTTCTGCCAACTGTGAACGGTCAAAATAAAGTTCTACAAAATTTCTTCCATCTTGCCCTAATTGCTTAATCATGTTTCGATCCCCTGCTAAAATTCGGATGGCATCAGCTAATGCCTTTGGGTTTCCTGGGGGTACTGCCACACCAGCATGAGCTTCCTCCACAACACTACGAATAACTCCATCTATGGCTAGGATCACCGGCCGTCCAGCAGCCATATAATCAAAGACTTTGTTAGGATAAACCGTTTTATACAATTCGATAGGTTTAAGTATTGCCACGCAAGCATCTGCTGCTGCAATCGCATCCGCCATTTTCACCTTCGGAACCGGATCAATAAAACAAACATTCGATAAATGCATCGCCACGGCTCGACTTTGCAGATTGTCTTTCTCCTTTCCATCCCCTAGAAGGACAATAGATAAATCATCAATGTCTCGAAGCTGTTCAGCAGCTTCCAGTAGCGTATTAAGATCATTTGAAATACCATGTGCACCAGCGTATAGCACAACGAATTTGTGGTCAAGATTATATTCAATCCGGAAGGTCTCTCCTCGGCTTTCTGGGTGAAACATGGTCACATCTGAGCCATTAGGTACCAGGTAAACCCGTTTTCCACCCTTTGATTCCACATGAGACCTGAAACCAGGGGAATTAATTACCAGGGCATTCGCTCTTTGATATAAAAACTTCTCAAGCCATTCAGAAGCCATGATCAATGAACGATTTCTCAGAACACCTACCGCTATAGCAAATGCAGGCCATAAATCTCTGACTTCAAATAAGAATGGGATTCCCTTTATCCTCGAAAGCATCAAGGCTGTCACACCTTGAAAGAGTGGCGGCGTTGTTCCCCAAACTAAATCGACATCCTTTACACCCAACCCAGCAATGAATGATGAGAACATAAAGCTAATAAAATTTAACACCCGATGAAAAAAACTGCGATGTAAAGCCGAATAAACCCATGGTCGAATAATCCTGATTCGCTCATGTTGAGTAGCTGTGTGAGATTCGACTGTGTTCTTACCTGTCAGATAGCTTATCGGACTGGTAATAATCGTTACACGGTGACCACAATCAGACAGATATAGCGCCAGTTCATGGTGACGTGTGCCACCAGGTTCGTTGATTGTTGCAAAAGCCTGGTGAATTAATAATACATGCATGATTACTCTATATTGATTGGGTCAATCAGCTCATCTGCTAAAGATATCCTCCCTACCCCATAGACCCCATTTATTGCCAATCGCAATAAGTGGAGATATTTTTCAGTGCTGATGATTTCCGCCAACTGTTCGGGTAGAATTTGACGTTTAGATATTTCCTTTCTCATCATATCCCTACCGGGAATTTCCACTCAGTTACAAGGAAGATTGGTAATTCCCCTTTAACAACAATTGCTGCGGATAATGCTGGTTTCTTCTGACCGTAGGTTGGAGAGGTCCAACCAGTGATTGGAGATACCTCTCCGGTGCCGTAGAGCAATTCCCCACAACGAGCGAGTTGAATCATATAAAATGATAGTTTAGGGTTAACCCGAGGAAGCCGGCGATTAACATTTGGATGAAATCCATGTTCCCCACTGCTGATAAACAAGTCTATCCAGCCAAACGGTGACAATAGGTAGATAACCAATTTGCCTTCATCAATCGTTTCGATTTTCCATTCCCAATCGGGTAGCAACCAATGCAACCTTACTTCATGGAGTAATCCTTCTACTTTTTCGTCAACATTATGTATTTTGTCCTCAACGACCCAAATTCCTTGTTTATAGGCAGTAACTCCGCGTCTATGAATCACTCCAAGTTGTCGATATCCGTTGTGGCTTGCTTCAATTCGCACCCAGGAGCTATCGTCTGCGTGTTTTTCCTCAATCACTTGAGCCTGAGCTCGATCAAGGTATAGGAAACGACTCACACGCATCATCTGCTCCCGCCTATCGATAATTACCGTATTGTGAACCTCTGAATGGGTAAATGGATTGTCCCAAGGTGGCTGGCCATTATAAAGATATGTTCCTGGGTCTTGAGCAACATTTAAACCTCTCCACCACAGATCCAGGTGGAGTTGATCAGCATGTCCTGGTCTGCTATCAAAACGAACTGCACGAAAATAACCCCTGGTATCATCTCTATTTAAGATTACAGGGTGTTTCTGAATCAAGTCATCCCTTTTCCCTTCTTTGGAATCTGAATTAACCGAGGGTGGTCTCTCGATCTTCTTTGATCCAAACCAATAAGCCATCTCATCCCACACACCAGGTTTAAATGCCGGATAATCCAACAAGATCAACGACCCAGCCTGAAGAACGGGACGATAATCTTTCCATGGTAGATCAGTTAAGGGAATGATATAGGAACCATCGTTCGAGCCCAAATTAGGTACCTGTCCGGTTTCGGGATCACACATAGCAAGAAGCCATTGAACAGCTTTTTTACTTTTTCTTTCAACACTTTCATCCAATCCCAATGTCCATTGATTTTGTCTAAAATGCAAAAACATGCTTGACCATAAGATCAATTGGAGTACAAACCGATGGTAATTCGTGCTGTGTTGGATATACGAACCATCCTGCTTAATTTGTTTGATCAGACCACGGTTGAACCATTTCCAGCCTAGGTCCCGCCATCGCTTTGCCTTAGGATGTTCATGTAAAAGGTAGGATGCGGTGATCAACCCCAAGGCTTCACTGAGCAGGTGATTGTTATTCTGGGCTCGAGCGTAGATCAAGGTAAGCGGTATCCGTTCAGCGTGTTCAGCAATCGACGAAACCAAACACTTTTTTCTTTTTTCGGTAGTGTGGTAGGAGGAATCAAAGGTGTGCAAGGCAAAACTGAACGCCAAAATCCGCAAGGCAACTTCCTGGGCAGAAAGCCAATTTGGTCCCATATTAACTGGGTTAGTTTTTTGAAACAATTCGAAGTAGTTCCAGAATGTTTCAGCATAGGTTTCATCACCAAGTATATGATAGGCACGCCCTAACTTGAATGCCCAACCAAATCTCGCCGGTTCCCACACGAATTTGATATCCTGCCATCCACCATTATGTTTTGCTGATGTTTGATCAGATGCATAGCCAGACCAGTGTTGGAGTTCCCCCGCTGGTATTAGAACTAATGGTACAGGTTCCCCGCCGAAAAGGCGTACATTCCCTGCGACAATTTCGTCCGCTTCTGATTTCAACTTTAATATCCCTACATCCCCAATAATTTCGCGAATATCTCCAGGTTCTGGAAGATCGAGGAATACTCGATAAGACTGCAGCGCATGGTTATTTAGGTTTCGTTTACGATTTTGAACTCCCTCCACCCATCTGAAAACGCCTGTCTTCAAACATAGCCTATAGAACGCATAGAGTCCTAACTGGCTGGGACCGAGTTCGAAGAATGCTTTTACAATCAAGGAGATGCGAGAATGGATATTCACCAGGTCGATTCTACCATGGGCACAAGGATTAGGTTCTCTACAGCAATCAGGGAATGCGTTGAAGAGACCGATATTCTCCTCAACAGTTCGTCCCTTTCACACGTGGCAATCCTAGACTTTCACTTCCCAAACAAGCTGGACTGGGATCGATGTGTACACGTTTTTACCACCAAGTATCTCAACCAGGAACCTAAAGAAAGTCAGGAAATGTTCCCTAAATAGTTCCCTTTCCAAGAAGTACCATATAGTCAGATGTGGGACGATGCTCGTTACTGGTTACCGCGCATTTTTGATGGTGAAACCTTCCGGACGAAATTTATCTAGCAACCAGATAATGCAACGGTTTCCAGAGTCTTATTCAGTAAACTGGTAATCTAACTCTCCACTTTTTACTGGGATCGCATCTTTGTGAATTCTGAGGATTTAATCCCCCAATCATTATACAAGATTAAATTCGCCAATAGCCTCGCCACACCGGTCGGACTTCTTCTGCAGTAACGAAGGCTTCTTCATCGATTTCACGAACCAATTTTTCAACAAGGTTGGAATGCTTTCGGCGTACACTGCAGTTCACAATTGTAACCATACCGTCCTTCCCACGTGCCGGTATTTCGGTTACCGCATAACCATCAGACCGAAGTTTTTCGACAATTGCAGATCCTCGACGTTGGCTGATGATACGGAAATCAACAAAACCAACCGCCAACCTGCCTTCGAGGTAGATTCCTAATACATTTCCGGTAGCAAAACCAGCTGAATAACCAATAATATTTAAGGGATTATCTAGATTCGTTAGTACCGAAGATATCGCGATCACAAACACAATTGTTTCTAAGAATCCAAGTAACCATACAAAGAGGTTTTTCCCGCGCATAACAAGGAGAACCCTCATGGTATCTAAACTCATATTAATTACACGTAGTATAAAAATAAGTACAGCCCCCCAAATTGGTTGTTGTATAATAAATAAATCCATCTTGATTAACCAGCTACTTCCATTTTTTGACTACTTTCCCTGACAGCAGGTAGATAAAGGTCTTCAACATATTCTTTTAACATCCTATGCATCCCAAATTGAGGGGCGAGTGTTCGAATACAAGTTTTTATACGCGCGATCCACTCAACAGGTAGGTCATCTGCAGTTCTCTCGAGATAATAACTCGGGATAATCTCATTCTCCAGGATATCATATAGGCTTTCAGCATCCATTTGATCCTGAAACTCGGTATTTTCATAATCTTTATCTGTCCCAATAGCCCACCCATTACTGCCATTGTATCCTTCCCGCCACCATCCATCTAATACAGAAAAATTAAGAACCCCATTTAGAGCAGCTTTTTGCCCAGATGTACCTGATGCTTCATTAGGACGACGTGGTGTATTCAACCATACATCCACACCTTGTACAAGATAACGAGCCAGATTCATATCGTAATCCTCGATAAAAACGAGACGACCACCATTTTCTGCCCGTTTTACTTCTCTATAAACCTTCTGAATAAGCAATTTCCCAGGTTCATCATCAGGATGCGCTTTACCCGCGAAAATAATCTGAACAGGCATATTGGGTCTATTGATTATTTCTAGCAGCCGATTCATATCCTTCAAGACAAGATCCGCTCTCTTATAAGTTGCAAAACGTCGGGCAAATCCGATTGTCAAGGCATAAGGATCCAATAAAGCACCCGAAGCGATTACCTGAATCGGATGAACTTGTTCGCGCAACCACTGTTTCCTCGCCCGATCAACAATATAAAGAATCAACTTCCGTTTTAGATGCCTTCGTACTTCCCATAATTCCTCATCCGGAATTAAATCAATCGCCTCCCATATTCTAGGATCATCTGCTTGCTCTTTCCAATCAGCCTCAAAGTAGCTATCAAATAAATAGACTAATCTTCGTGCCAACCAGGTACCCGTATGAACACCATTCGTCACATAAGTAATAGGAACGTCATCAACTTTACGGTCAGGCCATAGAAATTGCCACATCTTCCGAGCGACCTGTCCATGGAGTTCGGAGACACCATTACATCTGTTTGAGAACTTAAAAGCCAAAAGTGGCATACCGAAAGTCTCCCCCCAGGGCACATGATGTCGAGCAAGATTGACAAAATTTTCTCGGTCCAGCCCAAGCTCAGGCCAAAAATTAGAGAAATATTTATCAATCAACCAAAGTGGGAACTCATCACTTCCCGCTGGTACTGGGGTATGGGTTGTGAAGATCGTTGTTCGAGATACTTCATCAACTGCTTCGTTAAAGGTTTTTCCAGCAGCAACCATTTCTCTGGTACGTTCTAAGCCCATGAATGCTGAGTGACCCTCATTCATATGCCATACTTGTGGGTTATAACCTAAAACTCGTAGGGCACGGACACCGCCGATTCCTAAAATAATCTCCTGGGAGATTCTAAGGTCTAAATCACTGCTATATAAACGCGAAGTCAGCTCGCGATCGACCGGGGCATTCCCTTCCACGTCAGAGTCAAGCAGGTAGAGAGGAACCCGTCCTACGTGTATCTCCCACAGCCGGGCTTTGACCTCTCGCCCCGGAAGATCAACATTAATAGTTACCGGATCATCATTTTCATCTAGAATCGGGATTACCGGTAAGTCTACAAATTGCAGGCGAACATTCCTTGCCTCCTGCCAACCATCCTCTGTTATGTGCTGAGAAAAATAGCCTCGAGTATATAAAAATCCAACAGCAACCAAGGGGAGACCAAGATCGCTGGCTTCTTTTACATGATCACCCGAGAGAATACCTAATCCCCCAGCATAAATTGGTAAGGTTTCATGAAGACCAAACTCAGTTGAAAAATAGGCAATCGGTCTATTCTTATGATCCGCGTAGTTACGTAAATACCAGGTATCATCTGAACTTAAATATTGATCGAAAGATTGGAAAATTTCATCGTAAAATTCAAGATAATCTCGATCCTGGGCAACAGCATTTAACCGAGCACGCTGTACCAATCGCAAAAACCAGACTGGATTATGGTATGTTTTCTCCCAAAGATCTTGATCAATTTGAGAAAATAATCGTTGGGCATTTTTGTTCCAAACCCACCAAAGGTTATAAACCATTTCTCCAAGGCGGAGAATCCGCCGAGGTAAACTGAAATGATTGGGAACTTCGGCTCTAAAAGAATCCATGCTTCAATCCTTAATAACAAATTTGACCTTCAAAACAAAACAAAAACAAATGGACAATTCCGCCAGGTAACATGATGTTATCGAAAAAATAAAAAAATAGCAATCCCTTAATATTACCATTTATTTGATTAGCAGGCAATTAATGGTGGAACCGGTTCCATTGTAAATATTCTCCTGCTTGCAAATTAAGATATTGAAAGATACAATAACCCTTACAATTAACAAAGGCTATCATGGAAATAGTCCAACTCTTTGTCACTTGCCTGATTGATACTTTACAGCCTCAAATTGGTGAGGCTGTATTTCGCGTTTTGAGAAAATGTGGACTCGAAGTCGCATTTCCTCAAGAGCAAACCTGTTGTGGTCAACCCGCCTACAATGCCGGATTACGATCAGAGGCGAGAAAAACAGCAAAACATACTATACAAGTGTTTGAAAAAGCACCAGGACAGATTGTAATTCCCTCAGGTTCGTGTACTGCTATGATCCGTCACGGTTATCCAGAGCTCTTTTCGGGTGATCCAAAGTGGCTTGCTCGCGCCAAAGCGCTCGCTGATAGGACCTATGAATTTACTGAATATCTGGTTGATATTCTAGGAATAGTTAACCTTGGCGCTTATCACCCAGGAAAAATCACATATCATCCCTCCTGTCACTTATTGCGCGGCTTGGGAGTTGATCATCAGCCTAGAATTCTACTCAATCATATTCGACAAGCTGAGTTTATAGACTTACCCTTTCAGGAGGAATGTTGTGGTTTTGGTGGCGTATTCTCCGTTAAACATCCGGAAATATCCGCCGAAATGCTTAAAAGAAAAATCAAAAATATCGAAAAGACTGAAGCACCCACGGTTGTCGTATGTGACACTGGTTGTCTAATGAATATAGCTGGTGGGTTGCACCGTATGGGTGAACACATTAAAGTCATGCACATTGCTGAGATTTTGGCACAAATTGAAGAATAAGAACATGCTCTCTCTCTTCCGAAGTAGAATCCGAACCGCTATCAAAGACGAAGCTTTACAAATAGCGCTTGATAAGAACGCAGATCAGAGGTTGGTTGCCCGGCAGTTAGCTTACTCTGGACTTTCGGGAGATTTCTATGGCTTAAGAAAACAAGCTCATAACATTAGGATGGAAGTTTTAGATAACCTAGATTCCTATCTGGCAGCATTTTCAAAAAAGGCACAAGAAAACGGCTTTATTATTCATTGGGCAGCAGATGCTGAAGAAGCAAGAAAAATCGTTTTAGCTATAGCCCAAAGAAAAAACGCCCGATTGATAGCCAAATCGAAGTCCATGATGAGTGAGGAAATAAATCTCAATCCAGCTTTACAAACTGCTGGCATGGATGTCGTCGAAACCGATCTTGGCGAATTTATTGTCCAACTACGCAATGAACACCCTTCTCATATTATCACTCCTGCAGTTCATCTCAGACGCGAAGATGTTGGGGAAACCTTCCACCAAAAACTGGGGATATCACGTACCGATGATATTAAGGTATTAACGAATACGGCCCGGTCCTTCCTTCGACAAACATTTCTGGATAGCGAGATTGGTATATCAGGCGTCAATATGGGTGTAATGGATACCGGGTCAATTTGTATCGTAACGAATGAGGGAAATGGCAGGATGGTGACAACCTTACCAAAAGTGCATATTGCTCTTATGGGGATTGAACGCCTGGTTCCAGATTTTGATTCTCTTTCTCTCATCTTGAAAATGTTGCCCCGCTCAGCAACAGGACAGAAAATCACCGTCTATACGCAAATAATCTCGGGACCTAACCGCTCTGGTGAGGTTGATGGCGCTGAGGAAAGACACTTAGTACTGATCGATAATGGAAGAAGTTCCTTAATCAATACCCCCATTGCAGAAATCCTGCTTTGCATACGCTGTGGCGCTTGTATCAATGCCTGTCCTATCTTCCGTGAGATTGGTGGTTTTTCTTACATCGGTAAGAATGGAGAGTACACGCCATATCCCGGACCAATCGGTTCTGTATTATCACCCGGTCTGTTTGGACAGGATAAATTCGGGCACCTTGCTCAGGCATCCACCCTTTGTGGAGCCTGCAAAGAAGCCTGTCCGATGGACATCGATTTACCAGCAATGCTACTGCGCATCCGGTCAGGGGAAATAACACCCAATGACGGGACCAATAGGAAGGTACGCCCTGTGGGACTTACACCCATTATCTCTTTGGGATTAAAAATCTTTACCTGGTTTTCCACAAAACCTACTTTATTTACAACCTTACAAAAAATTGCAGGGACAATATCCATGGTTTTATCACCGCATCATCAATGGATGAGTCTACCGTCAATCACTGGTTGGGGATGTTCAAAAGATTTTCCTCGACCAGCACAAATAACATTTCATGATTCGTGGAGGAAAACGCTTGAAGGACAAGAACAAGATAGTTCTTTTATAAAACCAACTGCAGCAAACAAAACCAGAATTCAAGAAACACGATCCGAGAACCTCAGGTGGAATTCTGTTGTTGATCAATTTAAGGATGAATTTAAAGCACTTGATGGTAAGCTGATAGAAACTGATCACCAAAACCTGAGTTCCAAAATAATTGTATTGTTGCGAGAAAAAAAGATTGATCATATCGCGGCATGGGAACAAACTTACCTGCCAGAATCCCTTATTAGTGATCTAAAAGCGCATGGTATCCAAATCGATTTTGGATCAAATCCTAATCTCAAAGTTGGTCTGACGGGTACGGATGCTGCGATTTCTGAAACTGGTACGATTGTCCTCGTTGCTGGTCCCGGACGTCCATGCTCAACATCGCTCCTCCCTGAAACCCATATTGCAATTCTAAACCAAAAGAATATTTACAAAAATCTCTCGCAGATACTTAAGTTGCGAGAGATTTTAAGTGCTTCTTCGTTTGTCCTTATCAGCGGACCCTCACGAACAGCGGATATCGAGATGACTTTGACGATTGGTGTTCATGGACCAGGAGAAGTATACGTTTTTTTGGTAAACGACAAATAATTTATTCATTTCGATTTTTCTCACCACAGATATTGGGAAGATACCCTTTCTATATATTTTTAGCGCTTCGATTTGTCCCACTGCATTATTGGTAATTTTCGGTAAACACCGTCTCTATCAGGTAAGAAATCGGTCATTGTCATCACTGCATCTAGGTTCAATGGACCATAAAGATGGGGGTAAATTTCCCCATCTGATTTTTCCCAGCGGAGATCATTAACTAGTTTTTCAGGTTTTATCCATAGCAACACCAGATTACAAACTCCTGAATAAAAAGTGTTTGCTACCTTTAGAACCTGATCAGGTTTGGAAAAGTGAATGAATCCTTCGCTCTCTAAGGAAGGAGGCTGATATCTGCCAGAAACTACTGCTACTTGCCATTCGTCTCTCAAGCAAATATGAACGATTATTTTTAACTCAGTAATCATATTTTATTGTATCCACCCTCTCCATTTATAAACTATCATCCCCATGTACTCTTTCATGACGTTAGTCGTCGCCGAGAGATTTCCTACAGAAGGAAAAAGGTTGAAAAATTGTATCAGTAAATCCGGTTCCCACAACCTATCCCAATCCGCCTGGGTTACTGTGTAATCTGTTGGGGCAGGAATAACTTCTATACCTAATTCTTCAAATGAAGCTAGTGCCCTCGGCATGTGCTGGGCGGAAGTAACCAGAATTATTCGTGTGACTCTTTTCCGATCCAATATCTTTTTACTGAAATACGCATTTTCATATGTATTCTGGGACTCGGTTTCTAATAGTAAAGCATCATTAGGAACACCTAACATGCCAAGCACAACAGCCATATTCTCAGCTGGAGACCCCTTTCTTTCTCCCATCCAGGAAATATATCCTCCTGTGAGTAGAATTTTTGGTGCAGCTTCTTGGTGAAACAACCGGCTTGTGTAAAAAATCCGATCTGCATCAGCGCCTAATTCAACCTGGTTACGTGGGTATTCAGCAGAATCCGTACCTCCACCAAGGACGACGATCATTTCGGCTTCCGGTGAATCCTCAGGTGGAAGATATTGCCATTCCAAAGAACGAACAAGGACCATAGAAACTGGCTTGGTTCCCCCAAACCATAATAGTCCCAATGCGATACCAACACATATCTTCAGCCATCTAGATTGTTTTTTCACGACAAGGGTTATCCCCAATAGAATACAAGCCAGTCCAAGTGGGTAAAAAAATATGGGTAAAAATTTTGAGAGAAAAACAAACATGTTTTTTCCAGGATTATCTCTTTAATTTTCGCCAGGAAATGGACAACCAAAGTTCATTTTCGGCATACGATGAAAACCTTCATCTCAGATTCGGGATCTAAAATTGGTGTAGATAAATCAGTCCCCTTCGCAAAATATACCAGGCGAAAACCAGTATCCTCTAACATTGTCTTAACTTCTTCCATCTCAAATACAGTATTAAATACCGTCTCATCGAACCGTTCGTAAAAATCTTCCTCATTGCGCACAAAACCTGTAATCTTGGTCCAGGCTCTTTCCATATTGTCATCGAAAATTCCTCGATTTACTAGAAAAATATCCTGGTCTGGAGTGATATTGATGTGGTTCCAGTTTCTCAATCCCAACCTGGTATTCAGATCAAAAATAAAATAACCGCCATCATTTAGGACATAAAAGGTTGAACAAAAACATCCCTCGAGAGCACGCAAATCTGGGAGGTGATTAATCGCATCAAAGGTGGATACAACCAGTCCAAAAGATTCATCCAATTTAAAATTCGAAACATCACCTTGAACAAACCGAGCCTGTCCTGCAACCATAAACGGTAAAGCATTTTTCCGAGCATGATTAAGCATTCCATTTGATAGATCTATACCAACAACTTGATATCCCTTCTCAAGGAAATAAACAGATAATTGACCAGTACCACAGCAAAGGTCGAGTAATGTCTTGCTTCGGGGAATAACCGCTTCGTAAAATTCATGGATAAATGGCGCGATGCTATCTGCGTAATCTTTCCATAAACGATTATAAACTCTTGCGAATAGATTTCCATACGCTTGCATAATGCTATTCCGAATCCTTTTACCTATTCAGAGCCAATTCGATAAAGTAATTTGGAAACATCAGGGGACTGGATATCCCATTTTCACCAAAAAATGTCCAAATCGATCAATACACATTTGTTTTTGGCTATCTGTTAATTTTTCTCGATATCTTCCAATCTTCCCTTTAACAAAATGAGTCCCAACCTGGCCTATTGAACCTTTATTGGGATGGTACTTATCGATCACCAAATTTATTTTCTCTTCCATCATTTTAAGATTTAAAAATGCGATCACCTTTTCGATTTCTCGATCATAGTTCTGAAGCAAATCTTCATAACAGGTATGAAACACTTCCGTGCAAGCTAACCATGACTCTGCGATCTTCACATACGCTTCCATAAAAACAATGGCATCTTCAATCGTTTCCAGGTTTGAAAACGCACCTGTTCGCTCTGCTTCTCTTTTATGTCGTCCGTATTCATACGCCGAAAGTAATGCGTCTCGTGGATCACGGAATATATATAGTGCCTTCATCTTTCTACTTGAAATGAGCTGTAAAACCAAAGGAGACGGACCTGCGTGTGCTTTTATCACATACTCATTCCCTAACAAGGCAGGTACCATCACAGGCAGGAGGCGTTTTAAAGTGAAGGCTCCAATATTATTGTTGACTTCGGTTAGAATGGGAGCTAAGAAAAAACGTTTCCTTATCCAGTGAGCATCCTGCCCTCCACTTGCGACAACCAGATCATGGATCAAATTGTAATACCAGCCTGATCCAGCGCGCGGCATCCCAACAGAAATAATCAATGACCCAACCATGTTTAATCCTAACTAAATCTGACTGTAAATGAGACTACGTCAGTATGGAATGAAAAGAAAATGCCAATATAGATCAAGGTGAATTTTATCAGAAGAAGAAGGAATTCATTTTGTCAAATCTGGAATCATTTTAAAATCAATTCAGTTATAATGATCTTCGAAATTAATAAATCAGAGAGGAGTGTAACATGAATCGATTAATGAGTTTTATGTCTGGTGCAACGATGGGTTTTCTAGTTGGAGCTACATTAAGCCTTTTATTAACACCTGAGTCAGGAGAGGAGCTACGAAACAAATTTCAGGAACAGACAAGAAGGGTTCAAGAAGAAGTAAAAACCGCAGCCCAAAATCGTCGTATCGAGCTTGAAAAACAGCTTTCAACGCTGCGTGAACCCCAAAAATCAAGTTAAGGATTTACCAATATTAAAAAACAGGGCATGGATTGCCCTGTTTTTTATTCTAAAAATTAAAACGAATTATTTGGATTGTATTTGGTATCGATAACCTGCTTTTTGACGAGTAAACCGGGTAGTGCCGGTCACAACCAGCACTGTTTCTTCCACGCCTTCACCAAGACGCAATGGAATCTCGATCGTATTATCCTCGTTAAGTTCAAGATAATGGACCTCTGTTATTTTTCCATTTTCGATGATTGCCAGGCGAAAATTCTGTGGTAAGGAATTCTGAATACGAGCAAAACCTGCAGCTTTCCAGCCTCCATCACCCTTCTCAAAATCAGTCGAATACCCAATCTCAGGGATGGCGATATCATCAATGAGGAACCCCTCGCCGTTGACAGCTGCATCAGTTATATATTCAAATCTAATCTCCACTTCATGACCCACAAATTGGGAAATATCCACCTCTTCCCAAATCCAAACACCATCATTTCCAGACAAGCCATTATACCCCCAGCCAAAACTGTTACCAGAAGGATCTTCTTTCGTACCCGAAGGAGTTTGTAATATTTGCCAGGACTCACCATCTAGTGAAGCTTCCAGGTAAACATAATCATAATCTTCTTCAATATCATACCAGGTCCAATAATTGAGGGTTAAGTCACCTTTATGATTTCGAAAATCAAAGGTCTGAGTTAGGGTCATGTCAGAATCATCCCCTTTATTAGACCAAAAGCTAAAGACTCCGGAATGGGGATCAACTGGCAACAATCCAACCTCAAGCGATCCTTCAAAGCGAATGGTGTAATCCCCGGCACAGGATATCAGGATATAATCCACTCCATATTGGCTGACATCACGCACTTCCCAGGAGATTGGACAGTTATCAATTACCTCGGTCTCCTTTGTTTTTGGTGAATTCTTGTAATTATGATAATCGAAGCGACCATCCATCAGCTCAGAATCTTTCAGGTAATTGGTCAGGACCCAATCAAGGAACAAATCATCTGCATTAACAAGATTCCCAGTTAGAGGATCCAGCGCGTTGATTGAGGTCAGCATTTCATCCACACTCGTCATACCATTTTCAGGGTGCTTAGCCAGCGATTGGATGGCCGAAGTCCCAAAACGGTCTAACAAATAATTAACAAATAGAAATGATGCCCCATAATGAGGGGATGTCTCGTCGGGTTCATTAGGCCAATCTGTGAGTTGTAAATCCGGGTTACTGGTGTAAAGAT
>CAZTJD010000014.1:0-19517 GCA_964613985.1 uncultured Anaerolineales bacterium
TTACAAGAAGGAGGTGGCCTGGTCTAAAAATTATAAAAAGGAAAATATATTGAAAGATTATTCGACAAAAGTACCTCTATATTAAATTCCCTTTATAAATGTCACAACGAACCTCATAAAGGCGTGCGCTTCAATCAGGATGTTTGTTATAGTATTTTTGGGGTATACACTTAATTGAATTTAACTGTTGAAATTAAGCCTCAACATAATTTCATATAGCTAAGGAGTAAGTTATGAAAAGCAAAGTAATTATTATATTTATAGTGTTTTTGATCGGAATCCTTTCTATTTCCTGTAGTGAACAATCAAAACCTGAGGGAGAGCTTCCTGATATTGGAACGATCCAGATTGGATATCTGCCAATCTTACCAAGTGCTCCTTTCTTCATCGCCTTCGAAAAAGGGTACTTTGCAGAACAGGGGCTTGAGGTAGAACTGCAGAATTTCAATTCAGCTGCTTTCATGATGCCTCTACTCGCTACAGGAGATCTTGATTTTGGGTCAGGACAGGCTGGAACGGAATTGTTCAACGCCATTGAACAGGGATTAGATATTCGGGTTATTGGTGGGCAATCGCAGGAGATACCAGGACATGGAATGGCTCCTATCCTGGTAAGGAAAGACCTGTTCGAATCGGGTCAAATCACGAAAATTGAAGATTTAAAAGGGGCAAAGATTGCCATTAATGTTGAAAGGGGATTGTCTGAATTTTTAGTAGTTGAGGCACTTTCCAGTGGGGGACTCACGCTAGATGATGTTGAGATTATTACCATGCCGTTTCCGGACATGAACGCTGCTTTTGCAAATCATGCGATTGATGCAGCTCATATAGTTCGACCTCTGGCGGATCAAGCCATTCATGATGGCAATGCAGTCATACTTATCGATGGGGATGAAATATCTGATAATTCGCAATCCGGGCTTTTATATTTTGGGAAGAGAATGTTGAATCCCGACAACCGTGAAATAGGGATTCGCTTGCTGGTCGCCTGGTTGAAGGCTGTTCGTGATCTCTATGGCGAAGGTTGGACGAATGATGAGTATGTCGAAATCACTAGCAAGTACACCAATATCCCAGCACCAGTCATCGTTAACGGTGTTGAGGTTTATTTTGGGCCGAATGGAGAACTCAATCAGAAATTCATTGAAAATATTATGATGTATTATTTTGATCAGGGATACACCGAACTTTCCCAACCGTTACCTTTATCAAAGATAGTCGATACTTCTTTTATAGATGCAGCTGTTGAGCGGATTGGTTTTTTTGAGGAATAAGGAATAATTTTTCATGATTTTACTTATTCCTTATCTAACCCTCCGATCAGTATTTTCTTGAGATGCCATCTCCTTAAAATCATTATCCAATTATTCTTCAGCCCTTAAGCAGGTAAATGTAGATTACATGGAAATGAGCTATGGAAAATTTTAGTTCCACAATTCAATTAACGCCTCCTGAAAATTTTGTAAAATTTGAACGGGAAGAACTTGAGAAAACGATAACAGAAAGGTTTGAACAGCAGGTTGGACTCCATCCCAACCATTTCGCAGTAAAAACAGGGGACGTCGTTCTAAATTACAATGACTTGAACAAATTATCAAATCAACTGGCTTACCACATCCTTGATTTGACCGTTGGGGTTCAAGGGCCAATTGCTTTTCTACTGGATAATAGCGTATCTCAAATTATTGCGATTATGGGCATCATCAAAGCGGGGAATGGTTACCTTGCCTTGGACCCTGCCTTTCCCGCGCCCCGTTTAGCTTTTATGATTTCTGATTCAGAGACCCCGATTTTAATCACTGATGACAAGAATTTAGCATTTGCAACTCAGTTTTCCAACCCGGAGTGCCAGATTCTTAGGATTGATAAGATCAGCCCTGATACCCCATCAGAAAATCTTAATCGAGATATCAGCATCCATGCTATGGCAAACCTCCAATATACTTCGGGTTCTACCGGACAGCCAAAAGGCTGCATCAAAACACATCTGCTAACTATGCATGATCACTATATCATGACAAACATGCATTACATAAATCCGGATGACCGCTATATCTTGCTTTATTCTGCCAGCTTTGGGGCTTCTACAGGTCCCATATTTTCTGCTTTGTTGAATGGCGCGAGTTTATTACCTTATGACATCAAAAAGAACGGGCTGACCGACCTCGCAGATTTTTTGACCCGAGAGGGGATAACAATTTATCACTCAGTCCCTTCGACTTTTAGAAACTTTGCTTCCCTGTTGAAAACAGAAAACGGATTTCCGAGTCTACGCTTCATCATTCTTGGCGGCGAAACCGTGCTTCGTAAAGATATAGACCTGTTTAAAAAACACTTCTCATCGACCTGTACTTTCGAGATAATATTAGGAGGAACTGAATTTCAAATAATTCGATCTCATATGATCTCAAAAAATACCCCAATAACGGGTAGTGTAGTCCCTGTCGGATATCCAATTAAAGATAAATTAATTAGGCTGCTCGACGAAGCAGGGGTAGAAGTACCCATTGGGAACATTGGGGAGATTGTAGTTGAGAGCAAGTTTATATCTCCAGGATATTGGCGTCAACCAGAACTGACAAGGACTGCATTTGCACCCGTCCCAGGACAGGAGGAGGAAATACAATACCACACTGGGGATCTAGGAAGGATGCGATCAGATGGCTGTTTGGAACATTTAGGACGTAAAGATAGGCAGGTAAAAATCCGGGGGCATAGGATCGAGTTGGCTGAAATTTTATATTCCTTATTAAACATTCCCACAGTCAAAGATGCACACATTTTGGCAAAACCAGACCCGGAGGGGGAAAATCGATTGATCGCCTACCTGGTCTTGGAAAGACAAACATCATTGTCCATATCGAATATTCGCCAGTTGTTGTCAGAAAATCTACCGGATTACATGATTCCCGCTGATTATGTGTTTCTGAATGAACTTCCTAAGACACCTTCCAGGAAGGTAGATGTGCTGGCATTACCTAACCCAGAAAGAAGCAGGCAGGTGCTTGATAATGCCTATGTCAGTCCTCGAAATCAGGTTGAAAGACAACTTGTTGGGATTTGGGAGTCTCTTTTAGATATCCATCCAGTCGGGATTAAAGATGATTTCTTCGAATTGGGAGGTCATTCTTTATTGGCATTAAGGTTTATCGCAGAGGTAGAGGAAAAATTGGGTGTAACCATCCCTTTCCCTGCCTTAATCCAATCCCGGACCATTGAGAACATCAGTAATCTAATTGAAGATCGGGCAGCTTTAAATTCCTGGTCTTATTTAGTTGCATTACAACCCTTAGGCTCCAAGCCGCCTTTCTATTGTGTTCCCCCATCCGCTGTTACCGTCATGATCTTTAAAGATCTCGCGAAACACCTGGATGTTGATCGTCCATTTTATGGATTGGAATACTCTGGTATGGATGGCAAAACCGAAATTCATGACAACATCCCTGCAATGGCTCATTTTAACCTGGAACGAATTCGTGCAATGCAACCAGAGGGTCCCTATTTTCTGGGGGGAATGTGTTTTGGTGGGTTGGTGGCATATGAAATGGCACACCAAATCTTATCATCAGGAGATCAGGTAGCATTCTTGGGGATACTGGATTCAACCCATGCTCCTTATCGATCAAAGCCTCGTACCTACCCAATATTTATGCTAACACGATTCCTGAACCAAAAAATCCTTCGAAATAAATTTCCGATTGGAATGGCACCTCTGCGACAAGCAATGAAAAAATTAACCCCAGAAGATGATTTTAGTAAACAAATCTACCAGGTTTTTACTACCCATAATTATGCTCGTGTGAATTATATTGCTAAACCTTATTCTGGAACAATAACTTTATTTAATACATCTGGAAGTAGGGGGGATTTCTCTAAAGATCAATGGAAAGCAGTAACTAAAGGAAAGTTGGAAATCGTTTCGATCCCAGGAATTCACGCCAATCCACGTGAAGCCAGGAATGAAGAAAACTCATTTATTTTGGAGCCACATGTTCAAGTTCTAGCCCAGAAGTTAACGGAATATCTTGATAAAGCCGGTCTCGATGGATAGTAAATTTCACTGTTTATACCTATTCGGGTTGTTGAATAAAGTTCCAATTATGCAAAACAAATACAGAAATCTTCTTCAAACCATCTTCCTTCACCTTGACATTAATGCTATTTCGCGGATAATTGGTGAGTACATATATTAAACCCAAAAGGCTATGATGGAGAAAAGTAAGTAGGTGAAAGCTGTCAGGGAAGTGAGGGGCATGGACTGAAACCCCCACCCGGTAGAAACCAGCTGAAGTTCCCTCCTGAGCCGACCAGGGGAACATCCGCAAGTGAGGATAAGTAGTCTGGGACGCTGCCTCAGCGTTAACCGGGGAACTGATCGTCGAATTGTAGCTGACAGGCTGATTTGACCGCCAGTATCGAGTGGGCTGACCAGTTCGGCCAACAAGGGTGGTACCGCGGGTAGGATGTCCCGTCCCTTGAGGGATGGGCTTTTTTATTTAATTTTGGAATCTTATCCCCCACCAATTCCCTCTGGTCACACTCACTACAGGCAACAGATATGGTTTTAGTTATCTTAGTGGTGAGGACCTCAGCCAAATGCAAAATCTTAAATTCTAATCTGTTACTGGCTTTGTTCAGAAAAAATGGTCTTACCGCTAATTTCGGAGGTGTTTATGCTCGAAAAATTAGAAGAGATAAAATCAACCAGCCTTTCTGCCCTTGGGAAGGTCAAGGACGAAGAAGAGCTGGATCGATGGCGAGTGACATACCTTGGTCGAAGTTCCGCCATTATGGATGTCTTTAAGAACATGGGTAATATCCCCAGGGAGGAAAGAGGCAAAGTTGGAAGAATCGCAAACCAGGTGAAAAATATCCTGGAGACCGCCCTGGTAGAAAAGGGCGACATGATACACAAGGCGTCTATTGCTCGTTCACTTGAGGAAGAACGTCTGGATGTGACCATGCCTGGACGGGCTATTCCCTTAGGTCGACTTCATCCGGTAACCCAAACCCTTCGGGAGATATACCGGATCTTTGCTGAAATGGGATTCCAGGTATACCGATCTCGAGAAGTAGAGACAGATGAATTCAATTTCCAACTGCTGAACTTCCCATTACATCATCCCGCTCGCGAAATGCAAGACTCTTTTTATATTCATTCTGAAGAACAAAGGGAGGATAACCCCATTTTACTTCGGACTCATACCTCTCCAGGGCAGATAAGGGCGATGCGCGAGTTCTCAGCCCAAAATCCTGAGAATCCGCCTCCAGTACGGATCATTCTGCCAGGGATGTGCTACCGTTATGAACAGGTCAGCACCCGCTATGAAAGCCAGTTCACCCAGGTCGAAGGTCTGGCAGTAGGTGATCACATCACGTTTAGCGATTTGAAAGGAACGTTGAGCGATTTTTACCGACGGATGTTTGGACAAGATGTCCGCACCCGTTTTCGAGCGTCACACTTCCCGTTTACCGAACCAAGTGCTGAAATGGATATCGAGTGTTTTCTGTGCGGAGGTAAGGGTTGTCAGGTTTGTAAAAATACAGGCTGGTTGGAGATTCTCGGCAGTGGGATGGTACACCCGAATGTCCTTTCCAATGGCGGTTATGATCCAGAGCGTTATAGTGGTTATGCATTTGGCATGGGTCCTGAACGGATCACCATGTTAAGGCATAAAATAGAAGATATCCGTTATTTCTGGGCGAATGATTTACGTTTCCTGGAACATTTCTGATCCCCATCACTTTCCAACTCATGAGACATAATCCCGTGATTCTCGTATATAGTAATGAACTTTTCACCCGTACCAAACCGGTTATACTGATATTATTGCTGACTCAGTTTGATGAGGAATGCATGGAAGAACCTATCATAACCACAGTTTGAATGATATTTAAAAGGAGAAAAAATGACAGAAAATAAGCAACCAGATCTGGCTTCTCAATTCCGTGAACTTGGCGAAAACCTTAAGCAGATCTTCCAAACCGCCTGGGAGAGTGAGGAAGCCCAGAATTTTAAAGAGGAACTAAAAGATGGGTTAACGGAAATTGGAAATGCGGCTTCTCAAGCTGTTGAAGACTTCAAGATCAGTGAAACTAGACAAAAAATTAGAGCTGAAGCCGTAGATTTTAAAGCTCGGGTGGAGAGTGGCGAAGTAGAGTCCAAGGCTCGTGAAGAACTTTCTAAAGCGCTTGATTTGATCAACAAAGAACTTCAAAAAGCTCGAAATGGTTTTTCGAAACCAGAATCTGATCCGGAGGCATAAGATGTCGTTGATCAACACCTTAAATCGGGCTTGTACTACTTACCAGGTAAATAAAACAAAGATCACACCAATTGTTAAATCAACACGAATTCAGCCACCTGGTATGTGGGGAGTCCTGCTCTGGCAGCGCCCCTCGGCTATGGTTGTGCAGTACCCCGGCGGCACGGACGAAATCATCGAAATCAATGATCCAACCCGAAAAGCACAGTTTTTGCTATTGGGTATAAGCCTTTTAGGATCCCTACTCATTACTATTATATACAAATCAATATTCGAAAGGAAGGAAAACAATGACTGAGAAAACGACAGAAGAAAAAAAATTGGAACTAGAAATCAACGATCCTGCGCAGGCAATTGACATGGTTCAAGAAACCATAGAGACTTTCCTGGATACCGCTGATGTCAATAAAGTATATGCGGAAGCTGTGGAACATGAGGGGACTCTGATCATTCCTGCGGCAGAAGTCGTTGCTGGGATGGCTTTTGGCGCTGGGTACGGCAGTGGTGGACCTGTTGATGAGAACGGCAACGCGTCTGGTGGGGGCGGCGGGGGCGGCGGTAAAACCTTCGCTCGACCAGTAGCCATCATCATTGCCGATAGAGATGGAGTCCGTGTCGAACCGGTTATGGACCCAACCAAGATTGCACTGACTGCCTTGACTGCATTTGGTTTCGTCTTTAGTACAATTGCAAGAATCAGACGAGGGAAGTAAGGTAAAGATATCAAAACTTAATTTCCAAAAACATTAAACTTGATTTCACAATTGGAAAGGCAAACTTTAAGATGATTTCGCGGAAAAACACATGAAAGTACCAATGTCCTGGCTAAAGGAATTCGTCGATATTGACTTGTCGATTGAAGGACTTGCCCATAAGCTGACCATTGCTGGGCTTGAAGTTGAAGAGATCCATTATGTCGGTCTTAAAAAACCTGAAGATTCGCAACAATTTAAAATCACTGGATTTTCCTGGGAACCTGATGAAATCGTTGTGGGGGCAATCCTGGAGGTTATGCCACATCCAAACGCTGATAAACTTGTGCTTTGCAAACTGGATGATGGTCGAAAAATTCATACCGTACTCACCGGAGCACCTAACCTATATTCATTTATAGGTACCGGGCTGTTGGAAACACCTCTAAAAGTGGCTTATGCCCGCGAAGGAGCTACCATCATCAATGCATATGAACCAGAGAACAAACCAACGATTCTGAAACGTCGCAAGATTCGTGGGGTTGAATCCTATTCCATGGCTTGTTCCGAACGCGAACTTGGAATTTCGGAAGAACATGAAGGCATCATCATCCTGGATGACGATGCCCCTGTAGGAGTCCCCCTGGTCGATTATCTTGGAGATGCAGTATACGATATCACCATCACCCCGAACATTGCCCGGGATACCAATATATTAGGCGTGGCACGTGAGATTGCGGCCATAACCGGCAAAAAGCTGAGATACCCAGATTTAACTTTGTCGCCGAATGGGGCATCAATCAAGAATCGAGTAGAAATCCAGATTACTGATCCTATAATCAACCCCCGATTTGTTCTGGGGTTGATCGAGGGTGTGAAGGTACAGCCCAGTCCATACAAGGTCCAGTTTCGTCTACAACTGGCAGGGATGCGTCCCATTAACGCTTTAGTTGATGCAACAAACTATGCCATGCTTGAACTTGGTGAACCTTTACATGCTTTTGATTATGATATCTTGCTCAACCGGGCAAAAGCAACAGGTCAGCAGGCGCCCACAATCATCACAAGGTACGCTGTTAAGGGTGAAAAATTGGTTACCCTAGATGATGTTGAGAGAACCCTTGATGATTTTACCGTGCTGGTGTGCGATCAATCAGGACCGTTAGCTTTAGCGGGTGTAATGGGTGGGGCTGAATCGGAAATCAGCGAAAGCACTACGAGGGTCCTGCTAGAAGGGGCTTCCTGGAATATGATCAACACCCGTCGCACAATCATTTCGCAGAACTTCAATTCTGAAGCAGCTTATCGCTTCTCTCGCGGTGTGCATCCCTCACTGGCACCCAAAGGGGTTAAACGCGGCCTTCAGCTTATACACCAATGGACTGGGGGTATCATTGCCCAAGGTCTTGTCGATGAATACCCGCTCCCACCGGTCTCACCAACTGTTACGCTAACTCCCAAGGATGTAAGCAGGCTGCTGGGAATTGACCTCACTCCTAAAGAGATTGAGGAAATCCTTCGTTCCCTAGAATTCGATGTTATTCGCAAAGGAGAACAGGTCCAGGCAACCGCACCGGACCATCGCCTTGATATCGGCACTGGGGTTATCGGCAAAGCAGACTTGCTGGAAGAGATCGCTCGAATCTATAGTTATGAACGAATCCCAGAGACTCGTTTGGCAGATAGTCTCCCACCCCAAAAGGGAAACCGGGAGATGGACATCGAAGAGAAACTTCGGGATACCCTGGTCGCAGTCGGGCTCCAGGAAGTAATCACCCACCGCCTCACCATGCCAGATAAAGAGTTTCGCCGTTTAACTCCAGAAACACCTCCCGAAAAAATTCCTTATTTGAAAATTGCAAATCCAATTTCCACTGACCGGTCTGTAATGCGTCACAGCCTCCTTGCCTCAGTTTTAGACGTCGTTGAACGAAATGCCCGTATTCGCGAACGAATAACAGTTTTCGAAATCAACCCAGTTTTCCTCTACTCGGAAGAAAGCGACCTCCCTGAAGAAGTCGAAAAATTGGTCATCGCGATCTGTGGTCCGAGAAAATTAAAAGATTGGGGTAGATTGGATTCGGAAGTGATGGATTTCTTCGATCTGAAAGGCATATTGGAATGCGTTTTTGATGGAATGCACATCACGGGTGTGGAATTTGCGCAAGCCACTTACCCTAGCTTCCATCCAGGCAAGTGTGCTCGTGTTATGTTAAATGTTAACCAGATTGGGATTATGGGCGAATTACATCCACAGGTACGTGAACAATACGATCTCCCCGATTCCCCTGTAATCGCAGCTGAATTTAACTTGGATGCGATCATTAACGCTGTTCCACGGTTATTTGATGTGCCTTCTATCCCGACTCAGCCACCGATCCTGGAAGATATCGCTATTATTCTGAATGAAGACATACCAGCTGCGAAAGTCAAAAATCTTATCCGCCAAGCTGGCGGTAGTATTGTAACCAATGTGCGCTTGTTCGATGTATATCGTGGGAAACAGATCGGTACAGGAAAGAAATCCCTGGCTTACAGCCTGACTTACCAGGATCCTAGTCGCACCTTGACGGATAAAGATGCTGCCATGCTTCGCAATAAAATTGTACGCAGATTGGAAAATGAACTGGGAGCCCGTCTTCGTTCTGATTGACTCAGCTAGAGATATTCTCTATAATGAAAGAGGATGATTGCAAACAACCATACAGATCATTTTCCCAGGTTCACCAAATCGGTCATTGTTATGAACAAAGCCGCTCACGTACGCATGTGAGCGGCTTTGTTTATAAACATCTCGTATTGGAGAAATACCATGAAAAAAATAATCTTAACCATTACCATCCTCCTCCTTTGGTTTACAACCACATTTTGCAGCTTTTTAGGCATCCTCAGTGGTTCCGATTCAGAAAGAAATCTAGACCAAGAAAACTTGCCTGCATCAACTGATACCAACGAGGTAGAAATGGGACAACCGGAAGAGATGGGGGATACCAAAACTGCTTCAGAAAGTGGTGGAACAAGCCGCCTCAGTCCTGATGCATTTACCTACATTGGTGCATTTCGCCTCCCCCCTGAATTCGACTGGGGTGCAAGGGGGATCACGTATTATCCAGATGGAAACAATAACGATGGTTCTTTGTTTGTCACTGGTTTTGAAGCTACCCCGGCATTACTTGGTGAAGTTACCATCCCTATACCCGTAATTGAAGTTGATCCACTAGCATTACCGATGGCGGAAATCCTGCAGGCACCAACACCTTTCGATGGCTCACTCATCGAAACACAACTGAATCCATCAACTACCTTTGTTGGAGATATTGAATATGTACCAAAGCAAGGAAGTCAGGAAAGCGATAAAATCTACGGCAGTGCTGATTGGTGGTATGCGGTAGAGAACACCGACTTCCCAACGATCTGGTTCTCCGAACTCGACGGATCGAATCCCCGCGGCCTTTTTCATGTTGGCGAAGAAATCTCTCCTTTCCACGGAAACAGGACCGGGGATTATTTATTCACCGTGCCTCAATGGTATGCGGATGAATACCTGGGCAGCAGAATTTTGGTGACGGGAAAATCACGCGGTACCGATACAGGTTCTCAGGGACCAGCTTTGTATGCTTTCAACCCCTGGGAAAGTGAAAACCCTCAGGGCAACCTGGATGCCATCCCTATCCTATGGTACAGATTTATTTACCCGGAATGTGCCGGCCCGAATGTGGGAGATAAATCAGCTTGCGATTATCCTGATTTCACTATGTGTGATAAATGGCTAGGAGGCAGTTTCGTGGAAAGCGGAGACCAACGAGCAATAATCCTCTTCGGAGTTAAAGGCTTGGGAGATAATGGTTATGGACCCCCACAAAGCGAGGAGGCCTGCAACCCCTATCAAGGGTATCATTGTGATCCTTTAGAACGCCAGGTAATATTTTATGATATTGATGAATTGGGACAAGCTGCTCAAGGGATGCGGGATCCCTGGACAGTCATCCCCTATCAAATCTGGCGACCAGATGTATTCTACCTGGGCGATCCTGATGGATATACCTGTGGAGAAACAGGGGGGATGGCTTTCGATCCACTCAACCATCGACTCTATATGGTTGAAAAAGGATTGGGTGATAATAACGCTGCGGTTGTTCATGTTTGGATATTAGATGAGTAGCGCATAATGAAATTGAACTTTATGCTACAATATTCCAAGCTTTATCCAACCTTTTGAACCTTGCTTAGATAAAGTTCATTATAAAATTAGCCCGATATCAACATTTAATAGGAGATAACACATGGATAAAAGAACTGCTGGCATGATAGGTTTGGTTATATCAATCTTATTTTGTGGATTGCCCGGATTATGCGGTCTTTGTATAGGGCCAATGTTTGTGCTCATTGGGGCTATCCCTGGAGCAGATATCGATATATTCGGCAGCAACGAACCGCGAGCAGCCATTACATCTGGCGTGGTGGCACTTTGTCTAAGCATTATCTTTATCGTTATTCCTTTCCTGGTTTGGTATTTTACCCTTAGGAAAAAGCCAGCAAAGCAAGAAATCCTAGAGTATAACACTCCTATGCCAGATGACCTGTAAAACACATCCGTAACTGGAAGGATAACCAATAAAGTCGTCCCAACCAAGATGGATAAACGTACAACGACGGTCATAACGGTGATCTTGACTTCCCTGATATGTGGTTTACCTGGGTTGGCCGGTTTATGCCTTGGCTCAATGACGATCTTAGGAAACTTTAACCCGGATAATGATTTCTCCCATGGTGACACCAGAATGGCTGTGATTTCGGGGATGATTATAATATCCTTAAGCCTGGTTCTGATCGCCATTCCTCTCGTTACCTGGAGAATAACACGGGGAAAAAGGCAAAAAAACTGACCGGGTTAGAAGGTGGTATCCCAAATGATGATTTTTAATATAAATTTTTATCCAATGAGTATGTAAAAAGAAAAAGGGTGTTTTACCTCAAAAGAGAATAAAACACCCTCATTTCATTAATCCTTAAGTGAAGATCTTCATATAGCCGGTTGTGGTGTCAATATCCTATCAATAAGTTCCAATACCTTTGGGGTCAATAAGGACTGCGCTTCTGCAGCACCTAAATTATCTTCCAATTGAGAAGTTTTGGTCGCCCCTGTAATCACACTGCTAACAACTTTACGCTGAAGAATCCAGGCAATGGCTAATTGGGCTTGAGTAATGCCCAAGTCTTTTGCGATCACACCAAGTTCTTTGACGGTGGAAATCCTCTCAGGCGTAAGGTTTTCTTTCATCCAGGACATATCTTCTAGAGTCGCTCGACTTCCTTCTGGAAATGCTTCATTATATTTCCCGGTTAGAATACCAAAATATAATGGGCTGAATGTTGTTAATCCAAGTCCAAATTCTTTTGCCATTGGGGCAATCTCATCTTCCATCCGCTTGCGGTGAAACATGCTGTACTGCGGTTGTTCCATCGTAGGTGGTATCAGGTTGTATTGCCGAGCCACACCGACCGCCTGGGAAATTTGAGCCGCGGTCCATTCAGATGTTCCCCAATATAGAATCTTACCTTGTTCAATCAGGTGAGTCATGGTGAAAACAACTTCTTCCAAAGGTGTGTCTGGATCATAACGGTGACAATAATAGAGATCAATATAATCCAGGTTAAGACGTTTGAGTGAAGCATGAATGGACTCAGTAATGTGTTTTCTAGAAAGCCCTCGACCATTTGGTCCAGGCATGGTTGGCCAGAACACTTTACTCGAAATTAATAAGCTTTCTCGGGGTAAATCTTGAATCGCTTTCCCCATCACAGTCTCAGCCTTCCCATCAGCATACACATCAGCGTTATCGAAATAGTTCACCCCTTGGTCATACGCCATATGGATTAAATCACTTGCTGTTTTTTCATCAACCTGGTTTCCAAACGTGATCCAAGTTCCCAAGGAGATCTCACTCACTTTTAAGCCCGATTTACCTAATCTACGGTAATGCATCTTATTACCTTTCTAAATTTTGTTAGTGATCTATATTCATTCGAGGTAAAACCTGATGGGATAGATGGTATAGAAGTTCGAATAAACGTTCTTCTTCAGTTAAGATCCCCAAAGGCGTCTGTATTGAACCGGTCAGGTTTTCTGCAAATTATAATAATACCTAATAATATCCTGTTGATTAATATTGTACACAAAGTTTCTAACAGATACAACAACCAAAAATGTAATGTTGGACAATAACTCGTTTTTATAACCCTCCATTGTTTAAATCAATGATTTAATCCTTTAGATAATCTCAGCAACAAGATCATAACGACCAAAGGCAAGCATCAGGCAACTACCCAAAGCATGGAACAGTGTGCCCACGGCAACAAATGCCGGGACTGGCTAACGATCCTCTTCAAAAAATGAGATGAATTTGCTTCACTAATCAGCCATCGTGCCTTTATTTTGTCCGCCATGGCACCATCGTAAATCAAGACACGATTTTTTAAATATCAGATAATGGTGGTTGGTATAAGTTCAGGCTATGATCTCTCTCGAAAAGATAGAATTCGTATTTCATTTTTCGGTTGATATTGTGTTTTAATCTTAACAAGGTTGTCTCAATTTTTCCTGCGAACGAAAGGCATGATTAGCTAAGGTTGTAACGCACGATCAGAAAAAAAATGATCAAAACTTCTCAAGAAAAACCCTTCTATACAAAAAAAGACGGATCTAACTCGTCCATTTATTAGATTAAGATTTTTAACCAAGGGTTTCACTTTCTCGCAAGAATGATGCCCCAAAACAACCCAGAGCAATATCGGTCATTCAACAAACAAATACTATACAAGCATTAATATTCCTCGTCATTCGGACAGCTGCAACTGGGTATCTGGGTTGTGGGTGAATGAGATTTTTCGGAGTTCATCTGTTAAAAAATTTAGAAATAAAATAGGCCATAAATACCCTGTCTAAAAAAAATATTCCATAAGCTGACTGCTTCAGGATGATAAGCATCTGGTAGAATCTGATTAACCCAATATGCCTGAGGTAGGTTCCAATAATGGTAAGCATCAAAGCTTACAACGATTAAGGTTTAAATCAGCATTGGAAAACTTAGTCTTCATTCTTTGCCATCCAACTGTTTGAGATTATCAAATCAAGAATTCATAATCAGGAGGTTTTCATGGCGCCTTTATTCGTACCCGGACCAGTAGATGTAGACCCATCTGTCGCAGCCGCCCAAACCAAGGCGATGCTGCCCCACCGCAGCAAAGAATTTGAGCTGATTTTTCACCGAGCCGAGAATAAAACCCGCTTACTTTTTGGAACCCAGGACCGTGTTTTCCTTACTGCATCTTCTGGTACAGGTCTGCAAGAGGCAGCAGTTAGAAATTTCGCTCACGAAACTATCCTTTCCTGTTCCAACGGTGCCTTTGGTGACCGCTGGTATGAAGTCGCAGTAACCAATGGGAAAAAGGCTGATAAGCTGGAAGCAACCTGGGGTCAGCCGATCGAACCGCAAGCTGTTCGGAATGCTTTACAGAAAAAGTATTACGACATTCTCACTATTGTTCATAACGAGACCTCTACAGGTTTGATGAACCCGATTCAGGAGATTGCTACTGCCGTTCGAGAAGTCAGCCCAGATACCCTGGTATGCGTGGATGCGGTCTCTTCCCTTTCGGGTGTAAGATTTGATATGGATGCCTGGGGAGTCGATTTTGTTCTCACATCATCACAAAAAGCCTTGGCTTTACCCCCTGGATTAGGTTTAGGCGCCACTTCTGATCGCGCATTGATGCGAGCAGAAGAAGTAGAAAACCGCGGCTGGTATTTCGATCTGGTCCGTTTGGAGAAACACCGTATTAAAAACTCGACCCCTGCAACTCCAGCGATCTCCCTGATTTACGCCTTGGACTTTCAACTGGACCGGATTCTAGCAGAAGGGTTGGAGAACCGCTTCGCCCGCCATGCTGAGATGGCAGCCAGGGTTCAATCCTGGGCTCTGGAGCGAGGGTTCGGTCTCTTTGCTGCAGAAGGATTCCGCTCGCATACTGTCACCACTGTGGCAAACACACACAATATCGACATCGCAGCGCTTAATGCCGACCTTTTGCAGCAGGATATGCGCATCGCCAATGGTTACGGATCTCTTAAGGGCAAGACTTTCCGAATTGCTCATATGGGTGAACTGCACTTGACGGATATCGAGCGATTGTTAAATGCCATAGACAGGTTCATGAGACAATAGTCTATATACCTATTTTTATTAAGCTGTTTTTTCCACTTCGCCTTCAACGCTCAAAACCTTGATCTCGGGTGACTTTTGATTGGGCTGTCGTTTTATTGATGAAGCTTTTTCCACTTTAACCTACGCGATCAAATCCTTTCTTTAGGCGACTTGCGGTTTGAATTTTGATCAGGAACTGGCGTTTTACCGAAGGTATAATAAGATACTTACTAAGTGGTAGATTTTAAAACTGCTTATCCGAATTTGAGCTGAAAATCTTTGTGAAAAATGAAATCATTACCTTGGAAAAATTTACCTACGGAGGGGATGTTTTTGGGCGGTTAGAGGACCAACGCGCTGTCTTTGTCCCCTTCGCCTTTCCTGGAGAACGTGTTCACATTCACCTCGTGGAAGAGAAAAAACGCTATGCTCGCGGAGAACTTATCGAGATTATTACCCCATCTCCTGAGCGAATAAAACCTCGTTGCCGACACTTTACGCGTTGCGGTGGCTGCCATTATCAGCACCTACCTTATCAAGCCCAGCTTAAAGTTAAATCGGAAATATTGAAAGACCAGCTGCAGCGAATTGGTAAAATCGATTCGCCACCCCTGCAGCCAATTATAGCTTCTCCGAACGAGTGGTATTACCGCAACCATATCCAATTCCACCTCACTCCAGAAGGACGGCTAGGTTATCAGGCTCAGCGGTCTCATGATATCATCCCCATTGAAGAATGTCATTTGCCAGAACTACCGATTAGCGAGATCTGGTCACGATTGCAAGTGGATGCCATCCCCGGTTTAGACCGGGTAGGGATTCGAGTTGGGGCTGAGCAAGAAGTCCTTCTCAACCTGGAAAGCAGTGATCCTCAGCCAGTCTCGTTGGAACTTGATCTGCCTATCTCAGTCGTACATATTGGACCGGTAGGCTCACTTATTCTGGCTGGGGATGATTATTTAACCTATGAAATCAAGGGACATGTTTTCAAAGTATCCGCCGGGTCTTTCTTTCAAGTGAATACCCCTATGGCAGATGCCATGGTCGACCACATCCTGAAACATCTTTCGATTTCACCAGACGCAACCTTGCTAGAAGCCTATTGCGGAGTGGGATTGTTCAGTGCCTTTCTAGCACCCAGGGTTCGCCAACTGGTAGGGATTGAAGCGTCGCCTAGCGCATGCGATGATTTCGTTACCAACCTGGATACCTTCGACAATGTAACCCTCTACGAGGCAGCAGTAGAAGATGTGTTGCAAAACCTCCAGGAAAAAACCGATGTTATTCTGATCGATCCACCCCGAAACGGTCTGGATCGAAAGGTAGTAGATGGGATCCTGTCTCTTAAGCCTAAACAGCTGGTCTATGTCTCCTGCGACCCAGCTACTCTCGCCCGCGATCTTCAACGCTTGATCCATGGAGGATATACCCTTACCCAGATCACGCCTTTCGACCTCTTCCCGCAAACCTATCATATCGAGAGCATCAGTTTTTTGCAAAGCCAGGGAACATCGATGGAATCATAACTGAAGGGGTCACTGAACAAACTGAATTCTTTGAAAAGAATAAAGACTTGATATTTTAGTTAAAACTTGGGGGAAGATTTGCAATCCTGGCACGCGGATTGCACTTATTGAGGATACAGATGAATCGTAGAAATTATAAAATGCAAACTACCAGTCTCAGACAAAACCAGGTTACCATTTACGCCTTCAAGAAATTTATAATCATCACAATCGATGTTTCTTCCTTTGAAAATAAATTAAAAATTGGTTCTTGACTCTATACAAAATTCCATGTATAATTAGAACATAAGTTCTATTCTCAAAAACATAAAGGAAACTGCCAATGGATATCGGAATGTTATGGTTTGACAATGACCGACACGCTGACTTGAACATCAAAGTCAACCGGGCAATCACTTATTATCAAAAAAAATATGGTCAAAAACCCAACCTCTGCTTTGTAAACCCCTGCATGATTTCCAATAATGGCAATGGAAATAATGGCTCTGGTTCGAATGGCAAAGTTAAAACAGAAAACGGGATTGAGATTCGCGAATCACAATCCCTTCTTCCAAACCATTTTTGGTTAGGAATCGAACGCCAGGGAGCTTGAGATCCTTTCCATCTCTTTAAACCAAGCAGCATAACTCCTCAACCTGAACAGGGCACTGGATGTGCCCTGTTCAGGTTTAATCAAACAGGCAATGTTAACATTTAGGTCTTCGTATTTATCTTGAAGTTGACTCATTCAAAAATCACTCTGAATTTTCTCCACTGATCTGGATCTGATAGAATGTCTGTGGAATTGACGAACTGGTCCAGTGCACCTATGTTCCTAGGTAAAGATCTTAAAGTTTTTGATCGGATTGCCTGGTGGATGGCGTCAACAAAGCGGTTGGCTTGAGGTACAAGATAGGGACGATTGTAGAAAGTGGTAATTTCAGGCTCAACCATATCGGTCAATCCCAAACGATTGTGCTTCTCCATCATCACCCGGTAGGCAGCAGATAGATTAAATTCTCGTTCGAGCCAATTCTGACTCTCGAATACCCGTTGGAAGATGGAATTTAATTCAGAGGCACAGGAAAGCTGTTGGAAGGCAGTTCCAAACCATTTGTAGTAAGGTACGTATTGGCGTTCCATCAAGAACCCCAGACGCATAATCTCATCCACCATGCGTGCTGCAATCAGCCGCGAACCAAGATCATCTCCGACATCCCCGCAACGTGCCATGAAAGGTTCCTCTTGATCGATTCGGCGCCATTGGTTAGCCAATAAATAAAGCCAGATATCTTGAGGATACCAGCGCAGGTACTCACAGAGTTGAGTCAATATTTTTTGGTCATCATTGAAAATTTTTCCAGAGGCAATGGTACGTAAACACTGTTGTGGGATAGTCAACCAGTCAACAGGTTCTAAGCCCCTATTTGGATTTACCCCGATGTACCATCTGAAGAAATCGTGAACCGTTGTCATCTCCACCCAGTGGTTTACAGGTCCGTGTTCAATTGGCAACAACCCTGCTTCTCCTGAAAAGGGATTATCATAATTGGTGGGGTACCCACAGATTTCCAGTGGGAGTTCATCCGCCAGGACCTTAGTAATCTGGTCTTGATAGCATTCGCGATCCAATTCGTCCAGGAACAGGGTAACTTTCGGGCCCCAACCGTGATCTCTTGATTGCTGCGTATCAAAGCCAAGGACATCGGAACCATGAGTTAATCTTGCTGCAGCATGGGGAATCTGGGGAAAATGAGAATCAAGAATAGGTCGAACGCCCTGCTGATAGAAACAAGCTGAGAGTTCCATACCAGGAATAAAAGGCAGTGAGTCTATATTCATCTTATCAACCTGAGATGATGCTGAATAGGATCGTTATCATCCATGGAAACCATTTCTATTGGGATAGAGAAGTGATCAAAGTATCCAGAGCCACTTCTGCTGGGATTCTACCAGTCTTAATAGCTTCATCAACATCCAGCAGTTCACCATAGATTTCCTCAAGTTCATTCATGGAAAATTTTCTCACCTGGCGAATCAGCTTCCGGACAATAAAGGGATAAGTTTTTAACTGACGGGCAATCTCAGCTTCGTGGAATCCAGCACCCATCAGTTCTTTAGTAAGTAATAACAGCCGAAATTGGCGCACAACCATGCCAAGTAGACGTAGAGGATCATCCACCTCTAGCAACTGGTGGAGCATACGCAAAGCCAAGGAGCCATCGCCAATTCCAATGGCATCGACCATCCTGAATACATCACCTTCCCCCGCGATAGGCGTCAGGAATTGCACATCATCAGGTTCGACTTGACGTTTGTAGTTAACATATAACAGTAGCTTCTCAATTTCCTGCGCTGCGATACGAGGATCTTCCTGGACATAGTCTGCTAACATAGCCGCAGCCTGGAGTGTGAATGAACCTCCTAGTTCGGAAGACTTGGTTTGAATCCAATTTAACATTTCTTTTCCATGCAGCCGGGAGAACTCGCGTTCGAAGACAGGAAGGTCCTGTTCTTCCGCCCATCGTTGTAGCCAATGTCGGATGCCTCTGCGTTTGTCTTTCTCGCTGACCAGAGGATGGTGAATCACCAGCACCAGGGCTGTGGATTGAGGAATCTGTTCCAGGAAATATAAAAATTTTTCTCGCACAGCAAGGCTCTTCAATCCTCCCAAAGGGTTATTCAGGATTACCAAGCGACGTTCAGCCAGGAATGGCATGGCATTTGTCACCGCAACCAGGGTTTCAAAGGAAAAGGAGCTGCCATCAATTTGGGTGGTGTTCATCTCTGCCGTAGATGACTTTCCCATCTTGGCCTTCATCCCAGCAACAAACTCAGCAATAGCGTATT
>CAZTJD010000014.1:19527-45411 GCA_964613985.1 uncultured Anaerolineales bacterium
ATATAGACCACCGGAGTCTGAGCCATATCAATTCTTCGTCAAAATTCGGTAAGTTGTCATCCTACCGCGTTGTGATTGGGTTACCTGGATTACCTCTAAGTCTCCTGGTTTACCACTGGTGGTCAGGTATTTTTGGATACGCAAACCCAGTGGTTGAGATAGGATCAATGCTACTGTAGCAAAGACAGCAACCATTGGCAAACGCTCAAGCTTATCTCGCCGGTTCTTCCCAACACCCAACATTCCCAATAACCCAGCTAACCCAGCCAACGAGCCGGCTGTAGCAAAATTTGTCCCACAATTTGGGTGTACGGCCAGGTCAGCCTCGCCGTTTCTTAACCTGCCTAAGGCCTCGTCCACACCTTCTCGGACAGCCTTTTCCTCTAAATCACACAGTAACCAGAAGCCATTAAAATCAGAATATCCACCCATTTTCAATCCTGGATGACGCTTGGAGAGTACATGCAATGTAGCATGTTCCAGACCATGGTTTCGGCGAATACGGGAGAGGATGGGGAGATTGAGGATAGAATCGAATATGGACATAGGGTTCTCCTTAATATCAGCTTGATCATGATTATACTTGACCAAAGGTTGGATTAACTGAGTAATCCGTTAAATCGAAACTAACCCAATATTTCCAGATAATATCCACTGAATAGCCAGTTGATTTTTCGAGGTAAGTTTTACCTTCATGGGCTTAAATTTATAAACTCCCTCCCCTCTAGAAAACAACGGCAAGGAACAGGTTCTAGAGAAGATATAGATAATCCACCTGCTTGGCCAGGTAGATTTTATCATTTCGCCTCCCCTGGTGCAGATTATTGAACTAAAAAAAATAATAAACTGAACTTTTGTTCGATTTAAGTGGTAAAATAAGTGCTAATCTTAAGACCTTAAGAAATCGTAAACCTATACACCTTTATCTTCAGTCTTCAAGCATAAATCATCCATTATGACATTTAACCTCAACGCCCCCTACCAACCTACTGGTGACCAACCGGAAGCCATTAAAAAATTGATCGAAGGCCTGGAGAAGGGATACCGAGACCAGGTTCTTCTAGGCGCAACAGGCACCGGTAAGACCTTTACCATGGCAAACCTCATCCAGTATTTTGACAAACCCACCCTGGTAATCGCTCACAACAAGACTTTAGTCGCCCAGCTTTACGCTGAATTCCGAGAATTCTTCCCGGATAACGCCGTTGCTTACTTTGTCTCTTATTACGATTATTACCAGCCAGAAGCTTACGTTCCCCGTCATGACTTGTACATTGAGAAGGAGACTGATGTGAACGAGGAAATCGAACGTCTCCGCCTGGCAGCTACCACTTCCCTGCTTTCCAGGAGCGACGTGGTCATTGTAGCATCTGTCTCCTGCATCTACGGCCTGGGCAACCCCGCTGATTACGGCCGGGTCGTGATAGAGCTTAAGGTAGGCAACAACTACCGCCGCACCAGCCTGCTGCGCCAGTTGGTGGAAAGCCAATATACCCGTAATGACCTGGAAATTGCTCCAGGCGCCTTCCGGGTGCGCGGGGATACCCTTGAAGTGGCACCCGCTTATGAAGACCGTTATATTTACCGAATCTCGTTCTGGGGCGATGAGGTTGAGCGGATCGTCGAATTAGATTACCTCACCGGAGAGATCCGAAAAGAGATGAACCAGGTCAATATTTTCCCCGCCAAGCATTTCATCACCGAGGAGGAGAAGACCCAAGCAGCTATTCGCAACATCCAGGTCGAACTTGAACAGCGTATTGCTTATTTTAAGGAAAGAGAAGCTCACCTGGAGGCTCAACGCATCGAACAACGCACCCGTTATGACTTAGAAATGTTGCGGGAAGTGGGCTATTGCTCTGGGATTGAGAATTATTCTCGCCACCTCGATCAACGTCCTCAAGGGTCCCCACCCTGGACTCTAATGGATTATCTGCCGGAAGATTTTTTGCTAATCATCGACGAATCACACATGACCATTCCCCAGATTCGCGGCATGTATAATGGCGATCTCTCGCGGAAAAAAACCCTGGTCGATTACGGTTTCCGCTTACCCTCTGCCCTTGACAACCGTCCGCTGAGGTTCGATGAGTTCGAACAGCGAATGGGGTATACCATCTACACATCCGCTACTCCCGGTCCCTACGAGATGAAAAAGGCGGACCAAGTGGTGGAACAAATCATCCGCCCTACCGGGCTGGTTGATCCCGAGGTAGAGGTGCGACCGGTACAGGGACAGGTCGATGACTTGGTAGGCGAGATCTATCAACGGGTCGAGGTCGGACAACGAGTATTGGTGACTACTCTGACCAAACGCATGGCAGAGGATCTTTCAGATTACCTGATGGAGTTGGGGATCAAAGTTCACTACCTGCACTCTGAGATCGATACCTTGGAACGGGTGGGCATCCTGCGAGACCTTCGCTTAGGTGTTTTCGATGTGGTTGTCGGTATTAACTTGCTTCGGGAAGGGCTTGACCTACCGGAAGTCTCCCTGGTGGCGATCCTCGACGCCGACAAGGCAGGATTTCTGCGTTCGGATGTCGCCCTAATCCAGACCATTGGCCGCGCAGCCCGACACGTCCAGGGCAAGGTGATCATGTATGCTGAAGCGGTTACCGATGCCATGCGCACAGCGATTGAAGAGACAAACCGGCGTAGGGCTAAGCAACTGGCTTACAACCAGAAACGCGGCATTCAACCGGTCAGCATTGTCAAAGCGGTACGAGATCTGACTGACCAGCTCTCTGCTGCTCATGCGGTCGCCGAATCCCACGCTGGATATAAACCCGGGACAGTCAGCCGCCTGCCAAAAACTGAGATACAGAAACTTATCGAAGATCTGGAAAGTCGCATGAAAGAAGCCGCCCGCAACCTGGAATTTGAACAGGCTGCTGCGCTGCGTGATCAAATCTACGAACTACGAGAGATCCTCGCCGATGACCAAAGCCTTAAACCATGGGAACGGATTCGCGTCCTTTCTGGCGAGTCATAAATTTTAATCATCTTCCGCGAAGATTTATTAATCTTAAAGAATTAGAAATAGACTGGGTTTTCAGGACAATTCGGAGATCTTAAGGTTTCGAATTATTTAAAGGGGTGTTCTCAACCCTAAGTCTGAAGAAACTGAATTTTTTGATCGCTGTAAGTGTCCCTGATTCCACACCGGAGTTTATAGATCAAGACCACTTTATAATTGAGATTCAAAGATTCACGGAAAATTACTTCTAAATGGCATAATTCTTACATTTTCTCCATGTTTCCTTCACAGGTTCTTCATAAATTTGCTGTATCCTATAAGCTATCAACCGAAAAACCAATGAAGGCAGATTCTTCTTGGAAAAACACACAAAGGAGTGATGTAATGACTAAAAAAATGATTCTTATCCTGGTTGGCGTTATCTTAACCGTGGGAGTTCTAGGCGCAGCCGGATATGTTTATGCACAGGTAGGAGATTCTCAAGAAAACGATACCCTAGAGGAAACAAACGGTCATTGGGACTCTGCTTTCCCAGGTCAACATAGTGGACAGTGGTTTGGTTTTGGCACCAACGAAGGCATTTTAGACAATTACCTCTTGGATGAGGTCGCCAAAGTTTTCGACCTTAGCGATGATGCAGTTGCCGCTTTTGAGAAAGCCCAGGAGACCATAAAGGATATTAAGGATAAGTACAGCAACGAAGAAATCCAGGACATGATGAAAGAAGCACTTACTTCAGCCATCAATGCAGCACTCGCTGATGATGCCATCACCCAGGAACAGGCGGATCGTATGCTGGAGGGCATGGATCAGAAAGCGGAGCGTGATCCTGAGAGTTTTGGTGGACGCAGTAGCCGGGGACACTTCCCTGGACAAGATTTTGAATCCAGGAATGGCAACCTCTTAGATTCATATGTAGAAGCAGCTCTAGCGGATGCTCTGGGACTCTCCGTAGAAGAATTCCAGGCTTTGAAAGAGGAAGAAGGATTCAATTTTGTTGAATACGCCAAAGAACAAGATATGACTGTGGAAGAATTACAGGCATGGATGCAGGAAGTCTACACCAACGCTATCAACGCTGCCTTTGAAGATGGAGCAATCACAAAAGATCAGGCTGACAATTTGCTGGAACAAATACAAAACTTTAACGGGCGTATGCCCTTTGACCTAGGAAACATGGATAAAGGTCCCGTTCGGTAACACATTTCTCTTCCTTTTTCCTTCTCCCCTCCGTTCAGGGTGGTGATTTGCATCACCACCCTTTTCTTTTCTTCACAATCTCCCAGATTTCATCTATCCTTCATACCTTCTTCACTACTTATTCACATCCATGATTTATCATTCATTCAATGGAAAACACTGGTATTAATCCCTGGAAACCTATATTTTGAATAAATAATGGAGTAACAATGATGAACAAAACTGTATCAAAACAAACCCGAAATAATTACATGATTGATAGCTTACTCTTCCTTGGCGCGATCATTTCTGCCCTTACTGGGATTTACTTCCTTTATTTTCCTGTAGGTGGCTACCAGGGAGGCAGAAATCCCACATACGGAATCACGATTCTCTTTGCCAGACAAACCTGGGACGATCTGCACACCTGGTTCGGCATCCTGATGATTGTGGTTGCTTTTGTACACATCCTCGTTCATGGGAACTGGATCGTTAACATGACCAGACGAGCCTTCCAGGAATTTAGCGGTAAAGGTCGCAAATTTAATTCCCACAGCCGCTACAATGTCATTCTCAATATAGGTATCGGCTTAAGTTTCATCCTGACAGCCTTAAGTGGCGTATACCTGCTTTTAGTTGAAGGAGGTCGCCAAGGCCTGATTGATCCCGTCATAATATTTCCCCGGACCACCTGGGACTTGATACACACCTGGGCAGGAATCGCCTTGGTCTTGATCGCGATCTTGCATTTTGCCATTCACTGGGGCTGGGTTGCCAAGGTGACACAAAAAATGATCAAACCCTTGGTGAGCGTTGCACAACAAAATTTGTCTACAGAACCTGTAAAAGCAAACCGTTCTTAACAGAAGTTACAAAAAGGAATAGCTATTCCCGTAATGATACGAATTGGACCTGTATTAACAATAGACATAAATATGTTTTTTCCTGAAATATTGCGGAAGATTTATAAAAAAGACAAGATTTGAAATTCAAAACAAAAAACGGAGTTAACCATGTTAAAAAAAATAATTGGTATTACTTTATTGGTAGGTTTTAGTGGTGTCCTGATCTGGGGAGGCGTCAACCGTACCCTGGCAAGGACATCCGAAAGAAACGCCTCGTCCACCGAACCCAATAGTCGAGGCACTGGTGGAAAAGGTGTTGAGGCCAGCCTTAATTCATACCAGGAAGATAGAGAGCAACCTCAGCATAAGTTCCAAAATCAAGACATTTTGGGTAGCCGAGGCAACAATGAAAGCGGTAACCAAGGATTCAATGCTGACTCTACTGAAGAACGAGGCCAGGAGAAAGAGCTGAGAGGTTCCGGCCAAGGTCGGGGCAGCAGTTCCGATCAGGGTGAGGGCAACAGTTCCAATCAGGAGGGTGGCAGTGGCTCCGGTCAAGGTGAGGGTAGCGGTTCCGGTCAGGTTGGTGGCAGAGGTAACGGTCAAGGTGGCTCTAGTGGCTCCGGCCAAGGTGGTGGAAACAGTTCTGCTCACGCTGGTGGCAGTGGTTACGGTCAAAGTAGTGGAAACGATTCCGGTCAGGGTAGTAGCAATGACTACCTTGATGAATCTGAAATTGAAGCCCTTCATTCGGCAATAGATGATGAATACCACGCCCTGGCAGTATACCAGGCTGTAATCGCTGATTTCGGTGAGGTGTCCCCCTTTACCGATCTAGCCCAGGCAGAAAATCAACACATTGAGGCACTCCTCAAGCAGTTTGAGAAACATGGCCTTACCCCACCTGAGAATATGTGGCTAGGGAATGTACCAGGTTTTGATAGCATTCAGGCTGCCTGTCAGGCTGGTGCAGAAGCTGAACTTGCTAATGTTGCGCTTTATGATCAGTTATTTTCCATGATCGATGATCCTGGTTTGATCCAGGTCTTCGCAAACCTCAGTCGCGCCTCCCTGGAAAGCCACTTGCCCGCATTCCAATCCTGCCAATGATTCTTAAGAATACGTTATAATCTCTTTAAACACAATTCATCGCCAGCCAACTATTACCCGCTATCGACCATCCACCGTTCCCTACTCGCTGTCACCATGCCAACAATCCTGGTAATTGAAGACGAAACCGAACTTGTTAAAGTCCTTCGGGATTATCTGAAGAACGCTGGATACAACGTGGAGACAGCATATCGCGGTGATTCCGGTCTTTCACTTTGGGAACGCGTCCACCCTGATCTGGTCCTTCTGGACTTGAATCTCCCAGGTATGGATGGGCTGGAGGTGGCTCGTGAGATTCGCCGCAAAGCCAATACTCCCATCATTATACTAACAGCCCGGGTCGAGGAGATAGACCAACTCCTCGGCCTGGAACTCGGCGCGGATGATTACATCACCAAGCCATTTTCACCCCGCATCGTCGTCTCCAAGGTAAGAGCTGTCCTTCGACGCACTGGCATGTCCACAGAGCCACGGAAATTGTTACGTGTTACGAATATCATCATCGACCTGGACGCCCATGAGGTCACTCGTGGTGAGGAACGGATAGATCTCACACCCACGGAATTCAACCTCCTGGTCACCCTGGCAGAACACCCTGGAAGAGCCTTCACCCGTCTTCAATTGTTAGAAGCGGCACAGGGTACCACCTACGAAGGCTATCAGAGGACGATCGATGCCCACATCAAAAACCTGCGTGCCAAGCTAGAGTATGACTCTAAACAACCCAGATACATTGAAACTGTTTTTGGGATTGGTTATCGTTTTACCAAGGATTAAGCAGATTCGGGAATAGATCGATGAGAATTCGTCTGATTGCCTCTTTTTTACTCCTTGTCCTGGTCACAACTGGCGTATTTGTATTCGTTGTTGTACGGCAGAATACCCAAGAAGTTAGGAATTTCATTTCGCGAGGTGGTCTGACCGGCAGCGAACAGGTCATAACTGCTCTCGAGGATTATTACCGCGATAATGGCACCTGGGAAGGGGTCGATGATGTACTCCGCCAAGCACCTCAAATACCTGGGCGAGGGGTGTGGGCATCCCAGAATTTAGACTCGCAAATAGATGAAACCCAATCAGGAGGGTATCAGGTAGGAAGAAACCAAGGACACAGCTCAAACCAGGGACTTTCCAGAATGGAACTGCTCCTGGCTGATGAAAGCGGGACCTTGGTAGCAAATACCAGCGATCGTTCTTTATCCACGAGTGAACGTCTGACAAGCGTGGAACTTCAGCGATCGGTCCCGTTGGAGGTAAATGGCAAAATTGTTGGTTACTTACTTAGAGAGGGTGGGGAGGTTTTCACTGCATCCACTCAGATATCGCTCCTTTCCCGCCTTAACATAGCTGCAATTGTAGCAGTGGCGGTTGCCGGAGTGGTGGCTTTAATCTTCGCCCTGATTCTTTCTTACAGCCTTGTTCGTCCTGTCCAAGCCCTCCAAGCAGCTGCTTCTCGGTTAGCAACCGGTGATCTTTCTCAACGCGTCCGAGTGAAGGGCAAGGATGAATTAGCAGACCTCGGTCGTACATTCAACCAGATGGCTGAATCCCTACAGAGCGCCGAGAAGAGCCGACGAGCAATGACTGCAGATATCGCCCATGAACTTCGTAATCCCCTTGCTGTCCAGCGCGCTTACCTGGAAGCGGTCGAGGACGGAGTCTATCCCCTGACCCCAGATAGTTTGAGTGCAATTGAGGAACAAAACCAATTACTCACCCGTTTGGTTGATGATTTACGTATGCTTGCACTGGCAGATGCTGGAAAATTAGAGTTAGAGCGAAGGTTGGTAGATTTCCCAGGATTAGTCCGGCAGATCGCAACCCGTTTCGAACTCCAAGCAAGGGAACATGACATTTACCTCTCCTTGTCATTGGAAGAATGTCCTCCCGTGTTGATTGATCCCCAGCGAATCGAGCAGATCCTGCACAATCTCTTCAGCAATGCACTGCGATATACACCCCGAGGTGGTGAGATTCATGTCAAGATGTTGGTGGAGATGGATTCTCCATTTGGTGCGAGTAAGACAGGAAAAATCTGCAAACTGAAAATTCATGATTCGGGACCTGGAATCCCAGTTGAGGCGCTGCCCCTCGTATTTGACCGTTTTTACCGTGCGGATAAATCACGAACTCGAGCAGAAGGAGGTACCGGCCTGGGACTCTCTATCGCCAGGGAATTAGCCCAAGCCCATGGTGGTGACCTTACCGCAATCAACCACCCTCAAGGGGGTGCAGTCTTCACCCTGTCTTTACCAATTGCTGTCAATTCTTGATCGACTTTTATTGAACTGAAACTTATATCCAGGATGAATGGTAACACCACTCGTATAGGTTTTACCCTGAGTTGAGAAATTTTTATTTATAAGAAGATTTTTCACCTGAAATAGTGGATGAACTCCAGTTATATTGACTAGTCTGCTTGATGTTTAAGGAAATGAGTTGAGGAAAAAAGAAATCCCAACCACATTGAATAGGATCACTATTCAATGCTTGACTTAACTCCAGTTCATAAACAGGTTGGATAAACAATGAAAAACAATGTAACCCGTTATCTAGACCAGCAAAAGGTCGATTATCAGGTTTTCAAACTCCCCGTCGAAAAATTGTCTGCTGAAGAAACTGCCTTAATGCTAGAAAAACCCCTCAATGTTATCTTCAAGACCATTGTTATCAAGCGTGAAGGACTCGGCAAACCCATCCTGGCAGTGGTGCCGGGAACAGGGGATGTGGATTTAAAGGCACTGGCTAAAGCAGTTGGAGAAAAGAAAGTATTCCTGGCCAGCCAGGAGGAAGCCGAGAAATTGACTCATCTACAAGTGGGTGGAATATCCCCCCTTGCCCTGCTAAATCGTGGATTTCAGGTCGTTATCGATGCTTCTGCACAGAACCACGATCGGATTCACATCTCGGGTGGTGAGAGAGGCATGAATATCTGCCTGCCGGTAGTTGCCCTGGTAAAGCTCACCAACGCTGCAACAGCCGTAATCGTCCGCTAAGGATGGCTTTATCAAAGATAGAAATTAACAGGCGGCAATTGTCTCCTCAAGCGCCTTGTCCAAGCCACCAGAGTTAAATCCCAGGGCTTCACGAGATGGTCTTGGGTCGAAGAAGGTCTTAGATGTTTGTAATTCAGCAAAGTGCATCAGGTCCAACCCTCCTTCCCTCCCCCGAAGCTTTATATAAAACTCTGCTAGTCCCATGCCAATTCTAACAATCCAATTCGGTAAGGTGATAACCCGTTTCTTAACCCCTGCTGCTCGACCCAAGCGGGTCAACAGTGCTTCCCAGGTCAGGTTTTCGTCCCCGATCTGGTAAATTTCCCCACCTTTGCCGCGTTCGATTGCCCCGACGATTGCCTCAGCAACCTGCTTTACGGACACACAATTACTGCCACCATGGGTGTAAAAAAGTGGAAGGGGGGAACGAAGATAACGGATTAAAGGTGCCCAAAGCGGGAACCGACCCGGCATTGACCCAAAGATATACGGGAGTTCCAGGATCATCAATTCCAGGTCCGGCATTGCCACCTGCATTGTCTCTTCAATTTGGGCTAATCGGCTACGGATATAGGGGTGGTGCTTGGCGAGTTCCAGCTCGGGCCAAACTCGGTCAAAGTAGGCGAAATAGGAACCAAGGACAATTCCCCTTTGAACCCCAGCCTCTCTCGCCAACCGGAACAGTCGTTGAGGAGCTCGAACGTTAGCTTCATAGAAAAATTCGTATGCCGGTGCCTTGGGGATGATGCGGTCATCAGCGCCAGCGGCAAAGACTAACGCATCTTGATCGGAAAGCAGGTCTCGCACCGCCTCGTCACTTAACCTGTTTAGATCAGCTAATCGAATATCTACCTCCGAAGGCAGCAGGTTTTCCGCTGGGAGGGGAGGTAAAGCCAGGGTTGAGACTTTATGTCCACGCCGCAGAAACTCCAAAGTCGCGTGATAGCCGATAAATCCTGTACCACCGATGATAAATACATTCATAACTAATCCTTTGAAATATTGTCTTTCGATTATACCTTGGTTCAAGAGGAATGAAGTAATTGCTTGAGATATACATGCTTGGGCCTCCACTGGCATTCCTTTCTGATGTTAATCTGCAGCTGAACCATTGATTGTTAGCCAACAATCAACACTCAACCGAGGATAATGTTCTTGAAATCAATCAAAAAAGAGCTATCCCAATTCTTTAAAGATAGCTCTTTTCTCGTCGAATGAAATCCAAGCCCAGCTATTCTTCCTCAGGCAGATCTTCAACCGATCCTTCAACCACCGTTTCTGAAGCTACGGGTCGCTCAGGGACAATTAGGATCATGACCAGATATGCCCAGAACAGGCCAGATCCAGTGACCACCGAGCCGAAGACGAAGATCAGACGGATGATCGTCGGGTCGATATCGAAATATTCTCCCAAACCACCACAGACTCCTGCAATCATGCGATCGTCTCGCGAGCGGTAAAGTTGTTTAACGTTGGCAGACATGGTTACTCTCCTATCAGTAAGACTTTAATTTCTAGTGTAAAACCTTACTATCTACTACGTAGGAGCCTTCAAAAAGTTGCAAGCATTGGTTCATAAACCAAGAAGATGATTGATTTTCTAGATGCCTTTCCTGGTTATCTGATAAGTCGATTATTGAAGGATCGCTATGAGGTTATCTAAATAAGCGTAGTAAGTTGTTTTTTTCAATCACCTTCTCATTACTGGCTGATTTTAATATACTTGAGATCACGATCAGATTTTTTGATCCGCGATAAAAGACCAGCAAAAAAATGGTAAAGAGCGAACAGCTCAAGAGAAAAGGGGAGGTAACCCAGGTAACCCAATAAGGGCATTTCAAATAAATGCAACACATCCAGATAAGGTAGTTGGTAAATCCATTTGGGATAGGACCAATAATTCCAGAACTCCCAGAAAAAACCAGTGACCAGCACCCCAGCCCACAATGCCAGGATTGGTCGCCATTCTCCTGTCTGGGTGTAGTTGGTCAGGGTGCGGTGACCTAACCAAACATTCGCGGGTGCCAGGATAAAATATACCGCAGTCCACATAAAAGGAAAGAACACCTTCGGCCATGCCAGCAAGAGAATAAGCATTAACCAACCCAGAACGAAGTACGCTATTGTGGTACGATTATCCGGTTTGATCACGGGTCCAGATTGTGATTTCTTGAACCAAGGCAGGCTGGTAAAGAGTTCTGCCGTAGCAAATACTGCCGGTATTACTGTTGAAAAAGATAGGGTTGAGAGCAGGGTGTAAGCAAGTGTGCTGAGAAAATCAACACCTTGGTATATCCAATTCCCCACTCTCAGGTTGAGTAGTTCAAAAAGCCACCAGGCGGGTGTGGAAGCAACGAACAAGCCAATATATTTTCGCCAGTCGCGAAACAGTAGGGATGTCCCGGTTCGTTTAAAGACCAGGGCATCCACCGCTAGGCTGTAACCCAACCATAGGAAGAAGAAAGCCCAATGGCTACGAGGACCGCTTAAAAACCAGTTCAAGGGCCAGAAGACGGTAACAAGACCCAGACCTACCCATCCATGTAGGGGATATGATCTATTCACCGATGAAATATATGCGGTCCAAAATCCGCTTCGTTGAATGGAGCCAGGGTGCTTCCCGAAGGTATCAGTTCATCGATCTTCTGCAGTTCAGTTCCTCCTCACTGGAAGTAACATCTAGAGCCTCCAGTCCTCTCGAAGCAATGCCAGGAATTTCACATCATGATAAACGCCACCCCAAAAACCAAACTTTCTTCGCGTCCCTTCAATCACAAATCCCAGATTTTGAAGAAGAGCCAATGAAGCCTGATTACCCGGATCTACCAACGCTTCAACCCGGTTTACCGTTTGAAAGGCTTCTTTACTGAAGCTGTAGTCCAGGATGGCTGTCATCGCTTCGGTCATAATCCCCTGATGCCAGTATTCAGGGTGAACTTCGAAACCAATCTCCACCGTGTGGGTACCAATCCGCACATGGAAATAACCACAAGAGCCAATAACCTTCTCAGATTGGTCTTTAAATGCAATTGCCCATCGACCTCCCCAGCCATTTTTAAACAAGTTGATCCTCTTTTGAACCCTCACTTCTGCTTCCTCAATAGATTTCATGGGTTCGTGTTCCAGGTACTGGTTCATATCCTGGCGAGAATACATCTCGAATATCGCAGGTACATCTTTTTCTGAGAATTCTCGCAAAATCAGGCGTTCTGTTACCAGGATTGGGAATATATCCAGCTGATCGGTGGGGATTTCATACAACTCAATCAAAACGCCGTAAGTTGATTTAGGATGGATGAAAGCATACCTTCTCCCATCTTCCGCCTGGACAGGGATTTCATGGATCATCTGGACTCCCCTTTCAACCAGTCCTTCCATCACTTTATTGATTTCTTTCACCTCCAGGCAGAGGTGATGCATTCCCGAACCGCGCTTCTTAAGGTATTTCGCCACACCTGACGCTGTCGAAGTTGGTTGGACCAGTTCGATCTCACAGTTACCTATAGGCAGGAAAGCGACAACTGATTCCTCCTTTGGCACCTCGGTAATCTTCTCAACTTTTAAGCCCAAGGCATCACGCCAAAACTGCAGGGTAGTTTCGATATCCTCAACGACAAGGGCAACGTGATTGATCTTTTTGATTTCAGGCATTAAGGATCTCCTGCAGATTGGTTTGCAAGTTTTACTGCCCCGAATAACGTAGTTTTTTCGTATTGACCTTGAAAATTAATTTCCATTTAAACCACCGGCCGGAACTCTCCCCAAACACTCCGCAGCACCCTGCAGATTTCACCCAGTGTGACATAATTTTTTACACATTCAATGAAGAGAGGAACCAGGTTATCGCTGCCTTTTGCTGCGGTTTCTACTCGAGTTAATAATTCGGCAACCTTACTGGCATTACGCTTCTCCCGCAGCCTGATCAATGCCGCGCGTTGCTCTTGCTCAATGGCAGGGTTGACTTCCAAGGGGTCAAGATCGATCGGTTCTTCCGTTTGGAATGCATTAACCCCCACAACTACCTGCCCTCCTGTTTCAACAGCACGTTGGTACTGGTAAGCTGCTTCCTGAATCTCCCCCTGAATGTAGCCCCGTTCAATTGCTGACATGGCGCCACCTAAGTCGTCGATCTTTTGAATGTAGCGTTCCGCTCGACTCTGGATTTCATCCGTGAGGGCTTCAACCAGGTAAGAACCAGCGAGAGGATCAATGCTATCCGCGCTCCCGGATTCATGGGCGATGATCTGCTGGGTCCGCAAGGCAATACGCACAGACTTTTCGGTGGGCAACCACAGTGCCTCATCCATGCTGTTCGTATGCAGGGATTGAGTACCACCCAGCACCGCTGCCAAAGCCTGCAGCGTGACCCTAACAATGTTATTCTCAGGCTGCTGGGCGGTCAAGGTGGAGCCTGCTGTCTGGGTATGAAATCGTAGCATCCAGGCTTTGGGTGTTTTCGCACCAAACCGTTCGCGCATGATCTTAGCCCAAAGGCGCCTGGCAGCACGGAACTTAGCCACTTCTTCCAGGAAATCGTTATGTGCGTTGAAGAAGAAGGAAAGCTGAGTGGCAATTTCGTCCACATTCAACCCAACATCGATCGCTGCCTGTACATAGGCGATGCCGTTTGCAAGGGTGAAAGCTACCTCCTGCACTGCAGTCGAACCCGCCTCGCGAATATGATACCCAGAGATGCTGATCGTGTTCCAGTGTGGGATCTCATCTTTGCAATATTGAAAGACATCCGTGATCAGGCGCATGGATGGCGCTGGTGGAAAGATATATGTACCTCGAGCAATATATTCCTTTAGTATATCGTTTTGAATGGTGCCGCGCAACTTACTAATCGCAACACCTTGTTTTTTAGCGACAGCGATATACATGGCAAGCAAAATAGCGGCTGGAGCGTTGATAGTCATGCTGGTAGAGACTTTATCCAATGGGATTCCGGAGAATAAAATTTCCATATCTGCTAAAGACGAAATGGAGACACCAACTTTTCCTACTTCCCCGGAGGCAATGGGGTCATCTGCATCATAACCAATCTGGGTAGGCAGGTCGAAAGCGACAGAAAGCCCGGTTTGTCCTTGCGCTAGCAGGTAGCGATAACGGGTGTTCGATTCCTGCGCCGTAGCATAGCCGGCATATTGGCGCATCGTCCAAAACCTACCTCGGTACATGGTTGGCTGGACACCACGAGTGAAAGGATATTCACCAGGGAACCCTAACTTCTCCAGGTACTCGGGTTCGTCTCCATCCGGGACAGCGACATCGGGTACTTCAATTCCAGAGGCAGTGAGAAAAGCGTCTTTCCTTTCCGGGAAGCGATCGGATACAGGCTTAAGCGTATCTTCCTTCCAGCGCTGGTATTCTGATTTTTGGTTCATAATTTACCTCTCCCAATGATTTCTATTGTGAAGTATACCTTTAAATGGCGTTGGGATGGGTGACAGTGAAATTAATGATCAGGAATTAGCAGTAGATTAATCGGAATCATTAAGGGAATCAAAACTGCTCAGCCCAAGGAACCGTCCAGAACTTCTAGATGTCACCCTGAGAGGAATGAAGGGTCTTTACCTTCTAAGGAAGAGGTTTTTCACGCTGGTGAACATGATGTTTGAGTAGTTACGGGGGAACGATTTAATACCCCATATCAAATATCACTTGTCATTTAACTTTTCCGGCACAGTTTCGTTCTATCTTGAAGTTACTATTTTCCTGAAACTTCAGACTTATCTTTACTAATTATTAATTAGACATTCTTTATAGAGTTCGACTATAATGCGCCTCATCACTACAAAAACGAAATCCGGGAGATAAATTCAATGCAATTATTATATTTCGTCCTACTCAGCGCACTTTCAATTACATTTGGCTCACTTTATGTTTTTTTCCTAACTTGCCATCCTTTAAAAATGAACCGCTACCTGTTGGGAACCAGCCTAGCTTTCTTTTTCGTCGTAGTACTGGTCATTACAGCTTTTCATGGACCTCAACGCTGGTTAGCTATCGGACTCGCCCTCGGGTTAATGATTATCGCTTACTTACTAACCGCAAAACGTGTATTGAACCGGGAGGATACCCGATACGTCCCAGAACTTGTCCGCACTAAAGACGATCCAGGTAAAGGACACACTGCCGTGGTCTACTTCACCCACGGAGAACCACAATTGTATGATCCTATTGGATGGATCAACCAATTCAAGGAATTTGATAAACAGAAGATCTCATTCGTTCCCTTGGCTGCCAGACCGTATTTCCTGCATATGCTAAGAAAAGGATATCTGCGGATTGGCAGAAGCGATCACCGACAAATACACCAACGAATGTTAGATAGCCTGGAAAAGGAATTCCGGATGAGCGGTGACGAGACAACAAGATTTTATCTTTGTTTTCTTGACGATGAACCCAGACCTGACGCGGCAGTAGTCCAAGCCCTGAATGATGGTGCCAGTCGAATCATTGTCTGTGAAGTTTTCCTCACGATTTCAAACCACACGGCGGAAGGGAAAGAATTAATCAAAAAAATAGGTATTGCAGATCATGGCGTCCCCATCATTTTTACCGGTCCGATGTATGATTCTACGACTCTGAAAAGTATGTTTGTTCATCGAGCAAACAATCATATTGGAAACCAGGATAAATCCAAAGTTGGAATACTCTTGATTGGGCACGGGCAACCTGAAGAATGGGATCGTGAGTGGATTACGGAAACCGAGCAGGAGATCAGCTTTCGCCAGGATATCCTAGCATTACTGGAAGCTGATGGATTCAAGAAAGAAAACCTCAGCCTTGCCTGGATGGAATTTAAATCCCCCAAACCGGCAGCCATCACAGAGAAGATGGTTGCAAATGGAGTCAAGAAAGTATTATTCTTCTCCGCCGCGATCAGTGCTGAAGGCATGCATAGCCAGTACGATACTCCCAAGCTGGTCCATAAGGCAAAAATCCCCGAAGACATAGAATTGATTAATTTAGGCGCCTGGAATAATGACCCAATCGTGATCTCGGCAATAAAAGAAAAAATTGACCGGGTATTTTGAAGTATCAGTCCAGTAAGGGCAAGTACACCTCATAAGTTGCGACTTCATCAGCACCGACGTCTGGAGCATCACCCTGAGGCCGCGGGTCGCCATCGATATCTGTAGGCACTTCAGGGATTGCAACAGCAGCGCCGACCGCTGGGACAGAATCATTAACCAGATGCAGATCACCTGTCGCAGGGTTGCGCAGCCAATCAATCAACAGGTTCTCCATGTTTCCAGAAACTATGGCAACCGCGCCATCTCGGTCGTGCCAGATACGCATATTGGTCAGGTTGTTGGCAAAGGTCCCGGTGGTATCTTCAAAACGGGCTTCCATCCCCCAGTCCACACCATTCGGATTAAGCAATAAGGCGGTGTTATGAGCGACTATCCATCCTGTGGCGTGGACCATTTCAATTACTGAATCATGCGGTTGGGAAGCGTAGATGAATTTATTACGAATAATACCACCAATATGGTCGCCTGCTTCATGGCTAGAATTCCCAAAGGCGATCCCCTGGTAACAATCTACCAATAAATTCCTCTCAACGACCGTATCTGAAGACCCTGACCAGAATAAGATCGTCGGCGCGGGGGTATTGCCCGGTGTGCGGATGCGGTACCATTCGTTATCGCGCACCGTCCAACGATGGGCGTTGTGTGCGCTGATACCGTTCGTATATTCTTCTGGAGACGAGGTGGTATATTCCAGGCGCGAACAGGCAAGGATACCATCCTCGCTGCCATCTCCAACCGGATTCACCTTAACCAGTTGGTAACCGGTATCGAGGATGTGCAGATTGTAAAGGAACGAGCGGTCAGATCCCTGTACCGCGACACCATGTTCACCACCGTTGCGGATGGTCAGGTCGGCTATGGTGACATCATCAGCCTCGATCAGGATCACCTCGGAGAGACCACTGAGCATCCCGCCACCATCGAGGATCACATCCTCTCGCATACCGCTGGAACTGCGTAGCGCGAGTCCATTATGGACGATATGAATCGTGTCTTGCAGGTCGTAAATCCCCGGTTCAATCAGGATGGTGGTATCTGGTTCGGCATGAAAAGCCTGTTCTCGCAATTCACTTTCGGTTCCCACCGTAACCTCAATTCCGGAAGAAGGCGGCAAAGGTGCGCAAGGGGAATAATCCGTCCCGGTTTTTTCGTCTGGGTCACTCATTGGTAGTTCCACGTCACTTACCCCTTCGGCTTCAGAATCCTCTGCCTGAGTTTTCGGTGTAGGGATATCGATCACTTCACCTGCATCCAGCACTTCTGATGTCGGTGCTGGAGTCTCCGAGTCTTCTTCCCCCCAACCAGGCATATTGCAGCTCAAAGCCAGGATCAACAGTAAGACCAAGAGCCAGATCAAGCGTTTCACTGATTTTCTTCTCTCAGACATAATCCTGCCTCCTTGACGAGCCAATTTTTTACCCCATAAATCTTTTAGGTCGGCATTTCTTCCTTCGTTATAGCAGAAATTATCATCCCTTGCAAGCACTTCTCTTCTCAAAGAGAATAATTCATCCTGAACAACTGAAACACGCATCCGAACCAGGATTGTTCATCTTATCAAAGCATTTTCGTACTTTAGGATTTTTCTTCCTATCTACTCGAATGGTCGCCCGGGAAGGCATCACATATCCATTACTCGTTTCAAAGCCTGGTAAATTAATGGTAGCGCTACACTGCTATTAAGAGTGCTCTAATTCAGTCTGACTTAACTTGTGATAGACTTTCTTCCAGATTACTGAAGGAGCCTTATGAGAATTCTTACAGTTGATGTCGGTACCGGTACCCAGGATATTTACCTCTATGATTCACGATTAGATATTGAGAATGGATTTAAACTGGTCATGCCTTCCCCTACCATGATAGTTCACCATCAGATCAGGCAGGCAACCCGGCAAGGAGCAAGCGTAGCCCTGACTGGAGTGACCATGGGAGGCGGTCCAAGCCACTGGGCAGCGCGGGACCATGTTGCGGCAGGACTCAAAGTGTATGCCACCCCGGAGGCAGCCCGTACTTTCGACGACAATTTAGATTATATACTTTCCCAAGGGATCGATGTGGTCAGCGAAGAAGAGATCGCCAGGCTTCCAGATTCTGTAAAACGGTATGAATTACGTGATTTCAATTTTCAAGCTATTGCACATGCTTTCGAAGGATTCGGTGTAGATCTAAGTGACCTCGACGCAGTAGCGGTGGCAGTGTTTGACCATGGTGCAGCACCGCCTGAAGTCTCTGACCGCCAGTTCCGGTTTGATTATCTTGACGAACGCATTCGGAAGAAGAACTGCTTGTCTGCATTTGCATTCAACGCAGACGAAGTCCCAGCGATCATGACCCGTTTGCAGGCTGTGGTTGATTCGGCAGAAGGATTTGATGCCCCTTTAGTGGTGATGGATACCGCTCCAGCAGCTATCTTGGGAGCAACTTTAGATCCCAAAGTGCAGTCTAGAGAGCGGGTGATGATCGCCAATATCGGTAATTTCCACACCCTGGCATTCCGCATGGGTCCAGGCGGAATCGAAGGTATCTTTGAACACCATACCGGCTTGCTGAACCTGCCCCAGCTGAAGGAGCTACTCCACGCCCTGGCGGATAGCAGCCTTACCCACGAGGAGGTATTCAACGACCACGGACACGGCGCCTTGATATACACTTCCGAACCATTGGCAGTCGGTGGTAGGGATTTCGACGTGGTGGTGACTGGACCGAGACGGGGGATGTTTAAAAAAACTGAAGGCAGGAGACAAGGCAAAGGGGATAAACGACAGGCTACCTATGGTTTCTCCTACGTTGCCTCGCAACCACCCCCATTACGTCCCTATTTTCCGGCTCCATTTGGAGATATGATGATCCTTGGCTGCTTTGGCTTACTGGCAGCGGTGTCAGACCTGCGCCCGGAATTAGCCACACCCATTCGTGAATCCTTACAGGGTTCGGGAGGCAGTGGTACACCGCCATGGGAGATTGAAGAGCACAGATGATCCGTTTTGTTGACACCACTTCCCTTTGCGGTATAATTTCACGGCAACAAAACTAGGCCCCGTAGCTCAATTTGGCAGAGCAAGCGACTCTTAATCGTTAGGTTGAAGGTTCGAGTCCTTCCGGGGTCATCGAAAATCCCCTATATACAGGGGATTTTTACTTTAATACCTCCATGTATACGGGCTATCGGGTGAGGTGCTGAATCTTAAAGCAAACTTTGGTGCAATTTTTACTCCGATAAGTCCTCCTTAATTCGCAGGTTTTTCTGCCAGTTTTGTGAATTCAACCTGGAGTAACGGTTCACTCATTATTGCTCATTTCTAGAAAAATTCCCAAATGTCAACACAGCCTAGTCTTTTCTGAAATCATCTGGTTCTTTCTTCGCTGCCTGCCTTTGCAGTATGTCACGGATAGCCAAGGCCGACCTGTCTTCTGCGGCTAGTCTGCTGGCAATGTCAGCAATTGTCCTATCATAGTCTACTTGAAACTCAGCCGGAACTTTGCAATGCACTTCATGTGTGAATTCTGACCAGGCGTTTTGAAGAATCGTTCGAATCTGGATTTCACAGATCATTTGATCCTCGACGACAGCGCGTCGCTCCTCGTAGGTCTTCACACGATCATAAGAAACATCTGCCAGAAGGTGAATCGCTCTATATCCGGTGCGCTTTGGATCTCTGATGTAGTCTTTCAGCGACCTCGGCATAATGCGGAACTGCTTGGTAGCCTGGATGTAGTCGAGTATTCCATAGCAATCATCAATAAACCAGCAAACCACTCTGGCGCCAATAAGGTCCGTGATAACTTCAGTTGGATGGCCAAACATGGGCCAATCCATCTTCTCCAGTTTCTTGATAAAACTTGTCAATGACTTGACCCTGGATTGCACATCAATAGCTTCACGGGGGAGCTGGTTTTCTACCGTGTAAGCCGAAGCAAGTCCCCCCAGCCTGATTTTGAGAACTTGACTTATCGATTCCAATTCGTCGCTATAGATATTGAAGAACCTGATAGTCCTTTCAGTCAGGAAGTCTATCCGATCCCTTCGGGTTTGTAGCTTTGCCATGTCTATTTCCTATCAGTTTATTGTCTGTCCATTGAGATTTTCAGGTCCTTAACAATCTCAATCCGAAACATTCTTTACTCATAACTCAACCATAACATATTTCACCGCTTATGTCTCGGTGTTACCCGGCCGTATGCAGTGGGTGTTAACACCTTCATATTTCGGTTGCGGAATCTGATGGAAATTGTACTATTGCAATTGTTTGGGACGCTATCTTAATGCCTTCCGCTTCAAATTCAGTTAATAACCGTTGGCTAATCTCGCTACGAAAAGAACGTCTCAAGTCAGTATCAACCGGATAAACCAAGCTTAACTCAATCCAGTTGTCGGTGATTTTCAAATAAATATGCGGTTCTATTGGAGTAATTTTTACAGCTAGTTTCGGTCGCGCTTCTCGACTCTGCTGCTGTGCTTTGGGTAATAGTTCTTTATATAACGGATGTTCGATCACAGTGTTTACCAGGATTTCAATTCCCCTATTCCAATTGGAATCATAAGTGATTGGCACTATTATTTCGTCCCAAACAAAGCGTATGTGTGCCGAGTAATTATAGAGAGGTTCTTTGAATATAAACGCGTTGGATAATGTAACAATCCGTCCGGTGTTTTGATCGCCACTTATCCAATTCCCAATTTCCATGAGCGTTGTACGTAAAACGCCAATATCTACAACATCTCCCCGAATTCCACCTGTTTCAATACGATCGCTAACGGTAAATGGCCTACCTGTGATAATGGTTATCCAACCAGCGACACTTCCGATTACTTCCTGTAATGCAAAAGCTAAACCTGCAGCTAAAATACCCAGAGCCACTGACAAATCACCAAACCGTTGTATCCAAATACCAAAAAGCAGCAAGGTTGATATGATTGTGATCGTGTAGGATGCTACTTTGCGAACAGTGTATATATGAAGGCTATCGATCGAAATACGGTTGATTACATAACTTAATAATGAACGACGTATAACAGCTTGAATTAATAAAACCAGTACCGATAAAATCAATCTCCGGTACAGTTCATTGGCCCAGATATTATTCCAAGTATCCATAATTGATCACGACCTAAAAGTTGGTAGAAACTCCTTCCCTTAAATCCAGCGTTGGATAACAAAATAATAACTGTTATGCTTACTCGATATGAAGAGAGCTAGCATGATTGACGGATGCGAAATGACCAATTTTGTGATGTTTAAGTTGAAATAATTACGCTTGGTCTTTTCAGAAACAATACCCTTTCGTTTTTCTTTTCTTGCTTGCCTGATCAGCCATTCGAACCAACTTCTTCTTTTGCTAATTTATTAGCGAGGCAGTGAGTCATGGGGCTTCATACCGTCACCGCCCACTTATAAAATGCAGTCATCGCACCAGATGGAGAAGCACTTGTGCATCGCCGCCACAATGCGTTCAGCCGGAAGGTTGATCAATATCGAAGCACAGCAGCAGCAGATGTCCCACCCGGCACTAGTTCTGGGTCCACAACATAGATTATTCCACCTTTCAAGTAAGTCTGGACAGCTGCCAGGTCCAACAGGGACTCGTCGCCAGACTCTATTTGATCAAGCGATTCAATCTCATTTGTAACTGGATTAAAAACTCCCCATTCCTGAACTCCAGAGGCGATAAACAGCGTTTCAACCCGGCCTTGATAAGCGGCTGGCAGGATCTTTTCTATTGTATCTGCGACTCGTTCGCTTGCTTGGCCGGCAAGTTGCTGGTAATGGGCAGCAGCCGCTTCTTGTGCTGCCCGAAAGCGAGGTCTAAGAATGTCCCAGGCGCTTTTTTGGAGCTCGTCCGTACTCAGTAAATCGGGATTCCCCTTGATGACCGTGTCTATCAAATATGGATACGTGTTGGCTTTTTTATAGATCGGTAGCAGGTATTCGACTCCCGCCAACACCAGCGGTACGCGGTCTTCCTGAAGAAATCCTGTCAAGCCATCCGAGACCAGGCGAAAGTAGCGCAGGAGATCATCATCCTTGGTGCTTTCATCACTGCCGCCACCTTGCCCATGGAATGTTACTGAACTACTCCTAGTAAAATCTCCAGCGGACCCAGAAGAGTGGAGTTGATTGCTCGCTTGATGATTGTCGGCGGATATGGCGTCAGCCAGGCTGCCAACTACCTGCCCGATATCAACCTGGCAGACGCTGTAGCGCGTACCCATCAGCAACCTGACTTCGTTCTGACTCAACGCCAAGATGTAGAATTGGCCGTCACCAGTGAAAAGTGGCAGCAGCGGTTTGATGTGGAAATGGTCACTCACGATCACCAATTCATCAAAATCTAATGGGAGACGATAGCACCCAAGGTTGTTAGGAGAGAGAAAAATCGCCAGACCAACACTCTGATGCTGCCAGTAAGTAGAATCCCGCAAGAGCTTTCTAGCCGGCTCGAGCATATTATCCACATCGCGCCTGCCTACCCCTCGGGTAATTAGGTGTTTCTCAGCCTCTGCGATCAGGTTTTTCAGCCGGATCGGATCCTGCTGGGCTGCTGTCCCAGTTCTATGAGTCGGTAGATAGATCGAAACACACCATTGTTGTTCTTTATGCATTAACTGTTCTAGTTCCGTTCTATTCAAAATATTCACTTTCTTTCTCCTTGAGAAAATACCCTACATCTATATCTTATTAAATGACGGGGGGTAGAGCAGTTTAGTAGTGTCGCTGTTGTTTACGGCGCTCATGAACTTGCTGTTCAACCGCGTTTAAAGCGCCATTCAGCGCGGATTGAAAATGCTCACCTTTTTCGGTAGCCGCGATATTGTCTGATCCCATATAGACGACGATTGTCACTTCGTTTATATACGCTGTCTGATGTTCTTTGGCAGGTTGCTTGAAGTTAACAACCGCGCCTGAAATGTCGTTGTGGCCTTCTGCCAATTTACTTAGTCGGTCTACAGCCAGTGTGTAGTTTTTATTCTCGCTTTTCTTTACATCATCAATTTCATTGTTAAACTCAATAGGAAAACTTGCGCTATCCATTTTTCAGCTCCTTTTTTAACCAGCCCTTCTGCTGCCACGAATCCAGGTACCTAAGTTCCGGCCAGTATTTTCCTGGAATGAAATCAGAACACTCAACGGGGAATATGCCGCCACCACGGTTGGCTTGTGACCAGCCAAATTCAATCTCCCGATCACAGTTTGCGCAATTCACATAAAACTCATCATTTCCCGGGTTGTCCTCGGACTCGTATAACTCATACTCTTCCGGTTCAGAAGAAGAGTCATCTTTTGTATACTCATCGTAATCCCATCGCTCAACTTCATCTTCTCTATCACTATCTTTATTTTTTTCTTTCTCTATCATTTCCTTGAATTTGAAATGCCAGAGATGATCAGCTGTGAGCGGCCCCCATTCCTGCCACCTTTCACTATCAGGCCCAGCTAGGATGTTCCAAACTCTAGTGACATTCAATTTGTGACTTCCGCATGTCTTACAGGTAAACTCCCAGGACTGGTTATCATTCATGGTTATACTCCTCCGTCAATTAACATCAACCGGGATATATTTATCTATTCAAGATAAGTTCCCAAACACACTAGCTAGAAATCTCATCCTGCCCGGTATTAATTCATCATTCGTCCGGATCAGATTGCCCAACCAACCACAACGATCAGAACCAGAACAAGTATATTGATAAGTTCGGAAGAGACTCGACCTGGTGCTTATCAAGTTTCAGGACCACTTTTTCCCCGCAATGTTTACCCATCCCTAAAAGGAGAAAGAATTCTGCATGAGTTGCATCGGCTGTCCTCAATGTAATTCTTTGCCAATAGATTTTGCTTGTGACCGGAGGGCTCAACCAACATGCAACTCGGTCACCTGGCGGAAATGGAACCCCATTATGGCCAGCGTGATAGCCAGTGGGAACAGCCGGGGACGTCGGAACAGGGTCCAAAAAAATAGACGCCAATAATGGACTCGCTCAACGCCGCGAATTCCTAGTTGGTAAATCGAGCGTCCCAAGGCCAGGATGTATTGCGGATCTGGGTGAAACAGGATCCTAGGTGGGTGGTACTCGCGCAGAAACGTCAAAACCCGCTCGTAATAGAACTTAGGGGCGTAGATTTGACCCAGCAACTTGTGATAGCCTTCCCGCAATGGTTCCAGGCCCATCTTAGGGATGATATTGGTCGAGCCGTCCACGTTATCCCCCGAAAATTCATCCACCAGGCGACCTTCACGTTGCATGCGTTCGTATAGACGGGTTCCCAGAGGCGCCTGCAGTAGCCCCACCATTGCGGTCACGATGCCGCTTTTCTGGATGAATTCCACTTGCTGCTGAAAGATCGAGGGGGTGTCGTTATCAAAACCGACGATGAAACCGCCCTGCACCTGTAGCCCGGCCCGTTGAAGCAGCTTGACGTTCTCTAGCAGGTCGCGACCCTGATTCTGGTTCTTACTGCATTCAGCCAGGCTGTCTTCGTTAGGTGTCTCGATTCCTACAAATACCGTATCGAATCCGGCTTGCACCATAAGATTGAGCAGTTCGGGATCGTCGGCCAGGTTGATAGACGCTTCGGTACTAAACGGTATCCCTAGCTTACCCTTGCGCCATTCGATCAACGCGGGCAGCACTTCGGATTTGATCTGTTTTTTATTGCCAATAAAGTTATCGTCCACAAAAAAGATACCTTTACGCCAACCCAGGGCGTAGAGGCTGTCCAGTTCGGCGATTATTTGGGCAGCGGTTTTGGTGCGCGGGCGGTGGCCCAATAAAGCAGTCACATTACAAAAGTCGCAACTGAAGGGGCAGCCACGCGAGAACTGGATGCTGACCGTATCGTAATGCTTGAGATCTGCCAGCTGCCATAAGGGTATAGGGGTTTGGTTGATATCCGGATACTCGCTGGTGGCATAAAGGGGTTGAGCCCGTCCGTCAGCCAGGTCTGCCAGGAAAAGTGGGAGAGTCAATTCGGCTTCATTGAGTACGAAGTGATCTACCTCCGGGAACTGCTCGTGCTCCATCGTGAAGAGCGGTCCACCCGCCACCACTTTGACGCCAGCCTCCTTGCAGCAAGCGATTAAGGTGCGTGCAGCATCGCGCTGCACGATCATAGCGCTGATGAAGACATAGTCAGCCCATGCCAGATCTTTGGAGGTCAGGTAGGTTACGTTCAAGTCGACCAGCCGTTTCTCCCAGGTCTCAGGCAACATGGCAGCCACAGTTAACAAACCTAATGGAGGAGAGCCAGATTTCTTGCGGATAAACCGCAGGGCATGCTTGAAACTCCAAAAAGTGTCCGGAAATTCAGGGTAAACCAGTAAAATATTCATCGCCAACTCTGATTATCCGCGACCGTGGAATAGGTTTTGAAGCCAATTTTAGAATCTCTGGTCGCACGAGTTTTATTTTCGTTGTTGGTTGTAATAGCCAGAAAGGTTATCTTTTCGCCACAATCACAGGTGATTGCTCTTGCTCCAGAATCCTCTTTTCTGGCTGTTGCCTCGATTAATGGATCATTGGATATGGTTGTATTGCAGTTAGGGCTAATGAGATAGTTTTCCATTTTCTTCCCTTTCATGGGTTACCCCAGATTCCTCATGGATTAATTTGGGTGACGAAATTCTCGCTATTCTTATTTTTCCTTTCTCTTTTAGCCTGCTTTTTTTCTTTCATGCTTTTTTGCGGCTTTTTCTTGGAACTCTTTTTTTGGTTCTTTCCTTTGGTCATGATTTTT
>CAZTJD010000015.1:0-39335 GCA_964613985.1 uncultured Anaerolineales bacterium
GTTCGAAGGAATTACCCATTGGCGAACTATTGGCAACTCATTTCGACCAGGCTAATAGCGCCCACCAGGAGATTGGGAATAAGGATTGGTTATCTTCAGCAACCAGGGAAATAATCACCCTTCTGCGGGATGATTACCCCACCCTTATGACCGTTCTGGGCACCTTGAGTGATGTCTATGTCAAGTTTGGAGCGGAAGCATGAGTAATCAAGAACATATCGGATACGTCATCGGTGGCGGTCTAAAGGATAGATTCGGAATCCGGCTGACAATCAACCCACAAGGAGTCCAGGAAGGCGCCTTCGTTGTGATTAAAGACTTGCCCTGGCATTTCTATGGTCTGGTCACAGACATCCAGCTAGGCGCGTCCGACCCTCGATTTGCCGACGAACAAACCGCTGACCGATTCCCAGCCGAGATCTCCCAGTTGTTATATGGGCAGACATTGTTCACTAACCTGGAAGTGCTGCTCACTTTGATGCTTGAAGTTGGTCCCGATCCTTCACAGCAGGATTATGAGGAATGGAGACACGCAATTGATTTTGGGTTTCGCGAGGAACCTCGACTAGTACCTGTGAAAACAGTCCCCTCCCATCATTCCCAAGTCTTCCTGGCCCAGGAAGGTGACATCGCTGAGATCTTTGGCAAAGAGAAAGAAGGACTTTTCCAAATAGGGATTACCCGAGAACAAGGTCATCCTGTACGAATCAATTTGGATAAGTTCATTCAACGCTCAGCAGGCATCTTTGGTGCCACTGGGACAGGTAAATCATTCCTTACCCGTTTAGTCTTGGCTGGGTTGATCAGATACAATAAGGCGTCAATTTTGGTCTATGACATGCATAATGAATATGGTTTTGACGATATTGCCTCTGATACTGGAGAAAAGGTGATCGGCTTGAAAACTAATTTTCAGGCAAGAATGCGGGTGGTCGCACTCGGTTCCGGGACTAACATTCGTAATAACCAGGTCGACTTCAACCTGGAAATATCTATGGAGGACATTCGTCCAGCAGACGTAGAGCTGCTTTCCCGAGAACTTAATTTGCGCGAGACAACGCCTACCACCTTGGATGCTCTTGTTAAGTCCTTTGGACTAAATCACTGGTTCCGTAAATTCAAAGAGATGAAGGTAGGTGCCTATTATGAGAATGAAGAGGGAAAACGTGTCCCCGCTCCAGATAGTGTTGCAGCCTGGGCTAATGCTGAAGGGGTTAACGTCATGGCAGCAGAGGGTTTACACAATAAACTTCGTCGCTTGTTCAATAAACCTTATATTCTCGAAAACCCAGCCAGCGATGGGATCAGCGAAATCATTAAAGCGCTTGACGCTGGGCAACAAATCATCCTTTCCTTTGGTAAATTCGAACAAGATCTGGATTACCTGTTGGTTGCCAACTTACTCAGCCGGCATATTCGCAAGCGATGGGAATACAATACCAACCATTTCCGTTCAACGGGGCAAAATGAACCACGCCAGCTTATCATCGTCCTGGAGGAAGCGCACAAGCTACTAAACCGTGAGATGGCCTCCCAGACCATCTTCAGCACTATCGCTCGGGAGATGCGCAAGTACTATGTTACCTTGTTGATCGTAGACCAACGTCCCTCCCAGATTTACGATGAAGTCATGTCCCAACTTGGCACACGCATTTCAGGCTGGTTGGGGGATGAAGATGACATTCGCGCTGTCCTTTCTGGCCTTTCCAGCCGGGATTCGTTGCGAGGAATGCTTGCTCGTCTGCAGCCAAAAGAGGAAGTCCTGCTTCTCGGATGGGGGGTGCCCATGCCACTCCCGATTCGATCTCGTCGTTATGACTCGGTTTTTTGGGACGAATTACTAGGGAGAGATAGGAAGAAAACCGGTTTCGAACCCGATAAAAATATAAAAGAGCTTGGTTTTGGGTAACTATCAGTGAAATCCCAAATATTATAAGCCACTAAAGCATTGGATAAACATAGATTAACTACTCATCATTGTCCTTACAGGCCTGAATATCATTTCCTTCCTCCAGCCAATTGGATGAACGATCCCAATGGAACAATATTTCACAATGGTGAATACCATCTTTTTTATCAACATAATCCCTATAAACCTCACTGGGGGCAGATCCATTGGGGTCACGCCAGTAGTAAGGACCTGGTTCACTGGGAACACCTTCCCATAGCTTTAGCACCAGATCCAGGATTGAATGAGTTGCATTGTTTCTCTGGATGTTGTGTGATAGCTGATGACGGAACTCCGTGGGTATTCTATACCAGTATTAGTGCAAAAAGTTTTGCTACGGCTGTTCGTCGTTTTGCCGAACAATGGGCTGCCACAAGTAATACAGCCATGATCACATGGGGAAAACACCCCTTAAACCCAATTCTCAGTGAAGAGACACATCATCCAAATTCCAGAATACGTAACTGGCGTGACCCTTATATTTGGAAAGAAAAGGACAATTGGTATATGGTTATCGCAGGGCAGGAAAAAGGGGGGAAATTTGGATTCAAGCGTAGAACAGGCTGGCTCAGCCCCTTATTTCGGGGAATGTGTTGAGATCAAAGCAGAATTCAACCTGGAGATGGCTGATTCGGTCGGATTCTCTTTGATCGATGATATCAAAGAACATATAATCAAGCTGGATTTCACTACAAGAACTATATTTGCCATCGATGAACAAGCGAAACCGCAATTCCTAATCGAACCTAACCAACTGGAACTACATATTTTCATTGACAAATCGGTCATTGAGATCTTCATCAACGGAAGAGAAACCTTCACCACAATTTTCTATCCCCAATTGAATGAAAATAATGCCTTAAAGATATCTCCTTTCTTCATTCGTGCTCAAGGAGAGGTGCAAATCGATTTCTGGACTTTACAAGGTACGAACCCAAAGAATATGCAAAGTGAGCGAACTCACCCTGATCCAAGCGGTTGAATGATATGTCTCCGTTACTCAGAATATTCAAGACGATGAACTTGACCTTCCCGGGATCATCGCCTATTACGACACTCTGCACAAACGTGTTTTGCGTGAACTAACCAATATTTCTGTACTGGAGTTGGATACTCTTTCCTTGTGGTGGGAAGAAATCCCACTGACAGTAGAGTTTTGCCTCCACCTACCAGATTCACATCTCCGACTGCATACTATCCAGCTTGAAACTACTTTAGAAACCCTCACAGGTCCGCCGACAGAGGTCAAAAGATTGTTAAGGCTGATTTCCGCACCTTTAGCAGACGTCGATAACATGATCATAGGCGACTGGTTGTTAGGAAAAAGGAGACGACAGGAGACGGCAGCGGTGATCACACAACGGGCGGGAGAAATAGACAAGATAATCACTGGATAAGGTCCCTATTTTTAACATCCATTCGAGAAAACAGCCTTTTCCTGAATGGATCTTTTACATTACCCCGAATACTAATCAATCTATCGCCAGGTTATTCTCCAATTCAGCCGATCCACATTGTGTATCCGGAACTTTGAAGAACAGCCAAATGGGAACGATGGTAATTAAAGCAGCGATAGATGTGATCAGGAAAGGAGTTTGAGGAGAAAACTGTTCCCACAGGCGTGCACCAAGATAGGGTGCTGGCAAAGAGATCAAGCCAAGACTACTGCGAAACAGACCAGTGAAGGTCCCAAGCATTTTTTGTGGAACTACTTTCGAGATCAGTGATTGATATGCCGGACTGAGTAAACCAACCCCGATGCCAAATACAATCCAACAAATCGCAAAACCTAAAAAGGTATTTGCCTGGAGGAAAATCATAAACGCACCAAACACCAACAAGAAACCAAGCGAGATGGGCACTCGTTCACCGTATCTGTTGCGAAAAGAAACGCCAAGAAGATCGTAACCAAGGCGATGAGACCATCTGCTGCCAGCATCACCTGGCGACGGTCCCAACGGTCCAGCAGGGTACCAATGATAGGTCCAAAGACTGCATAAGGGGGAAGAAGTGTTTAATTCTGGTAATGATTTTCGCACCTCCAACGGTGAACTTTCACACCAGATTTACCGCGATGCAAGCGATCCAAGTAAAGTAGTCGCTTTTTATAAGTGGAACTCACTGGCAAACGCTCAGAAATTCGCTCAATCTCCCGAACTGAGGTCAGCGATGGAAAAAGCAGGTGTGGAGGGACCTCCTAGTGTTTATTTCCTGAACGAAGCATAAGTATAAACTGAATTGCTTCTGATTTAATGCTGCCCTTCCTAAAGTCAGGAAGGGCTTATTTTTATTAATCTTGGTGTAATTAAGTATTAACACCCGAATGATTGTTGCCCAACTTAATTATCAATCAACTCAGTTTTCATCAAAGAACGATGCATCCTTTACAGGCGACCTAACACTTATTATTTTGTAAAAACACCTTATAGGACGCTTATTCGGTCAAATTGCGGGGATGTCACAGCGCATCGTATCTTAGCTTAACTCACTAAAAGTTAACATACCCTATTGTGTTTACTGGATAACTTAAAAGAACGGCACCTCGATCTTAAATTTTGTCCCCAAATCTGCAATAGTGTTCTTAATAGACAGAATTCAAACCAGCAAGGTTTTTGTTTACTGGAAACGGTCAGTTTGAATCTGGCACACCGTTGGTTCATCAGTTATGATTTGGAGGAAGATGTACTCGATCACAACAGTTTGAGCAAGATCAGGGAACGTAATTGGTAGCAAGTCTTTCGGCAATTCTTTGAAAAGATTGTTGGGTTATGTTTGGAAACGGGTTCGGTTTGGGGTGAAGCGTTTTACTTTGACAGCACCAAAGTGAATGCCAAGGCAGCTATTAATTTATCGACATCTTCCCAGGTATTATAGGCTTGTATGGAGACTCGTATTAATACCTGGTCCTGCCAACTCGACACAGGAACTTCAATCTTGAACTCTCGATACAGCTTCCCTTGAAGCCATTTTGGATCAATCTTTGGTAGCCAAATTGAGACCATCTGCCCTAACCAACCTTCCTCAGGGCAGATTGGCGGCAATTTGGTTAAAACATCGATCTCCCTTCTCGTCGTAATCGCCAACTCATGACATTTCTGCCCTACTTCATCCCAATGATTCTGCTTCATAAAATCGATCGCTGCCGGTACCGATAGAAAGGCGGATGGGTCGCGTGTACCCTGCCATTCATGGTAGTCAATAAAATGATTCCCACTCCCATAACCTTGCTCTGCATCATACCCCCAACTTACCACCAAGGGATCGAGCCAATCCTGCACCTCCTTTCGAGCATATAAGAAGGAGGCACCCTTCGGGGACATCATCCACTTGTGACAGGCACCGGTATATATGTCTGCGCCAATTTCATCAAGAGTAACATCGACCTGACCCGGAGCATGAGCCCCGTCGATGATGGAAAGTATCCCGGATTCACGAGCCTTATGACAGATTTCCTTGACCGGAAAAATCAATGCTGTTGGGCTGGTAATATGACTGAGAAAGATAACCCGGGTGCGTTCATTTACTCCCTTCCAAAAGGATTCTACAAGTTGTTGGTGGGTGGTGACCGGCAGCGGGATAGATTTCTGGATATATTTTGCCCCAGTTTTTTTACAGAAATATCGCCATGTCCTGTTCATCGCCCCATACTCATGATCGGTCGTTAAAATTTCATCTCCAGGCTGTAAAGCAAGGTTGCGGACCACCATGTTAACAGCAGTAGTCGGATTCGAAAAATAGACCAGGTCTTCCCCTTGACATCCAAGATATTGCCCCAGTTTTACCCTTGCCTCAGCAAGATATCCTTCAACACAGCGACCAAGGAATTCAACCGGCTGGCGCTCCAATTTCCGCTGCCACTGCTGGTAAAAGTTAAATACCTGCGCTGGACAGGCGCCAAACGAACCATGGTTAAGAAAAATGACTTCAGGGTCCAAAAGGAAATGATTTTTCATGTTATTCATCAAGCAAATCCCGATTCATAACCTTATATATCAGGCGCCACAAGTGCAACTGTTCATAAGGAACGGTTCCATTGAGAGTATCAAAGACTGGTTTAAGCCGGAAGGTTCCAAATTCATCAAATGCCTGGATCACTTGCTTTTCCTGCTCTGCAGACAGTGTACTGATTTCATTTAACCCCGAAAGCCGAATGGGGTGACCTGCAGAAAATAATGCTTCGAGATGACCTAAGATGGTCTGTTGTGTAAATCCTAAAGATTCAGCAATCGACCTGACCCCTGCTCCACCCTGGAATTTCTTCCAGATATAAGCTCTACGCTCACTTACCGTTGTAGAACCTTTTAAGGGAATTCGAGACTTAATTTCCTGACCAGGATCATTGCTGTGCTTATCACAATAAGATTGGATAAGGGAAAGAAAGTTTTGTCCATACGCTTCCACTTTGCGCTTGCCCACCCCATATATCCGGCTGAAATTTGCTGGTGTTCTTGGGAAATAAGTCGCCATTTCTATCAAGGTGCGGTCATGGAAGATGACATAAGGAGGCAGATTTCGTTCCATCGCCAAGTCTGAACGTAAAGCACGCAATTTCTCAAACAAGGCTTGGTCGTAGTCCTCTTGCACGTCTGTAAAAGAAATCCGGGCATAAATCCCTGGAAGTACACCCCAAACGGCATCTCCTTTTAAGACACCTTTTCCCTTTTTTGTAAGGATCAGGCTACCATGCGGTCTTTTACGTTCGACCAAACCCTGTCGGATGAACTGGCTTGCTAGATGGCGCCAAACATCTGCTTTCTTTTCACGACCTACCCCATAACAATCAAGCTCTTCATGTCTAAACTGGATAACCTTTTTCGCTTTCGAGCCTCGTAAAACTTTGATAAGGTGATCGACACCAAAGATCTCACCTGTTTCCTGAACGCAAGAGAGGAATTGTTGGGCTGGTATTGTCAAATTAGTTTTCTCAACGGATTCGGTTTCTACAATTTCCTTACCATCCCCAAGGGATTTACCATCTACAGTTATTCGGCTGATGCAATTATCACAAGCGTGGCAGTTATCCGACGGGTATTTTTCACCAAAATATGCCAATAAAGGTTTCCGGCGGCAGCTACCAGCACTCAGATAATCCATTAGCGCTCTCAAACGCATTTTCGATCCAGGCTGCAAGATAGGATCTTCCTTGCTAATGAAGTATTCAATCGTTTTTATATCCCCATACGAGAATAGTGTCATACAATCAGCTGGTAGACTATCGCGCCCTGCTCTGCCAATTTGTTGGTAATAGTTTTCTAGATTCTTGGGCAGATCGTAATGAAGGATGAAACGGACATTGGACTTATTTATACCCATGCCAAAAGCTATGGTTGCCACCATGATGGTTCCATCTTCGTGGCGAAAACGGTGTTGATTCTTCCGTCGGATCTCATCTTCCATACCACCATGATATGGCAGTACAGGATATCCCTGTTCCGCCAGCTGCAGGCTAAGCTCGTTAACCCGCCTTCTGGTTGCACAATAAATTATCCCTGCCTGACCCTTATGGACTCCTAGAAAAGCTTTTGTCTGTGCCAGCCCATTGACCTTATCGACCACTGACAATACCAGGTTCTCCCGGTTGAAACTACTGACATACACGTTTGCATCGGGTATTTGAAGCGAATGCTTGATATCCTCCCTGACTCGCTTTGTGGCTGTGGCAGTGATCGCTAGAGTGACAGCCTGGGGCAACCTTTTTCGCAACCCATCAAGCTGACGGTACTCCGGTCTAAAATCATGTCCCCATTCGGAAATACAATGCGCTTCGTCTATTACCAGGCAATCAACCAGGCAATTTTCCAATAATAGGATGGTTTCCGGGCGAAGCAAGGTCTCAGGTGCTGCATATATCAACCGGGAATCCCCATCTTTGATACGTCCGACAGCAGCCAGGTACTGTTCATAACTCAGTGTGCTATTAAGGTAATCTGCCTGAATACCCAGTTCCTTCAATTCAAGCACCTGGTCTTCCATCAATGAGATCAATGGAGAGACAACAACCGTCAATCCTGGAAATAAAGTGGCGGGTAGTTGAAAACACAAAGATTTTCCGCTACCAGTGGGCATAACCCCTAAAGTATCTTGTTTCTGTAATATTCGTTCGATAATCTTGCGCTGGAAAGGTCTGAATTGAGAATACCCAAACACATCTTGAAGCGCCCGGTTAATCTTGGGGATTTGGTCAGAATGCATCTCCCTCTGCATTTTGAGGGTTGGAACTGCTTGAATGTGGGTTTCCTCTTTATCCAAAAACCAGCCGGAAATCTGTACGTAACATCGTAGTTCACCTTCAGGTTTCTCGTTCGGACGCCACCAATGCGCTAATGAAACTCTCACCAAAGATCCCGCTGGAATTTCCGGCAGGGATTCTTGAAAACCAACAAACGTCAGGGTAGATCCACCATCTACATCAGGATACCGGTAGCGAATACGCTTTTGGTCAGCATCCCTAATCAAAGACTGGTCAGGACGCCAGAACATAGTACTCCTTTTTGGAAGACCAGTACGCTCAGCGATATAGCGCGCCCCTGCTTTTGTAGATTGGGTTAAACCTTCAAATATGACCCCCACTCCACCAGAAACAGGCGGCATCTGTGACTCAATAAATCCGGTTATTCCAGCGATTGGTGCCAGGAACCTTTTCTCTTTGACGATTACATTCTCAATATGAGGAGGAATGATCTCATGATCTTCAGTTATATCAATTTCCCAGACTTCTCCAACCTGATAGTCCATATTAAACTGGTCATTCGTATCACGATCGACAGCAACCAACCGTAGCGAGCGCCCATCAAAGGTCAAGGCACCTATACAAGCTCCGCTTCCCATCCGGGTTTTGGCTACAATAACGACCTTCACAATACTCCCTCCACATCTATTAATACATCGTAAAGCCGAGAAAAACTGACCTGGCTAGGGTTAAAAGCCTGTCTTCGAGCGCCATAAGGTGAGGGTGCTGGGTAGATAAGTAAAACCTTTTACAGTTTTAACTCGTCTTGACCTTATATGTGATCTTAAGGATGTCCCATAACCTGAAACCGGTTCAACTAGGCGTTAAATGTTGAACATCCACTCCTAACCGTTCTTTGATCGCTTCAGCAAGAAGGGATCGGTGGCAGGCTTCTGGTACTCTCTCGACACAGCAGAGAGCAATCACTTTAACGCTCCTACCGAACCATTCGATAAACTCCTGTGGATCGAAATGGTCAAGGATTTCTCTTTGATATGCTTCTTTGAACTCTGAACTAAGCCCTTCGCGCTTTCGTTTGGCTACCTGTTCAAACTTGTCCAGCGATTGCTGTATATTGCGGATCTCAGGAGTCGGTGCCAGATCACGACGATGAAAATATTTGATTCCATAAGATTCCAGTTGGGCCTGCAATCGCTTATGGTTTGCAAAGGCATATTCTGCTCCACGCACACCTCGCCGCCAACGGATATCACAAAAAACCTCCACACCAGCAGTTTGTAGGTCTGAGAAAAAACTATCCGCTGTGTACCCATAAACACCAATGGTCACGATCTTCATCCCAGTTTTCTCACTTTTCTCAATAATGTCTTATTTACCACCATCATTCCAGTCGTGGTCAGAAAAATCATTGTCATCCCCATCATTTTCCCGATACTTTTTCCGAGAGGTAAAGGTTAAAAAATCATCGCCAAAAAGACTGAGTTGCCCAGATGTCAGGCGTAAAATCACTTGTTGCTGATTGATAAGCTCATCATTTTCATCAATATGAAGGACTTCAATCCCCATAGAAGCAAGGGTCTTTCCAATTAATTTGCTGCGGTGGCAGTTTTCAGGTTTCCCTTCGCTGCACATCAAGGCTACTCGTTGTTCCTGATGGCTGGCTTCGCAAAGTCGTTTAATCCCTTCTAAAAAGAAAGGCTGTTCAGCGACTTTTTCGTAATCCACTTTTCCATGACGATAACAGGCATCATCCTTGGGCTGGCCCCCCAAGCTATCACCCATGTACAAGTATCGAATCCCCTGAGCTTCTAATGAATTTTGTAAAGCTTGCTTAGTAAATTCCGGTTTATAGCTGGAATAGGGACTGGTGCGAACATCGATAAGGTATTTAATCTCGTTTTCCTTAAGCACCGCAAGGAAAGTCTCCAGATCTCGCGAGCCATATCCAATAGTAAAGATGGGATTGTTTGGTGTAGGGTACAACTTCTCGATCCTTTTTTCAAAAAATCAGGGCTCTACCAGGCAATATTTATGACCCATTATGATTGACCATGGCAATTATTCTATCGAGCGCTAAATCCGCCAAAGAATCCAAAATAAGATCAGCGTGTTCAAGGGAAAGTTGTCTGGTGAGGTTATTGGGCACTGCAACTACAAATATTCCGGCAGCCTTTGCAGCCGTCACGCCATTTGGTGAATCTTCAAAAACAATTGCTTCATGTGGTTTTATGTTTAATGAATCCAGGGCAAGGGTAAACAGCTCGGGATGGGGCTTCGTTCGCTTAACATCGTCTGAGGTGTGGATGACCGTAAAATTATCAAGCAGGCCTAAGCGATCCAGGTGTCCGACAACCCATTCACGATTTGAACTTGATGCAATTCCTAATTTTAGACCTCGGTTTTTTGCAGCTAAAATCGTATCAACTACTCCAGGCAATACAAGTTGAGCTTCACAAAGCTCTATTTCACGAGCATATATAATCGGTGCCAGTTTGTCGCGAGGCAAAACTCTGCCAATCTTACCTTCTAGAAGCGTAAAGGGATTAAAATGTTCCTGATTGGATGTACCGATGACTGATTCCCATTCATCGAGTGTGAGTTCTACACCATGACCACGGAATAACTCTGCCCATGATTGGAATACGGGGCCTTCTGTGTCTAAAATTAGTCCATCAAAATCAAAAATGATACCACGAATCATATCTTATCCTCTTGTTCCTATCTTTAGTGCACCATTATACCCGCAATGGTTAACTTACATTCCTCTACACCAAGATTATTTTCATCCATGGAAAAAACCACTGTTTTCTAAAAGGCACTCTCTTGCCAGCCACATCCATAACCACATTTCGTCTCTTTATTTCCTTCATGCTTCTTGTCACTCGTTTGTCCATAGGGTGACATTTTCGCTGAAGAATCCTTGGTGTCAAATTCGCTGAACAATAACAAATCTGGTTGGTGCTGTCTCAACCGTTTTTCTTGCAACCTTTGTATGACTTCAAGTCGTGTGAGTTCTTTTTTGCTCATCGTTAGTAGTGTGTCCAATTGGTTTCGGTCCTCTCTTAGTTGTTTTCTAAATTAGGACATTTTAACTTTGTTTAAACAGGACTCTACTACTTTGTGCTAACAGCTGTGTTGGTGCTGTAGACGATTTGATTTTCTCGTGTTATACTGCTCCCGCTCCCGCCAGAAGGCGGGAATAATTATGCCTAAAGGCAAAGTCCCAAAATTTAATATTCCTAATTATTGGGAAAAAATCACACACGTTTCCTGACCTGAAAGGGCGTGCCGTAAGCGGGGAAACTGATTACGGTTCCAGACAGGGTTGAGGGAAGCGGAGGTAAAACGCAAAGGAGATTTTTTTATGGCTGTAGTTAGTATGAAGCAATTGCTGGAAAGTGGGGTTCACTTTGGTCACAGGACGCATAAGTGGCACCCCAAGATGAAACCCTATATCTTTACAGAGCGAAACCATATCCACATTATCGACCTGCAAAAGACAGTTAAGGCACTCGAAGAGGCTTATGATTTGGTTCGCGATTCAGTATCCAGGGGAGGATCAATCCTTTTCATTGGTACAAAGCGACAGGCGCAGGAAACCATCCAGCTTGAAGCTACCCGCTGTGGAATGCCATGGGTGACTGCTCGGTGGTTGGGGGGAACATTAACCAACTGGACAACCATTCGTCAACGAATCAACGAGTTAGAACGGCTTGAAAGGATGCGTGACAAGGGTGAATTTGAATTATTGACCAAGAAAGAAGCCCTGGGGCTGCACCGTAAAATTGAACGTCTAGAGATGCTTCTTGGAGGCATCCGCAACATGGTAACTTTACCAAATCTGCTCTTCATCGTTGATGTCAGGCGTGAAGATACCGCTGTCCACGAAGCAAACCTGCTCAACATTCCCATCGTCGCCATGGTGGACACCAACTGCGATCCTCGCGACATTGATTACATCATTCCTGCAAATGATGATGCAATTCGCGCAATCAAATTGATCGTTAGCAAAATCGCCGATGCGGTTTTGGAAGGTCGTGCCATGCAGAAAGACATAGAAGAAGAACTGCCTCGAGATTCCGCCGCAGCTTTTGATATCGATGCCGATCTCACTGATGAGGATTTGCTTGGTGATGCCACCCTTGCTAAACTAGAAGAGCAGCGTATGTTCGTAACCACGGTAAGCGAAGTGTCAGAAGAAGAAGAGACCGAAACAGCCGAAGATGACAGCGAAGAGAAGCAAGTCGCTGAGGCTGTTGAAGAAGAAAGTAAAGAAGGAGAACCAGAAGCTGAGATTATCGAGAAAGAAACCGATTCCGAAGAAGAAATTTCGGAATCAACCAACGATGCTCCTTCTGATGAAACCGAAGAAGAGATTGAAGAGGAATAGACATAAAAATGAGCGTTTCAGCAAACGAAGTAAAAGAATTACGTGAAGTCACTGGCGTCGGCTTTCTCGATTGCCGTAAAGCCTTGGAAGATGCAAAAGGTGATTTCGAAAAAGCAGTGGAACTTTTAAGAGAACGAGGACTGGCAAAGGCTGCAAAGCGCGCTGGACGAGAAGCTTCGGAAGGCGTTTTGGAACTTTACAACCACGGCAACGGACGAGTAGGCGTTATGCTGGAGGTCAATTGTGAGACGGATTTCGTTGCTCGTTCAGATGAGTTTCGTGAGTTTGCCCACGAGATTGCCTTACAAATCGCTGCAACCAACCCCCTTTGGATAACCAAAAACGAAATTCCTTCCGATATCCTAGAACGCGAGAAAGAAATAGCTTATAATCTCGCCTTGGAAGAAGGCAAGCCCGAAAACATCCTGGATAGGATCGTTGAAGGTCGTATGAAGAAATATTTTGAAGAAGTGATTTTACTGCAGCAACCTTATATTCGAAATGAGGATTTATCCATTGAGAAATATCTACACGAGACGGTTGCTACCCTCGGAGAAAATATTGTAATCCGGAGATTTGTCCGTTGGGAAGTTGGACAGAAATCCAATTAAAAAATAAAAAAGGCCAACCGATGGTTGGCTTTTTTTTTCTAAAAGCAAAATTTGTATTTTTTAAGTTACAATCAATTTATCCATTTTAGGAGAATATACTGCTGATAAAAATCGGCAGCGGAACTTACACCTGCTGCTATCCCAGAGCAAAATACACCGTTACTCCTAAGAATGTAGAGAGAATCTGATGGAAAATGAACCAATTTACAAAAGAATCCTGCTAAAACTTAGCGGTGAAGCCCTGGCTGGGCCAGATGGATTCGGAATCGACCCTCTTGAGGCAGAGAAATTAGCAAAGGTGATCGTAGATATATTTGCCCTGGATATCCAGATTGCTATTGTCATCGGAGCAGGCAACCTTTGGCGAGGTTCACGTGGTTTGGAAAGGGGAATGGATAGAGCGACAGCGGATTACATGGGGATGTTGGCAACCGTGATGAATGCCATGGCTTTGATGGACGCCCTGGAACGATTGGATATTGTAACACGTGTTCAATCCGCTATAGAAATGAAATCCGTTGCTGAACCTTATATTCGTCGACGCGCAATCCGACATCTGGAGAAAGGTCGAGTCGTCATCTTTGGTGGCGGTACTGGCAACCCTTATTTCTCGACGGACACCGCCGCGGCCCTCAGGGCTACTGAGATTGGCGCTGAAATTGTCATCAAGGCGACGAAAGTGGATGGTGTTTATGACTCCGATCCCTTGGAAAACTCAAAAGCGGTCCGCTTTGATCACCTATCCTATATTGAAACATTGAACCGAAGACTTTCAGTGATGGACAGTACGGCCATTTCGTTATGCATGGAAAACAAAATGCCAATCCTTGTTTTGAATCTATGGGAACCTGGCGCCTTGAGAAAAGCCCTGGTGGGTAAACCTATTGGTACCTTAGTCTCCGACTAGATATTTCATTGCCTTCTTTCGCCAGATGCACCTATTTTCTCCCCCTACCCTCTCTGAACATTTTCGGGTATCCTTAGAGGTTGATAAATAATAGTAAAATAGTGGAGGCGAATTCAACCATTAGCGCTATTTACCAATCCTTGTTTCTTGGTCACTGATTTGACTCTACCATTTGCTTCAGAAGTTAGGAGGCTGCTATGCTCAACGATGTATACTTAGAAGCACGAACTCGTATGAAAGGCGCCCTCCAGGCCCTTGAAGAAGACCTGGCTGGAATCAGAACGGGCAGGGCGAACCCCGCTTTGGTTGAAAAGTTGCCAGTGGAGTATTATGGTTCTCCCACCCCCTTACAACAATTAGCTAGTATTGGGGTTCCTGAACCCAGACAGCTACTTATCAGGCCCTTTGACCCATCTACCTTGAAAAATATCGAACGAGCCATCCAAGTGTCTGATCTTGGATTAACCCCCAACAGCGATGGGAAGACCATCCGCTTGAATTTGCCACCACTCACTGAGGAGCGACGCCACGAATTAGTCCGTATCGTAAAAAACCGAGTAGAAGAAGCCCGTGTTGCCATACGAAATGTTCGCCGAGATAGCATCAGAGACCTACGGGAATTTGAAAACGAGAAGCTGATCTCAGAGGACGACCTGAGGCGTGGTGAAGAAGAACTGCAAAAGATCACTGATGAATTTATCGAGGACGTTAACCAAACTGGTGAACGAAAAGAAAATGAAATCCTGGAAGTTTAGCTAAAAAAGCATCATAAGCAGCGTAACAAAGAGGTGGAACTAGCGCTTGATGCCAAAGAGTCTTCCTTCCACTATACGCCATTCGGGATGAGAAAACAAAATATCAAGGTTGACAGCCCCCTAGTCAAGACTTTTCAATCCGTGAAGAAATACATTACAGGTAACGAAATAAAACACTTAACGATTTCTAGCACCCAAGGAATTCCGAAAAAACAAGGTGTCACTCATTTTTATAGGCACACTAAGGTAAGTAAAATCTATACACCTTCTCCTTTTTAAGCGAGATTAGTCAATGAAATCAGAAAACGATAACGGTTCACAAAGGAGAATACCACAGCATATCGGTATCATCATGGATGGCAATGGACGCTGGGCTTTGTCCCGCGGCTTGCCTCGCCTCGCTGGACACCGCGCTGGTACCGAAAATCTCCGCCGAGTCATCGAAGCCTGTGTAGAATTTGGCATCAAGTATCTTACCTTATATGCCTTTTCCACAGAAAACTGGGGTCGGCCGCCAGTGGAAGTTCAGGGTTTAATGCGTATCCTTGAGGATGTGATTGATCGTGAGCTCCAAGAGCTTCATGAAGAAGGAGTACAGCTTCGCCATATCGGTCGCCTGGACCGTATTAAACCTTCTCTGAAACAAAAAGTGCTCAACGCCATCGAGTTGACGAAGAATAACACTCGTTTAACCCTAAACATCGCCTTTAATTATGGAGGAAGGGACGAAATTGTGTGGGCTATCCGCCACATCATAAAAGATGGTGTGCCAGCAGAAGCGGTTACGGATGAACTTGTGAGCCAGTACCTGTTCACAGCCGGTGTCCCAGATCCGGACCTAATCATCCGCACGTCAGGAGAATTAAGGGGGAGCAATTTCCTCCTATGGCAAGGCGCTTATGCAGAGTGGTATTTTACCCCGACCTATTGGCCTGATTTTGGCAAAGAAGAACTCCGTGAGGCTATTGACGAATTTTGCCAGCGGGAACGACGTTATGGGCAGGTAGAAACAAGATCGCAGTGATTTTATGCTCCGTAAACGAGTCCTGGTGTCCGTCATTCTATTACCCCTCGGCCTGACACTTATTTATTTTGGGGGTGTCGCTTTCATCCTTTTCATTGCTTTGCTCTTAGGAATCGCGGCTTGGGAATTTGCTAGACTTTTTAGAACTGGCGGGTACCAACCTTCTGGAATCCTTACCGTCACTGGGACCGTTGCTATCCTCCTGGGACGTGGTTTTAACGCTTTTAAAAGTGCACATTGGATTTTGGGGGGCTTCATCCTTATCAGCATGGTGTATCACTTAATTGCCTATGAAAAGGGTAGAGATCAATCCGGCACAGATTTCACAATCACACTCGCCGGAGCCTTGTACCTTGGATGGATTGGCTCCTATCTGCTTTCTTTGCGAGATCTACCGAATGGTATGTGGTGGTTCATGGTAGCCTTACCATCTGTCTGGGCTGCTGATACAGGTGCTTATTTCTTTGGCAGCAAGTATGGAAAACATAAACTTACTCCACGCCTCAGCCCTAAGAAAACTTGGGAGGGTTACATCGCGGGTATCTTCTCTGGTCCTGTAATTGGCCTTGCTTTTGCTGCTATAGCAGGAACACAGTTGAACCCAGATTCTGGCATTACTCTCCTTCGGGGCACCATCCTGGGATTTGTTTTGGCAGTAATCACACCTTTCGGTGATCTGGGGGCCAGCATGATTAAACGCCAGTTTGGTGCAAAGGACTCCGGAAAGATATTCCCAGGTCATGGTGGCGCGTTTGATCGTGTTGATACCTGGATTTGGGCTGCAGTTCTCAGCTACTACATTATTACCTGGTTCTACCTCTGACCTGGTCTTACCATTTACAGCTCTAAATTACCGCGGTCTTGATAAAAGATAAACTCTGAAAGCCTAAGACAAGAACCGATTTTATCATTCCTTACTCTTCAGTCACCTTATTCCTGTCAGTAAATACAAAGATCAATCAAATTTCATACCTAAAAAAAATTCCAATTTACGACCAAAAAACTCGCTGTTATAAGAAGGAATTATATTGATGGAAAATAAACCGAGTCGCAACCTCGCCATGGAATTAGTCCGTGTCACTGAGGCAGCTGCCCTTTCTGCAGCACGTTTTATGGGCCGAGGCCAAAAAGAGGCGGCGGATAAAGCTGCTGTGGATGCCATGCGTCTGGTCCTCAACACCATTGAAATGGATGCAGTGGTCGTCATTGGTGAAGGAGAAAAAGACGAAGCTCCCATGCTCTTCAATGGCGAGAAACTGGGAACTGGAGAAGCACCAGCTGTAGATATTGCCGTAGACCCGATCGACGGCACCCGTCCACTAGCAAATGGTTTTATCAATTCAATCGCTATGGTTGCCATTGCACCTCGTGGTACCATGTACGATCCGGGTCCGTTCATGTACATGCACAAGATTGCTGTTGGACCCGAAGCCGCTGGAATGATTGATATCAATGCCTCAACCGAAGTCAACTTGAAGAGGATTGCACAGAAAAAAGATATGCAGGTCAACGACCTCACCGTGGTCATGCTCGATCGCCCCCGGCACATTGACCTGATCCGTGAAGTACGTGCCTGCGGGGCTCGCATCCAACTAATCCCCGATGGGGATGTTGCCGGTGCCATGATGACCTGTTGGCCTGATAGCGGGGTAGATGTGCTGTTAGGGATTGGCGGAACACCGGAGGGGGTCCTGGCAGCCTGTGCATTAAGGGGAATGTGCGGTGAAATACAAGGAAAATTTTATGCCCGAAGCGATGAGGAGTATAACCTTGGGAGGAAAATGGGATATTCCCTAGATACCGTGATAACCATGGATGACCTTGTTGCTTCCGATGATGTGTTTTTTGCTGCAACAGGCATCACCGATGGGGCGCTATTGGATGGCATAAAATATTTCAGCCATGGAGCAAGGACAGACAGCATCGTCATTCGTGGAAATACTGGTACTGTCAGGGAGATCATTGCTCGCCATAACTTCAACAAACTTAACCCCATCAGTCAGATCGAATACTGATTTTCAATACCTGCCTCCGCATTGTTCAACCAAATATAATTCATCCGTCAGGATTCATAGGAACAGGTGGAATCAGGACGAAACCTCTGTTCTTTCACCCCTTTTAATCTCCAATCTCTAGTTGAAAATCCCCAATCCCTATATTATCTCGGTTGACACAGCCAATTGCTCATGGTATTATCTCGCCACAATCGAATAAACCCCGAGCGACTCTTATCCAGAGAGGTGGAGGGACCGGCCCTGTGAAACCTCAGCAACCAGGAAGAGCAATGTCGCCAGATCGGGCAGTTCAGTTTCATTGAAATGTCAATAAACAGCCTGATCACTAGACTATGCAATTCCCTATGGTGCTAATTCCGGCAGACGGATGTTCTGGAAGATGAGAGGGCGTAGTTAGAACATGGATTGCCCTTTCTGAGCCAGAAGGGGCAATTTTTTTACGGAGGCAATTATGAACACAACTTTTATGAATTCCAAGAGCCTGATGTTCACCTCAGAATCTGTCACCGAGGGACATCCGGACAAAATCTGTGACCAGATCAGTGACGCCGTTCTGGATGCCTGCCTGGAACAGGATCCTTATTCTCGCGTTGCTTGCGAATGTGCCACCAAGACCGGTTTCGTAATTTTAATGGGTGAGATCACTACCAAAGCCCATATCAACTATGATGACCTGACACGGAACGTAATCTCTGAAATCGGTTATACCAGGGCGAAGTATGGTTTCGATGGTGACACCTGCGGCGTGTTGGTTGCCATTGCCAAGCAATCAGGGGACATCGCCTTGGGTGTAGATCAGGCACTTGAAGCCAAAAAAGGGGAGGTGACCGAAGAAGAGATCGAATCTATTGGTGCTGGTGATCAGGGCATGATGTTCGGATATGCCTGCGACGATACCCCCACCTTATTCCCTATGCCCATCTATCTGGCACACAAGCTTACCCGTCGCCTGGCTGAATTACGTAAGGATGGTACCCTATCCTGGCTTCGACCGGACGGGAAAAGCCAGGTCACCATTGAATATAAGTATGGTAAACCGCACCGGGTCGACACAGTACTGGTAAGCACCCAACACGCCCCAGAAATCTCTCAAGCAGAAATACGCAAAGCCATCATCGACCAGGTGATCATGCCTGTACTTCCCAAAGACATGGTAGATGACAAGCTAAAAATCTACGTGAACCCAACCGGTCGTTTTGTGATCGGCGGTCCCCAAGGCGATGCCGGGGTAACCGGACGGAAGATCATTGTCGATACCTACGGGGGGATGGGTCGTCATGGTGGTGGTTGTTTCTCCGGGAAGGATGCCACCAAGGTGGATCGTTCTGCTGCATACGCCGCTCGCTGGGCTGCCAAGAACGTGGTCGCAGCTGGTCTTGCCACCCGGTGCGAGATCCAGGTAGCTTATGCTATTGGGGTCGCCCATCCTTTAAGCATCAATGTGGAGACCTTTGGTACAGGCGCCATCCCAGATGAACGGATTGCAGAAATCATCCATGAATATTTCGACCTTCGACCTGGCGCCATCATTCGTGACCTCGACCTGCGAAAACCGATTTTTCGCCAGATCGCTACCTATGGTCACTTTGGACGGGATGACCTTGACCTCCCCTGGGAGCGGACAGATAAAGCAGAAGCTCTTAGAGCCGCTGCTGGTATTTGATTTCAAGATCCCGATTCAATCGAAAAACAGGGACGAGATTCTTCGTCCCTGTTTTTGTGATATACAAACGCACCTATGAAATAGCGAAATTTCTGATTGATCCCATCCCACTCATCCTCAAGCAATATAACGAACAAACTTCTTCTCAATCCGTTTTCTAGGTTGGTAGCCAGTAAGGTGCTCTTTTGGTTCACCATCAATGAACAGCATTAAGGTTGGGACTCCCATCACCTGATATTGCATGGCAATGTTTAAATTAGTGTCCACATCCAACTTCACCATTTTGACTTTTCCATCCCAAGATCCGGCTAATTCTTTGATAACCGGTTCTAGCATTTTACAGGGGCCACACCAAACCGCGGTGAAGTCCACAACCACCGGCTGTGAGGCTTCTAACACTTCAGTTTGAAAATTGTCTTCAGAAACATAGCTAATTTCATTCATTTTTCACTTCCAATTTAATAATTCCACACATCGGAAGTCGTAAGGACTTCCGATGTCTTACAAATAATAATTACTTGGCTAAATACCACTTGCTCGATCTAAGTATATTTCTGTACGATTGAATCTTACCAAAACCCATTAAGAAATAAACAATCTAAATGGTACCGACTGAATCAATGGCCGTCAAGGTGTTGTACCTGAATTTATCAATACTTTAAGATTGGTCAAATGTAACGAACGCGTTGACGTCCCGGATTTCACGTGATAAAATCCGCTCCGCTAAGGGCGCGTAGCTCAATGGTAGAGCAGTGGCCTTTTAAGCCATTGGTTGAAGGTTCGAGTCCTTTCGCGCTCATGCCGCAAGGCTAGCGCCTTGCTTACGAGAGAACGGTGACCCCGTTCTCTTTGTATTTATGCAAGGAAAAAAAACTAACAAATAATAATGAATCCGAATAATATGAAACGGGCGTTGAAAAGGCGTACAAAATTATCGGTGATATTTGATTAATCAATTTTGTCAATTTTTTAATGGTTTTTATAGTGTAGGAGACGAAAATATTGACTTTAGATATCTGGTGGATAACGGGTGGATTTACCGAGAAAAAAAACACAAGGTCGAGGACGACCCTTTGAGCAGAGTGAATAAAGTACCGCCACAACAGGTTTGATCCCTGCAAGAAACATGGGCGGATAATGGAAAGGCAGATTGCTTACGGTATCGGAGATAAACGCTCCGTTCTGCATTGGGTTAAGGGGATTGGTGCGTCGCAAGGCTAGCCAGGCCATTTAAGAAGTGGCCTAGTCTGTTCACCTATTACCGGTTTTTTGGGTGACCAATGTCCTGAACTCTATCGAGATTTCTCCATGTTTTGAGTCATATACGTTGATATAATCCTATATTGTGATATTGATTTGGATACGTTCGCATAAAACATTTGCTACACAGGATTTATTTTTATAAAGTTTTCTGGGATCACATTATCCATAGTAAGCCGGTAATTTGATCCGGACAATACGAGTTTCGTTGAAATCATGCATAGTATGGCTGATGATCAGCCCGCTGGGCAATTCATGATGCATTACTTTACGATCCTGACTGAAAAGGAGGTCCACAATGAAGCCTGAGACCACAGAAGATATCCTGGAACTCTTGGATTGTTATATCGTCTCAGCTGCTTTAGGCGCCGCCATGGAATTGGGGGTTTTTTGGTTACTTACTGAGAAACCTTTACCAGCACCAGATGTAGCCCAATCTCTGAATATCCCATTGAACCGCTGCCATAATTGGTTACAGTTATTGTGCAAGCTCGGCTTGCTAGAGGATAGCGTTGAAGGGTATGTCCCCTCTACCATCGCTCGAGAAGCTATATTGAACGTGCAAAGTCAAGAAACATGGGCATTTCAGGCATGTGAGGAACGCGATAGTTCTATGTATGTGCGAGACCTGGCTCTGAACATCAGCAAGCCCATGTAAACCTGGCAAGCCAGGAATCTGACGCCACCAGACTATTTCCAACGGGTCCAGGAAGACGCTACTTACGCGGCACTCTTCACGCGCAAGCTCTACGAAATTCACGTTGCACTCGCAGAACAACTGGCTAACATGCTTGACTTACGGGGAGTCAAATTGTTTCTGGACCTGGGTGGTGGTTCAGGTGTCGTGTCATTTGCTCTTCTCCGAAAACAAGATGATCTGACCTCAGTTGTAGTGGATGTTGAAAACGTCTGCCAAGCTGGTCGAGAGATTGCCTCAGAGAATAAGCTCGAAAAACGAATTACATACCTGGCTGCCGATTTTTTAAAAGATGACCTGCCCACCGGATTTGATATGGTGATGCTCTGTGATGTGGGCTCATTCAGCGAAATCCTTTTCCGCAGAATTTATAATGTATTGAATCCGAAGGGTCATCTTGTCATCGTAGATAAATTTGCCCCAAGCAGGACCAGTGCACCTCCATCACGCCTGGTATCGGCGTTTCTTGATTCAATGGCATATCCGGCACAATCCATCGACATCACAACCACGGAGGTGGTTCGAACTCGATTGCAACAAGCTGGTTTTGGAGACTTTTCTTTAACTTCGGTGCCGCACAAAGATAATCTACCTTGGAACATCGATTGGATCATGGTAGAAGCTCATAAGTAAACGAATGTAGGTAGAAATTATCCCGGTTTATTTTAGCGCTTAACACATACGTATATTACCTCAGGCATATTCACGGTAACGCTTGAAGGTCTGGGGGATCGGACCATTTGAACTAGAAGGAGATGTAAATTATTTTGTTCGCTTTATAAATTCAGCGATCATAGTGAGGAATGGAATAGTGGATCAAAAAGGGCGCTTGGTGTAGAAAACACGAAGTGCCCGAAAATTGATAAGTGATAAGAATCAGGTGAAATAGGCAATTCGAAAAACTTCAATGCCTACCCTATATGTGTTATACTTTTACCGAAGAATGTATAACGATGCGAGGTTGATATGAATGTAAAACTCTCTCAAAAAGGCTGGGTGGTGATCCCAGCTGAATTCCGTAAGAAATATGGTTTGGAACCCGGTGCGGAATTGCAGGTGGTTGATTATGGGGGTGTGCTTTCGATTGTTCCAGCAGCGGATGATCCCATCAAAGCTGGTGCTGGGATACTGAAGAGCACAGACTCGTTGACCAAAGCTATCATTGAAGAACACCGTGAGGAATGTGAACGTGAATCCTGACCGAGATATTTACATCCTGGATAGTTTTGCCTTGCTGTCATATTTAAGCGATGAACCTGGACGAGGACGACTGGAAGATGTGCTATCCACAGCAGAAGCGGAACAGTGTACCCTACAATTATGTATAATTAATTTTAGCGAGGTGTTGTATATCGCCGAACGACACCGTGGATTAGTGAAGGCACAAATTGTACAAGCTCTCATTGAAGCATTACCCATCGAAATCGTAGCAGCATCCCGGAATTTAGTTTTAGGTGCCGCACATATCAAAGCCAATTATGCGTTATCGTACGCAGATGCATTTGTGGTTGAACTGGCTCAACAAACCAACGGAACGATTCTCACGGGGGATCCAGAATTCCAGACTGTTGAAGAATTAGTAAAAATCGAGTGGCTGTCTCAGGAATAGTTTGATGGCAAATGAAACGCTTGTAATGATTTTGAAACAGGGAGTGGATGTGGGGAAAAGATTGGGGACTGAACAGCTATCCTCAGGATAGATTGGATCAGATGGGTAATTTGTGGGATAAGGCTAAGCAAAAGATATTGATTGGAAAAAAAGAAGCCTCAGTAAACTATAATAAAACAGATGTTGAGGTGGGGGGATTATAATAGACGCATAATTACAAGTTGGCGAGAATCTTGTAACCATTAAAGCATGGAAATGAGGATGAAAAGAGTGTGATTTTATGAAAACTATAAAAGCATATAACCCTGAATATCAGGTTGAGGTTTCTCGACCCAATCGCATAAGATCCTTTGGCATCTTGTTATTGCTGCTGTTCATTTTCTTGTCTACCCAGGGGTGCGGGGCATGGGGTGGAACGAAGCAAGAGAATGCTGAGATGACGGCGGAGGCTGAGCTTACTGCAACGCAAATCTTTCAATCGGTACAGGAAACATTAGGCATCCTGGCAAGTGAGACCGCCCTGGCAATGCCTCCAAGCTCAACAACTCTGCCCCCTTCCCCTTTCCCAACCTTCACTTCGACTTCCATCCCAGCTACACTTACTTTCACGGACACACCTCTCCCCTCTGCAACCATTCCACCCACGTCTACGAACACGCCGCTCATCCCGACAGCCACTTCTATATTGTACTTCGATGAAGTCGACTTCCGGCAAGGGGGGACGTCGGCATACTTCCAAAATACCATTGGTACTGGAGAGCTACACTCCTACACCCTTTGGGCAAAGGAAGGGCAGACCCTGATATTGAACGTCTCCTCCCCTAACAATGATGTCTACCTGGACGTGATAGGGCGCCAAGATGGACAGCAACTGTTATGGTCTGGTTATCAAGCCAGCTACTGGTCGGGCAGACTATCTAAGAGCCAGGACTACCTGATTACGCTGACAACGTTCAATCCAGACACTTATTACTTCCTGTCCGTAGAAATCCCTGCCAATATCTATTTCGATCCCGGGGCGTATTCGGACAAACTTGAGGGGTATATTGATGTGGACCAGGTCTTCCATCCTGAGGTGCTGACCCGGGTGCGCTACCTGGCTTTCGCTTCTGCCGGGCAGAAGATGACAGTCAAGCTCAGTTCGCCAAACCTAAATGCGCTTTCCTTGGGCATTGTGGGACAGGCTGATGGGAAGGTGTACCTGAACTACGAGGTTAAAAACAGCGAGGGTGAGGTAAAACTACCCTCCACCCAGGGGTATTATATTGATGTCTACTCTGTCAACGGGAAATCGACCGATTTTACGATCAAGGTATCCATTCGTTAGGGAGTGAAAACAAACCCACCAGCGGATAAAAGTAGCGCTCCCCTGAGGAAACTATCAGGATTGTTTGTTCACCGTAAGGTAATCGTATAGCAAACGTCAAGCAAAATTTTTCCGGTTGGGGTATTATTGTTAAACAATGGTTTCATTTTTCTCCTCCTTATAGAGAGCCGGGCATTGCGAACCCGGCTCTCAATGATTTAAGCACTGGTAGGTTTGGAAGGGTTTTCTTCGTCATCCTTTCTGATCAAATAACGTATTGCCCCCCCAAGACCCAGCACTGCGATAGATGCCAATATCAAGGCGCTGGTAAAACCAATCGAAATCCGCACATTCAACGCGATCATCCCCAGACCCCAACCCAACACAGCAGCCACGCCTAAGCGTTTCAGACGGGTACGAACCAGGCTATTCGCAGAGGACCTCTCTTTTCCAGCCATTGAATATTGCTGCAGGTCACGGCTAAGGTGATCCAAATTCCAGGCTACCAGCAAAAGGACCAAATCTGTCATTATCCATACCTGGTTATGGTTGAAAAACATCCCGGCAGCTCCAGTACCTGCGAAGAATAACAGGCTGAAATTCAATCCCAGCCCGGCTCCGTGATGGGATTGTAACAACCAAATTACCCCTACCATAAAACAGGATAGGACAACCCACCAGCGTTCATCCAGGGCGTATTGAGCGCTTATTCCAAAGGCTGCAATGATAATAGTGAAATCCGCGACCCTACGCACGGTAAACTCCCTGTCTCGACTGCCAGAATGCAGCATAACTCAGCGCATAACTCGCAGCCTGGTAAAAAGGTTGTTCCACTCGCCAATTTAACACCCTCGCACCGGAACGCCTTAACATTTGCAACAAGAATTCCCGTTCCAAGCCGGCGATACGGGTTGCCTGTTGTACAGATTGGCTATCTCCCAGCAACTTAGACTCAAATTCGACCGGGTCGGGACTGATCACCAACAATTTGTATCCATTGGCTCGGAGTGAAATCAAGGTGGGCAGGTCATCCATTAACAAAGAACTGATCAAGACCAATTGGGATCTCGCAGGAAAAAGACGGGTGGGAATGTTTGCCAGTTCCTTATCCACAATACGATCATAAACGCGAACCCTGGCAAGCGCCTGGAAGATCCGCTCCCGCTGCATCTTGCCATAACCAGGATGAATCCAAACCCGCCCACCCCCATAAACGAACAAACCGACCCTGTTCCCTGCGTTTAAAAAAGTATCTGCCAGGGTCGCTGTCGCCTGAATTCCATGCTCTAAGATATCAGCGTTCCCCCTAAATAAATTTGTCTCCGTACGGCAATCAAGGATCAAGCCAACATCGACAGCCCGTTCCTGTTCGAATTCATTAACCAACAAATCTCCTTCATGCCGGGCACTGGCACGGTCATTGATCCAGCGCATCGGGTCGCCGGTATGATATTCACGGATGCCAAAAAACGTCACCCCTGCTCCTCCCGTTCTTGCAGGGATTAAACCCGGGAAAACTTTCGTACGCCGTGGTTGGATTGCGACTTCCGGAATCCTATTCGCCTGCGGTAAAACCAGGATCCGACTCGTAAGAAAAAGTTCTTTCACTTTTTGACTCAAGCCTAGACGGTCACTAACCTTCACCCGCACCCCTGGAAAGGAATAGTCACCACGCATGCCTTGAAGGGAGTAATTGAGTTCCAACGTTTTACCCTTTTCCAAGGTGGCGATTGAACTCGGGTTCCCGGCTACGATTTCCAGACCAGCCGGAAGAATATCTTCGATATACAAGGTTTCAATGGAAGCGCCCAAGTTTGTGATCTTCAGACAAACGCTTAAAGGGAGGTCCTTGGTTATGCGGTCCGCACTCAGTATTCTCTCAGCACGCAATTGTGACTCTTCTGGTGCATAGAGATATCCCATCGCCAGGTAAATGATAAAAGGTACCGCCAGGGTTAACAAAGGTCCTTTTTGGGTAATCAGACCCAAGAAAAGAAGGATATAGATCAGGATGACGACGGGCGCTGACTGTTTATTCATGCTGAATGCCAAGAAAGCTTACTTAACCAAAGAATATCATCAGGAAAAGAAATTCCGGATAGGAGTGGCAAAAGGAAGGGGAGGTTTGCGAGGAGACCGAGTTACCTTGAATCGTAGACCTCGGATTTCTTCAGGACGCCAATGTTCTTGATATTGTGAGTTGGAACGTGGTCGGATGGAGTTGATAAAGGCCTTTCTGTAGTCGTCAGTTGACATTATTTTTAAAATATTGCTCAAGATACTGGATAACCATTTCCGGATCCAGTTCCAGTCCGGTGGTAGGTGTGGTCCTGTTGGGATTTAACCGTTCCATTAGCGAATAACCCGAAGGTTGGTCTGCTTCAAAATATTCTTTAATTTCCATGGGCAATTCCAATCCCAACAAGTCTTTGCTGACCTCTCCACCAGCGGTAATCGGCGACAAGATTCTCTGAGTCAATCGCCGCAATTGCTGCGACAAGCGCCATTTTGAATACCGTGATTCTTTAGCAAAATCAAGCAACCTGGCCCACCTTTCAACCGTGCCCATCTTCCTGGTGGAACTTTGGATCGCTGAATTGCTTGATTTCCTTCCTTTTCGTAAACCAGATAAAGTCATGATTAGCAGAGCCAAAATAAATCCAACCCAAAAAACATCCTGGGGAATGCTCCGGACAACCAGGGAGAGAAACCAAACCAGTTTTAAAAGAGGCTTAATGGCGACCGTGACCACAAAATCATCCACCAGGAAAAATAGTACCAAACCAAACAACAGGGATATCAGCAAAGGTATGTAAGATTTCAGTCGAATTTTATTCTCCATATGCCTTTAGTATTTCCTGTAAATTTTGGCGGGCTTGATCCTCTTTCACCGCATCGGTATTTTTAGCGCCGTACCGTGCGCCTTCAAAGAGCAGGGTAAGCTGCTGAATATGGACGCTGGAAATGCCCGCATCGGCAAGGTAGTCCTCAAACTCACGAGGGGTCATGTACCTTTGACGCTGTACTTGCCGGGTTTTCTGCAATTCCTGGCACATCTTACGATAACAGGCGATCACGACATCTTCCAATGCCATCCCAGATTCCAGGTCTGATAAGGCTTGCTTGATATGCCTGACTACCACAGCCTGGGAAACTGGTTTGGGACGGAGATACCGCCAAAGCCAGTATACTCCGGCAAAGATCAAGAACAGCAGGAGTCCCTTCGCTAACCCAAGCAACCAGGCGGGGGGCTGCTGAACGAACGGCGGAGGTTCGGGGAGCAGAGCTTCCCCTGCCGGATACGCTCCTGGTGCGCTTTCTTGCCCAAGGGGGTTAACTTGCCTGTTCATCTCCCTGGCAATATAAGGCAGAAGCACGACCATGGTCAATATCAGCATAAATCCACGTATTAATTCCTTCCGGAATTCTGGGGATATCACGGCATAGATAATCGAAAACACCAGAGTCACCCAGAAGATGACAACAATTGATCCCCTCAGTGTTTCACTTAACTGGTTCCAAAACCCTAAACCGCCCGGATTCGCTCCGATTCCAGGTACGCTGCTCAGGTTTTCAAAATTCAACTGAGATAGAATCCAATCGAGCAAATGTGAAGGTTCCCCAGCTTTAAGGCGGAGGTTGGGCAAACCACCTGCCAATAGAATGATGGCACCAACCATGAGAGCAAAGAGAAGGGAAAGAAGTATTTTTTTCTGTGAATGCGTATTCATGGTTCGTAAACTATCCTGATCAACGGAGGGCAACTGGGGATTACCCTTCGAAACCTTTAACCTTGATGATTCGATTTCCTGCCCTCAACTAATTTTATCCCAAGCTGATAAGCCTGCGCCATCAAGTCAGGCTGTTTCTGAATATCCCCGACATCACTGGCCGACCCATATACAATGGCCGTGATTTCCGCTCCGATATAATTAAACATGGAACGGAAAGTGTAGATAGCGTTAACCGCACCAGAGAGGTAAGGATCAGAATCAGCATAGGCTAGACAAATACCGACCTGCTTTCCTGCCAATTCATGAACATCATCACTTCCAAGCGCATACCAGCGATCAATACACACTTTAAGTTGAGCACTAAATGTGAACCAGTAAATCGGGCTTGCCAACACGATACCATCTGCCTGGCGAAGTTTGGGGTACAGCTTTTGCATGTCATCGCCGATTATGCACACCCCTCCTGTCTCTCTACAATCGTTGCAGGCATCGCAGGGGCGAATATCCATATCATGAAGTTCAAAGACATCCACCTGGCCACCTGCTTCCCTGGCGCCTGCCGCTACCTGATCAGCAAGCGTGGAACTGTTGCCATTGTATCGGGGACTGCTCTTCAAGATGAGTATCTTCTTCATTGCTACTCCTTAGTCGTCATCTTCAAATTGTATACCTTGTGCGAAACTCACGCCACGGATAAAGCCCCTGGCTCGTTCTGTGAGTGGATATCCTTCCATTAAGGTTTTCCAGAAATCCTTACTGTGGTTGGCATGCAGGCGGTGAACCAACTCATGGGCGATGACATAATCCACCACCCATTGAGGCCAACTTTTTATTCTTTCGCTGATGCGGATTTGACCGTCGGTCGTGCCACCGGTAGAGCAACTCCCCAAGCGCACTTCCATATTCCCTACCCAGCGGATCCCCCGCCAGTGGATCGCTCCTTTAAAGTGTTTTTTATTAAGGTAATCAGCACGGGCTTGCAAGCCAGCATCGGTTCGTCGTTCAGCTCTCTTTCCCTGCTTTCCCAATTGGGAGGCAATATCATCAACCTGTTTTTGTATGATCCTTTTTTGAAGTCGATAGGGCACACGAAGCAGAATCGAATCTTTAGCCTGCCACTGCCAACGAGAAGATTTCTTCAGGCGTTTATCCCGTTTAATATTCACGCGGACAACCTGACCTGTCTGAATTTCAATTGAATATGTTTTATCGGTCACAATTTTGACTCACAATGGAAAAAAACCCATAAAATTCAAAATGAAAATGATATCTTGATTTACTTAATGGACCTAAACAACAAATAAATCCTGCCTTTTTTAATATTTATATTCTTCACGAGGAGGGCTGAATACATCCAATACTTTAACTGGTTGGGAAAAAGTTTTCGCCGCATGAGGCACACCGCCAGGGATTACATAGATATCATAAGGTTTAAGGATCTTCACTTCGCCATCTAACGTAAACTCCATCTGACCCTCAAGGACAATGCCTAATTGCTCATGAGGGTGACTGTGCTCTGGCATTTCTGTGTTCGAATCGAGATCGACCACAGCAGCCAACATCTCCTCTCCCCAAAATGTCCTGGCAGTGATTCCTGGCATCAGTTCTTTTGTTTCTCTGGTAGAAGTATCATAGTAAGTCATTTCTGCATTTCTCCTGTTCCTAAGCATAAATTTGAACTTTGCTAAAAAACATTATCGTCATTGTGAGGTAGGTCACCGCGGCAGCAATCTTTGGGCTGTGTCGGAGATTGCGGGAGAACAGCGTTCGCCCTTCACGTTGTTCCGCTTACAATGACCAGCAAAGGTTTTTTCATCTATTTTTCCTGTTCGCTTAACCCTGCTTATCACCTTAGGTATCTCTTCAATCCATTACCCTCCCCCCGCCTGGGCAAAAATCCGCTCAAATTCTTGTAAGTACAAGCTGGAGATGCCTGCATCACCGATGATCAGGGTATTTTCATCATTGTACACCTCCGCGTTGCGGCTGAAATTATACGAACCGACCACAAGAATCTGATCATCAATGATCATGACTTTATGGTGCATATTATTACGGTTGCCATCAAGGCGAACAACCAGACCCGTAGCCAATAAAGTATCGTATTCGGTCCCGAGGTTTGCGTAATATTGTCCCTCTTCAAATACACCCGAAACAACCACGCCTTCTCTGGCTTTATTTATCATGGCTTCTGCAATTCTATCCGAAGTGAAAGAATAGACCATAAACTTAATACTCTCTTTAGCTTGATTAAGATAAAAAAGGATACGATCCTCGGTATCATCATCCGGGGAGAAGAGGGTCTCGATCGTGATGTTATTCAAGGCCAGTTGTGGATGGGGCGTGTTCGAGATTATGTTATCCCCAAACATATCATATACAAACATTTCCTCGAATTCAGTTGTGTAATTTTCTGCGATTCGGGAAGATCGAATGCGAATCAGGTTATTATTATTGCGATAAGCCCCATTAATGGTGAAGTTCATTGATCCTGTCCAAACCTCTGCTTGATCAATGATCACAAACTTATTATGCATGAAACTCTCTCGCCGGTCACCCAGGACTTCAATCCCTGCATCCATCAGGTCTGAGATTTCTACCTCGTCAAAATTATCACTCTCTGCTACAACCCGGACCGCTACACCTGACTCATGAGCTGCGATCAGTGCATCGCGAATACTCCATAAGTTCAAGTGGTAAATCGCCGCGTCAACACTCAGTCGAGCTCCCCGGATAGCTTCAGCAAGGGCGCTGTCCGGTCCACCTCGAAATGAACCCGCTGTGGGACTTTCCGGGTCGGTGAAATAAACGGCAACCCAACCTGATGACTGGTCGCTTGTGGTGGTAATGGTATCTGTGGGCGCTGGTGCACTGGTGGAGATACATCCTACCAGGATAAGGGGAATGGATACCAGCAGGAAAAGTTTAAACCTGGTCATGGTTGTATATTGTCTCAAGGATGAATATTTCAATGCTTAGCGTAATTATAGCAGCGAATATCCCGCTTCAAATCCCCAAACATCGCAACAGCACCTGGCGTTGGTGACCTTTTCTGGGGTGTTCAAACAAATATACACCTTGCCAAGTACCAAGGTTAAGCTCGCCATGATCGATAGGGATACTCAGGCTGGTATCGGTCAACATCGCACGGATATGGGAGGGGGAATCATCATCGCCGCCCAGCTTTTCAAGAAAAAAGACAAACCAACCCGCACTGTTTTCGGGGCGAATGAGCACGAGGATCCATTTTACCCTGGAGAAGTATGCGAATAAACTGTTACAAATTGGTTCTATTGCAGGAAATTAAAAGGGTTGACTTTCGAACCATTGTAAACCAACTCAAAATGCAGGTGCGGTCCCGATGAATTACCCGTGCTTCCAAGACCACCAATCGTTGTCCCCTGGAAAACACTTTGCCCGCAGGAAACCCCAACTGCGCTCAGATGGGCATAAGCAGATTGCCAACCGTTGCCATGGTCAATGACGATCAGGTAACCATAGCCATAATCACTCCATCCCGCATACACGATAACACCGTTATCCACTGCATAGATAGGAGCCCCCAATTGACCACCGATGTCGATGGCTGGATGAATCGGAGGGTTGTAGGTATAACCGGATATTTCCCGACTGATTGTAGGCCAGATAAAAGTGCCCGTACCAATCGCACCCTCGTAAACTGCTCCGCAGTGTCCAGCGCCATAATACCTGGCAGAAGCCGGATTACTTCGAGTAATTGCGGGAGGTCCCCAATCTTTTATGGCACGCCAGCCATCAGGGATAATCAGCCACTGCCCTGGTTCGAGTTTTGGGTCTTGAACTGTTGCTTCTGTTAAATCAAAGCGGTTTCCGGGATATTCAATGATGACCTGCGGCTCAACTTTAAAAAAGGATGCTACTTGAGAAAGCGTGTCATTTTCATGCCATTCGTAAAAAGTGCCATTCAGGGGCAGAATATTCAGCTCCTGTCCAGTTTTCAACAGGTGAGGATTATCTTTTAGGAGATCGTAATTCCCCCACAAAATTGTTTCTGCTTTCAGTCCAAAATCATCGGCGATACTGAAGATACTATCCCCTTGTTGGACCGTGTAAGTAATCACATCAACCCGAGGCCGGATCGGGATATCAGTGTCCAGCAAGGCAACTCGATTAAGGCTGGTTTGCTGTGTAGACGATCGAATCTCAAAAACAGGAAGACTCACTGGGGCCTCAACCTGGACCTCTTCTACCGCCGTAGGAATCTCAATTGTAGGCTGCGTTATTTCTTGTTCCTGATTCAGGGAAATCCCCCCATCGATGTAAGCACCAATCCCTAAAAAGACCGTTATCACCACAATGAATATGACCAGGGTGTTAACTGCCCAACGCAGCGCATTGATCCAATTTTGATGTTTCGAGCTTGTTTTCTTCTCTTTATTTGGCATAAGATATCGTGTTATCCCGAAGTGGTATTTGGTCCTTCTTCTACGTAAGGTTGACGTAAATGAACCGGCTTGGTCTTTGCCCTGATCTGCAGGTTGAGTACTTCCACAAACACAGAGAATCCCATTGCAAAGTAGATGTAACCTTTGGGAATTTCAATATGGATGCCTTCCAAGACCAAAGATAAACCAATCATCAGCAGGAAACTTAAAGCTAATATCTTCAGGGTTGGACGATCATTTACGAAATTACTGATAGGACCAGAAGCATAGAGCATAATTATAACCGCGATCACAACAGCTGCGATCATCACCGCCAGCTCATTCGCCATCCCAACTGCAGTAATAACGGAATCAAGGGAAAATACGACATCCAGTAACATGATCTGCAAAATGACTGACCAGAAAGAGGCCTTGATTTTGGCTGAAGCATGTCCTTCCTCCCCTTCAAGTTTATCATGAATCTCCAGAGTGCTTTTTCCAAGGAGAAATAATCCACCAATGATCAGGATCAGATCACGACCTGAAACCGAATAGCTGAAAATATGGAATAAGGGCGTGGTCAGCCTCGTCAACCAGGCAATGGAGCACAAGAGTAAGATACGAGTGAGCATCGCCATCATTAAACCGACCTGGCGACCCCGATTCTGCTGGTTCTCCGGCAGCTTACCTGCCAGGATAGAGATAAAAATAATGTTATCGATGCCCAGGACAATTTCCAGGGCTGTCAGGGTAAGAAGGGCAATCCAAGCTTGGGGATCGGTCAGCCAGTCCATTCGTTTATCTTCCTTGAAAATATAAAAGGTGGTTTGAACTTCATCTACCGGGTGGTCAGATTGCGGGACATCGAGATGATTCGCCATCTATACCAAACCGAATTACATTTGCGGGTAGAGTCTAGTACGAATCTGAGAAAAATGCAACCTTCAGACCTATAAACAAATTAAATATTCATTTTTCTTCCCCTTGCATCCTTTCTCGATACAAAAACAGATCAGGATTGATCACCCTCTGCATGATCGCCTTCTTGAGGCCTGTCGCCAGTGCAGCGATCATTATGTCCGTAGTCTTAGACCTCTTCCCAGAATCGGAACACGATAGAGTAAGGGGAGTTTTTGATGCATTTCCGGTAATTCTGGGAGAGGTGGCAACCTTTAGCTTCAGCTGTTTCGCCAGATTGGAAGCGGCGACGCATTCTCCTTGCTTCTGATCGTATTAATGGCGGACTGGTTTGGGGAACAATTCCCTGGAATTACTTTATCTCCTTGGAGCATCCAAATCCAAAAAGCAATCCCTCAAACTCAAGGATAGAGTCATGTAAATATGCTTCATTTCCTGCTGTAGTTTTGTCGTCTTTGTGAAAAGATCACCCAAAATTGTTAAAACAAAAAAAGGCTGTCCAAAAAGAAAACTTAGGGCTTTTAGGACAGCCCCTTAATTATCAAATGATTTACAGTCCTTTTGCCAGGTGATAATACATCTCATTCCACCGCAGCTCTTTCTTGAGGGCGGAGAGTTCGGTTTTTTGATCGATGAGCACGAACTCCAGGCCATTCATCTCAGCAAAATCTTGCAGGTGTGCAGCAGTTACAGCCTGGCTGAAACCGGTGTGGTGGGCACCCCCTGCCAGGATCCATGCCCCGGCTGCTACCTTGAGGTTCGGCTCAGGAGCCCAGACCACCCGGGCGACCGGTAAACGGGGTAATTCTGCATCTGGGGGTCCCACCCGGACTGGATTGACCAGCATCCGGAAGCGATTACCCATATCAATCACCGAAGCATTCACTCCAGGGCCCGATGGAACATTGAATACGAGTCGGGCTGGGTCCGCCTTTCCACCGATAGAAAGGGGGTGGATCTCTAACTTTGGCTGTCCTTCTGCAATGGATGCACATACCTCTAGCATATGAGCGCCTAGAACCTTCATGCCCCTGGGATCAAGATGGTAAGTGTAATCTTCCATGAAAGAAGTCCCACCTTTCAGTCCTGCAGCCATCACTTTCATCGCCCGTACCAGGGCAGCTGTCTTCCAATCCCCTTCTGCCCCAAAGCCATACCCATCTGCCATCAAGCGCTGAACGGCGAGGCCGGGTAGTTGGACCAGACCATGCAGGTCTTCAAACGTTGTAGTAAAAGCTTTAAAATTTCCCTCTTCCAGGAAAGCCCGCATGCCCAACTCGATTTTTGCCCCTTTACGGAGTTCACCGCGCCTTTCTCCGCCCGGTCGTAAGGGTTCTGCCATCTGATAAGCACGATCATAATCTGCTAACAGCGCATCGATTTCCACATCCGAAACCTGATTTACATATGTAACCAAGTCCCCTACTCCATAGCCATATACATCATATCCAAACTGGATTTGGGCTGCGACTTTATCCCCTTCCGTGACTGCCACATCACGCATATTATCACCAAACCGGGCGATCTTGGCACCCTGGGCGTCATGCCTCGCTGCGGCAGCGCGAACCCAGGTTTGAATTTCATCCACGGCTGCTTCGTCCTGCCAATAACCCACAATAACCTTGCGATCAATCCGCATTCGTGTCCCAATATAACCAAATTCCCGTCCACCATGGGCTGACTGGTTGAGGTTCATGAAATCCATGTCAATTTCAGCCCAGGGGATGTCTCGATTGAATTGGGTGTGAAGGTGTGCAAAAGGCTTCTGTAGTTGCTTCAAGCCGGCTATCCACATCTTTGCCGGGGAAAAAGTGTGCATCCAAGTGATCAGTCCGATGCAATCCTGAGCTGCGTTTGCCTCTATACAGAGCCGGGTGATGGCATCAGGTGTAGTCATAACAGGTTTAAAGACCACCCGGACAGGGATTTTTCTGGATTGATTTAGTGCTTCAGCAATCGTTTTGGCATCGTCTGCGACATGTCGCAGAACTTCATCTCCATAAAGGTGCTGACTGCCAGTCACAAACCAGACTTCAAGTTTCTCTAGCGATATCATTATAAAAACCTCCAATTTTATGTTATAGACACAGGAAATTGTTGTTCAGAATCATTCAAATCCAATTTTTGACCAGGTTCATCTTTAATTTCAATCATCATGAAATTTACTTTCGTAACCGTCTCGGGTGTTGAGAAGGTGAAATGGATAGGTGTAATTGTAACATGGCCCAATCCCATGCAAAACGGTCGCCGGGGGCATCCCCAAGGGTTATACCCAGGGGATTGAACAGGCCTCGGGCGTGTGGTTGGTCAGTCGTACTGACCATCGTCCGATCGAAAAACACTCCTTTCGGGCCAATATCCGAACTCGTCATCTTCTATATTCTGACGACCTCCCGCGCTCTGATAATCATCGATCGGTATCTTTAAGCCGATTTCATCTCCCCAAAAGTTAACTTTGCTTTTAATAGGCAGTTTATCCACATCGATGGCTCTAGGAGGTAGTTCATATTTCTGGAAGATCAGCTACCCGCCAATAATAACTAGGGTTAAGATTATTTGGATGCCGCACCGCTAACTTGCGTTGTAATCCTCATATACTCCCATGGGAATCACAGACTACCTGATCGCCTATTCTTGAATTTACTGAAAATCACCATCACCATCCTTCTGAATACGGAAGGATGGATCACCACCGTCCAACCGCTTCAGGAAGACCAAGAAACCCATAAAATTTCGGAGATTAATGGAAATTTTAACACCTGGGATTTGGCTGCTAACTTTGAGGATGCTTCCCTCTGTTATCCACTATCAGTGATCATTGGGTGATATTCTGCTGTGCTTCAGCACTGCCTTTGGATGAGTGGACTTTGGTTTCCAATTGGTAGAATATCCCTGTCCAATTTCTTCGATCATGTGGGATAACGCTTAAGCGAGAGAGCTCATCTCATCGGGTGGGTTATCCAGGTGAATGCTTATATGGTTGATAGGCGCACTTCTCAGCTAGTCAATATTTTTTTGTAATCATCTGTCTTTTAACCTGACATTGTCCGTCAGCGAAAGCATTTATTTATTTCTTGGAGATAATCGCATAAGGAAAATGGGGGTTGTTAATTTCGGTCCAGATCCCTCGGCCACCATGCAATAAATAGGTAAAATGGTCTTCAACTAAAGGGGCTTTATTTACCACCCATGCTTCAGTTGTTTGGATAAGGTCAGCGAAAACAGGTATCTCGTAGATCATCATTGGGAGCCAGTGTGTGTTCTTCCACACAGCAAAATGCAGGTGTGGACCTCCATCGGTATTTAACTCGTCGCACAATGCGACCGGGTAACCCCTCGGAACAAATTGGTTTTCTTCAACCAGTGGAATCCCGTGCCCGTAAACAGAAACGAGTTGGTTGTCATGCCGAATTACTACAGTGCTGTTGTCAAAAATGGCAATCACACGCCCTTCTGCCACACTTAATATTTCCGTGCCAATCGGACAACTTACATCCAGTCCATCATGTTGGTCATAAGTTGGTCCGGATGACCCATCGAAAATACGGGTAAGACCTGGTCGAACGTCAAAATCGTAGTAGGCGGTTATATTGAAAAGTCGATTATCTTCTTGGGATGAAACATAAGTTGCCCATTCATGCATCAAATAGAAATCTTGTTCTCGATCTACATCAACCAAGACAAGGAACTCCTCTTCAATCGGCAAAATTTTTGAAAGATTGAGATACCTCTCCTTGATGATATAACCATTTACCTCGGTTTCGAGTACGTGGTAATTTTCCTGAACCAGGTGGTTGGTATAGCGAAACGTATTCAACCTCTCATTCGATGGGCTCTTAATTTGGAATCTCCATCCACCCGGAAGGATTTTATCAAAACGATATTCACCATCTTTCCCCGACTTTTGACAAATCTGATCTAAGGCTTCCCTTTGTAAACAAATCTCAACATTAGGAATCCGTGGCTCTTCAGGATTTGACACAGCATCCCCGTTTAGGTCATGGATGATAAATCCTGATAAACTGAAAGTTTCAGGTTCTGGTAAGCCTAACTTCTCAAAGTCTGCATCGTAATTGAGAAATATTTTGACATTCTCCCCTATGAGTTGGGTTGTATCCGATAATGTTGGTGGATTGCCGGTTAGACTAACCCCCTGATGCCATAAATGGCTGGCAAAGGCGTCGTCTCCAATGGACATGTAACACTCCGACAAGCCATAAGTAATCAATTCGTTAGGAGTGTTGTTTAGTTTCGCTAAGGTTGTAGAGATGATCCAAGGATTTCCACAAGCTGATTCAATTTCATGAAGTGGTATTATCCAGTCTGGGTCTCTGGGTATATCTCCAGGAATTTCATTTGAGTGGATGGATGACGAGGTAATAAGGTTAGGTGGTGATCTCTTGTTATCCACGATAATTTCAGCAAATAAAGCCAGGATGAAGCCTAATATGGTGATCCCCAATATACCCAGGAAAAAGTTCTTTGTTTTCATGGTTTATATTTTCAAATTTGATTCCGCAAAAATTTAAATAATCTTTGGATTTTTTAAATTTTGAGTAGGATCCTCTAAATAAAGGCAATACTGAAATCCAGAATCATCGAGACCAAATTAAGTGCGGGTGCAAAATTAGATGTGAAACAAAGATCTTCCTAGGTAAAAAATGGTTTTGATTCAATATTAATTTATTGCCTTGAATGGTATTTCATCACTTTTGGATCATTAAAGAATAAGTGAAATAACTAACAAAATTATCAAACCAAGATAAGACCATTTAAATATCGTCCAAGAAGATTCTTTACGAAGTTTTTGATAGTGATATTCCCCAGTGATAATTACAAACGCTAACCAAAAACCAACCAAGATTATCGACGACCATTGGCGCAAGACTTGAAAACCCCAGCGATTGTCAGAAAAGCAAGCAACAAACCGCCGTAGGATCATCTGCTGAAATTCTAACATCACGTAGAAACTAAAAGCAGCTGAAATCAGCCATAAAACGAGCGTCGTCGCTCCTAAGAATATATCAGATTTCATCCACGAGGGGAATTTGGGTTTTTCCTTCGAAAATCTGCTCATGATATCCCGTTAAAAAACAACTTTTTATAATGAGAATATTTTTCATTGCAACCGCAATTTTAGCATTTATCGGTGACATAATTGGGGGAATGGTTCTTGCACAGAAGTTGCTTCTATTGTAACCCACTCCAGCAAATCAGCCGCGCATCTTCTAAACATAGTGAGATTCGCTCCTTGCCGGATAACCCTATTTTTCGTAACAACCAGTTCCACTCAAGGACCCGTCCCTCCTCCAGAACTTACGCAGACGCAGGTAAAGGTCTTCTCTACCGCGCTCGAAATTCATATGAGCAATGCCGAAGATATTTCCGAACAGGTTGACCGAGTAGTAAGCGCACAGCCAGCCACCGCTGCCGACTGGCATCCAAACAAAAGAATACAAAAAGGATCCCATACGGACCAATAACCCAACCCATTGACTCAGATCCCTTTCAAGGCACCTGATCCTGAGGCATTTCAAACCGGATTTCCAAATACACCTCATCTCCCACAACACTTGTCTTACTTTTGATCGATAAAGCTACCCGAACCCCCTATGCAGTGGGCGAATCGTTCAGTACAATGCCCAGCGAAATCACATCCCACTTAATCTTAATCCTTTTTATCTTGCTCCAACCTGTCCATAAAAAGCTAGTGATTCAATCTTCAGTTTTCACTCATAATCCGGCAGCCAATCCCCATGGGACTCGATCAAATCATCCACCAGGGCATAGATTTGCTCAATGTCCAGTTCCGCTGCTGTGTGAGGATCCATCAATGCAGCATGGTAGATATGTGACCGTTTCCGTGTCAGTGCGGCTTCTACGGTCAAAGCCTGTACGTTGATAT